>NZ_JBFTLQ010000004.1:0-309338 GCF_056396525.1 Cupriavidus sp. 05T41
GGCCGGCCGCCCGGCGCCGGCCCCGCGCCGGCGCACGGCAACGCGCGGCTCGCCGCCGCGCCGCGCGGGAGCGAAGCATGAAGGCCCTGGTCACCCATCCCGGCCTGCAGCACTCGCACCAGATGGCGCAGGCCCTGTACGAGCGCGACATGCTCAAGCAATACTGGTCCGGCGTGCCGGTGCGCGCGCCGGGCGAGGCGGCGCCCTGGTGGCTGCCTGCCAGGTACGGCGCCAAGATGCGGGAGGTGGACATACCGCGCGCATTGCGTCGCCACCCGGTCCTCTTTGCCGGCGTGCTGAAGGTCGGGCTCAAGCTCTACACAGGCCGCTCTTCGTCAGCCTATGCCCACCGGATATTCCACCTGTTCGACCAGTGGGTGGCGTCGCACGTCCGGGCGATCAGGCCCGATGTGGTGGTGGCCTACGAAAACTCCGCCGGCAAGACCTTCGCGGCGGCCAGGCGCATCGGCGCGCGCTGCGTGCTGGAGGCGCCTTCCGTGCACCATCGCGCGGCCGAGCAGATGCTGCCAACCCTGGATACGGCCTATCTGCAGCAGATCAATGCGAACAAGGACCGCGAGATCGAACTGGCCGATGTGATCATCACCTGTTCGGCCTTTGCCGCGCAGTCCTATGTCGATGCGGGCGTGCCGGCGGGCAAGCTGCGCCCGATCCTGCTGGGTGCCAGCCTGCCGGGCGACGTCGTGCGCCGCCGTGCGGATGGCGCCTTGCGCTTCGTGTTTGCCGGCGGCGTGACCAGGCGCAAGGCTGTCGATCTGCTGCTGCAGGCTTTCGCCAGGCTGCGCCGCATCCATGCGGACGCGGAGCTGGTGATGGTCGGCGGCATCGATGATGCGGAACTCGGCGCGGCCATCGCGCAGACACCGGGCGTGACCTGCCTGGGCTCGCTGCCGCAGGGCGCGCTGTTCCAGGTGTTCGCCGACGCGGATTGCTTCGTGCTGCCGTCGCGCTTCGACTCCTTCGGCATGGTGGTCGCGGAGGCGCTGGCGTGCGGCACGCCCGCGCTGGTGACCGATCGGGTCGGGGCCAAGGAGATCATCGAGCAGTTCCCGGGTTCCGGCTGGGTCGTTCCGGTCGGCCAGGAGCCCCTGTACGAGCGCATGCTGGAACTGGCGAACCACCGGGATCTGCTGGCGCAAGCCAGGGTGCATGCCGCCGCGGCGGGCAGCACGTTCACCTGGAAGAGGTACCGCCACACCGCGGCGGAAACGGTGGCCGCGCTATGCTGACACAACGCATCGCCCTCCGCGTTCCGAGGCCGGCAGCCGCGCGCAAGCATGTCTCGGTATTCGGCCGTGTCTTCATCCTGGTGTTCGTGACCGCCGTGCTCGAAGGCGCGGCGCGCAAGTGGGTGTCGGACTCCCTGACCACGCCGCTGATCCTGTTGCGCGACCTGCTGGTGATCTACGGCCTCTATCACGCCATGCGCCATGCGGGATTCACGCCGGCACGCCGCACCGTGCGGTTGCTGCTGTGGTGGTCGGCCCTGGTGTGCTTCTGGGGAATGCTTCAGCTTGTCGCCGGCCTCAACTCATGGCCCATCTTCCTGGTCGGGCTGCGCTTCTGGCTGCTCTATCTGTGGTTCGCCTACGCCGCCGCCGAACTGCTGGAGGACCAGGATCTCGTCGCGATCTACAAGGTGTCGATCGGCATGCTGCTCATCATGACGCCGCTGGCCCTGGTGCAGCATTTCCTGCCGCCCGACCACTTCCTGAACCGGCAGATCGAAGGGGATCCCGACCTGGTCTTCCGCGTCACCGGCGACGTGGTGCGGACCACGGGCACCTTCTCCTTCACCATGGGCTATACCGTGTTCCTGGCGATCATCAGTCCCATCGCGCTGGGCGCGGTGTTCGGCGCGCCCAAGCCCGGCGTGTGGGGCAAGCTGCGCGGGCTGGTGATCGTGGGTTGCCTCTTCCTTGCCTCGCTGGTCAGTGGGTCGCGCGCGGCCGTGCTGCTGCTCCCGATCATCTTCGGGGTGGCGTTGCTGTCAAACCTGGTCTTCGGCAAGGGCAAGCGCCGCGGCGCGGCCATGGCGTGGGGCGTGGTCTCCATTCTCATGAGCATGGTGATCCTGGTATTCGTCAGTTCGGCCGTGGATGCGACCCTCGAGCGCTTCAGCTCTGCCGCCGAGCAGGAGGACCTGGGCTCGCGCCTGGAATCGATGTTCTTCGGCGTCAACGATGTGTCCCTCGAGCAGAGCCTGCTGGGCAGCGGGCTGGGGCTGGGCAGCAATCTCGCCAACTATTTCCTGCAGACTGGCCTGCTGTTCATCATCAGCGAGACCGAGACCGGACGCGTCATCGGCGAGATGGGGCTGGTCGGCTATCTCAGCCTCGCACTGAAGGTGCTCATCCTGTTCAACGGCATGCGCTGCGCCATCCGCGTGGCCAGGCGCACCGGCGACACCTTTCTCATCCTGATGTGGACCATCGCCATCTTCGGGCTGACCGCATGGCCGCTGGTCGGCCAGATGACGGCCAACGCGCTCGGCTTCGTATTCGCCGGCATCACGCTGGCCGTCACGCGGCAGGCGACCGACCACCTCTCGCGCACCGGATGAGGCCGAAAGCAGCGCAGGCAAATCAAGATCAATCAGCGGCGGCCACGTCGCACACCATCGCACCTCCATGAAAATCATCCTGTTGGGTCACCCTTCCTTCTTCGGCAGTCACAGCATGGACCGCTTCGCCGCGATGATCGTGGAAGGCATGCGCGCGCGCGGCCACCAGGCCGAACTGTGGAGGCCGGCGGCCGTGATGTGCCGCCTGCCCGCGCGCGAAGGCCTGTCCAAGTGGCTGGGCTATATCGACCAGTACATCCTGTTCCCGATGGTGGCGCTGTGGCGCCTGCGCCGGGTGGACAAGGATGTGCTCCTGGTGCTGGCCGACCATGCGCTCGGGATCTGGATGCCGTTGCTGCGCAACCGCCCGCACGTGGTGCATTGCCACGATTTCATTGCCCTGCGCACGCTTGCGGGAGAGTTTCCCGAGCATGGCCTGTCGCGCAGCGGGCGCACCTACCAGCAATTGATCCGCTGGGGCCTGACCCAGGCCAAGGCCTTCGTCACGGTCTCCAACAAGACCATGCGCGACCTGCGGCGGCTGCATCCCTGTCCGCCCGAAGCGGCCTGGGTGGTGTACAACGGCATGAACTATCCGTTCCGGCGGGTCGGCACCACGCAGGCCCTGGCGTGCCTGCAACGCGCGGGCGTGGCGGCCGACGCGCAAGGCATGCTGGTGCATATCGGCGGCAACCAGTGGTACAAGAACCGCGAGGGCGTGCTCGCGCTCTACCTTGCCTATTGCCGGAAATGCCGGACATCTCCGCTCGCCTTGTGGATGATCGGCGGCGATCCTACCGCGGAGATGCGCGCCGAAGCCGCGCGCGCCGCAGGGCTTGGTGGCAGCGTGCGCTTCCTCACCGGCTTGCCGACGGAAGCCGTGCAGGCGGCTTACTCGCTGGCCGCGGTGATGCTGTTCCCCAGCCTCGAGGAGGGCTTTGGCTGGCCCATCATCGAAGCCATGGCCTGCGGTGCGCCGGTGCTGACCACCAACCGCGCACCCATGACGGAGATCGGCGGCGGCCTGGTGCAGCTGGTGGAGCCGCTGGCGGAGGGCGACATGGAAGGCTGGGCGCAGCGCGCGGCGCACGTACTGGCCGGCATGCTCGCCTGGCCCGCCCAGCGGCGTGCCGAGATTGCCGCGCGCTCCATTGCCTGGGCGAAGCTCTTCTCGGCGGACAAGGCGCTCGATCAGTACGAGAGCATTTACCAGGGCGTGCTGGCCGCGGTGTCGGTGGAAGGGCGCGAATCGGTCGATGCCTGAACGCGCCCCCCATGCGCGCCCGCCGCGGGCCGCGCGCGTTCCGTGCTATTCCCCGCCCAGGCCGGCGGTTGCGGCAGTCCCCTCGGGCTGCGGCCTGGCCAGGGCGAACAGCGCGTTTTCCAGCGCGCCCAGCACCATCTCGCGATCCAGGTGCCGCTCCGCCCAGCGGCGGCCGGCGGCGCCCAGATGCGCGCGCAAGGCAGGCTGGGCCGCCAGTGAATCGATGGCGCCGGCCAGGGCCGCTGCATCGCCGGGAGGCACCAGCACGCCACACTGCGCGACCACGCGGCCAAGCTCTGTGCCGGGCGCCGCGGTAGCGACCACGGGCCGCGCGCTGGCCAGCATGCCAGTCAGCTTAGACGGCATCACCAGGTCGGCGGCACCGGCGCGCTGCGGCAGCAGGTGGATGTCGGCGGCCGCCAGCAGCGAGGCAAACATCTCGGCGGGCTGCAAGGGCAGGAAGCGCACGCGCGGCAGCCCGGCGCATGCGTCTTGCAGCGCGGCGCGTCCGGCGCCGTCGCCGCAGAAGATGAAATGCAGCCTGTCGTGGTCCTTCAGCAGGCGCGCCGCTTCGGCCATGATCTCGAGTCCCTGCTTGGCGCCCATATTGCCGGAGTAGAGGGCCAGCACGGCATCGGCGGGCACATCGAGCGCGCGGCGCGCCAGCGTGGCGCTGGCGATGCTGCCGGCCCCGATCTCGCGCAGGTTGACCCAGTTGGGCAGCAACGCCGCGCGGCGGGCCCCGGCGCCCTTGTCGCGCGCGAGCGAGACCATGGCCTGGGAGATCGACGAGACCCGGTCGAAGCGCGCCATCAGCCGCTGCTCCACGCGCTGCGCCAGGCGGCGTAGCCATGGCTGGCGCAGCAGCCCCAGCGCGAAGGCGGCATCGACCTCGTAGTCCTGCACATGGAGCCAGCTGCGGCAGCCGCTCCAGCGCGCGAACAGCAGCGCGGCCGGCGCGCACATCAGCGGCGGCTCCACCACGAACAGCACGTCCGGGCGCCAGCGCAATTGCAGCATCAGGGCGGGCAGGCTCGACACGGCGAAGCTGGCCAGGTGCAGCAGCCGCGTGATGCCGCCGGGGCGGCACGGCACCCACAGCGGGGCACGCCAGAGCTCTACCCAGTGGCGGCGCTCGCGGCGGTACTGCCACGCGCGGTAGCCATCCCCCACGCGCCAGGCGGGGTAGTACGGCGGCGCGGTGATGACGCGCACCTCGTGGCCGCGCGCGGCCAGCCACTCCGCCTGCTCGCAGGTGTACTTGCCGATGCCGGTCAGCTCGGGCGCGTAGTTGAGGCAGTACATCAGTATCTTCATGAGCGCACAGCTCCGGTGGCGCCGAGGCGATGGCGGCGGGCGCTCAGCCCGTCGCGGCCATGATCCGCACGCAGCCGGCGGCGATGGCGCGGCCCGCGTCGCCGGCCGAGTGCGCCAGCGCGGCCGCCTGGCAGCGCGCGCCGGTGGCCGCGGCATCGCCGAAGTGCACCGGCACCTGCGCCAGGCGGCTGGCCAGCGAGCCCGCATCGCCGGGCTTGAAGTAGAGGCCGGTGACGCCGTCGCGCAGCAGCTCGCCGGCGTCGTCATTGTTTACGCTCACCACCACCGGGCAGCCGTAGCTCAATGCCTCGCGGACCAGCGGGTGCCAGCGCTGGCATGCGTGGGGCAGCACCAGGCAGCTCGCCTTGCGGTATTCGACGGCAATATCGGGCGGCGCCATGGTGCCCAGGAAGCGCACGGAAGTGCCTAGCCGCAGCGTGTCTGCCGCGGCCCGCAAGCGGCCATAGCCGTGTCCCGTGCCGACCAGCGACAGCGTGGCGGCTGGCCATTGCCGGCGTGTCGCCGCGAAGGCGCGCAGCAGCAGCCCCAGGCCGGCGTCATCGTCGAGGGTGCCCACATGGAGATAGTGCGGCGCGTGCTGCGATGGCGCCTGCTCGGCGCGCGCGCGCAGTTCGGCGGCGGCATCGAAGTCCTCCGGCAGCACCGCCGGCGGGCGACACGCAAAGATATTGCGCGGCGGCACGTCGGCGGCGATGGCGCGCGCGCAGCCGCGGTCGGTACCGACGAACACGCCGTGGCAATGGCGCAGCAGTATCGCATCGGCAAACGCGCCCAGGGGCCCTGGCATGGCGGCGAAGGCCGCGCCGTGGAAGAAGGCGGCGCGGCGCCGCTGCATCGCCATGCTGGCCAGCAGCATGGTCCAGTTTTCCAGCCGGGTCTGGCCGGCCAGGATCACCAGCGCGCCGGGACTGAGCGCGATGGCGCGTACCTGCTGCACGCAGCGCCGCCACAGGCCGGCGCCCGCGGCCCCGGCGGGGAAGACGATCTGCCCCGGCCACAGGCTGCCGGCGGGTGCGGCCGCAGGCGTGGCCACCGCGCCGGTGTGCGGGCGGGCCGGCTTGCCGAGATTGCGAAACAACGGCTTCATGTCAGGCCTCCATGCGTTGTGCCGGGGCGCTGCCATGCGCCAGGCATCCGCTTTTCAGTGCATCCAGGTAAGCCAGCCGCAGGCCGTCGCGCAGTGCCACGGCCGGCTGCCAGCCGGTGGCGCCGAGCGCCGTGCAGTCGAGCCGCTTGCGCGGCGTGCCGTCGGGCTTGCGGCTGTCGAAGACGATGTCGCCGCGAAAGCCCACGGTCTGCGCCACCAGTCCCGCCAGCTCGCGGATGCTCACTTCCTCGCTGCTGCCCACGTTGAGGAAGCCGGCCGGCGCCGTCTGGCGGTATGCGTGCGGCGGCAGGGCCATCACGTGCAGGCAGGCCGCGGCGAGGTCGTCGGCGTAGAGGAACTCGCGCAACGGCGCGCCGCTGCCCCACACCGGCACGCACTGCGCGTGCGCCATGCCGGCCTCGTGGAAGCGCCGCAGCAGGCCCGGTATCACGTGGCTGTTGTCAGGGTGGTAGTTGTCGCCGGGACCGTACAGGTTGGTCGGCATCACGCAGCGGTAGTCGGTGCCGTACTGGCGGTTGTAGCTCTCGCACAGCGCGATGCCGGCGATCTTGGCCAGCGCGTAGGGCGCGTTGGTGGGCTCGAGGGGACCGGTCAGCAGCGCGGCTTCGCCGATGGGCTGCGGTGCGAATTTCGGGTAGATGCAGCTCGAGCCGAGGAACAGCAGCCGTGTCACGCCCGCGCGCCAGGCTTCGTGGATGACGTTGGTCGCGATCATCAGGTTCTGCCGGATGAACTCGGCTGGATAGGTGTGGTTGGCATGAATGCCGCCGACCCGGGCGGCTGCCAGGTAGATTTCGTCGATCGCCTCGGTGGCGAAGAAGTGGCGTACCTGCT
Source organism: Cupriavidus sp. 05T41 (assembly GCF_056396525.1). Lineage (NCBI taxonomy): Bacteria > Pseudomonadati > Pseudomonadota > Betaproteobacteria > Burkholderiales > Burkholderiaceae > Cupriavidus > Cupriavidus sp. 05T41. The sequence continues at coordinate 7,129 of NZ_JBFTLQ010000004.1, forward strand.
GCTGATCGGCCAGGTCGAGCCCGGCATGCGCGCGCGTGATGATCTCGGCTTGTCCGCGCGCCTGCAATGCGCGCACGATGGCCGAGCCGACCATGCCGCGGTGTCCCGCCACGAAGACGCGGCGCGGCGACGCGGGGCTGCGCTGAGCGCCGTCGAGGTCATTCATGATGGTCGTAGGCCCGGAAGCCCGCCAGCTTGACGAAGGCATCGCGGCGCGCGGCGGCGAAGTCGGCCTCCACCATCTCGCGCACCAGCGCGGAAAAGCTGGTGCTCGGCGCCCAGCCGAGCTGCTCGCGCGCCTTGCTGGCGTCGCCGAGCAATGTCTCGACTTCGGTCGGGCGGAAGTAGCGCGGATCCACGCGCACGATCACGTCGCCCACCTTGCAGCGCGCCGCCACCGGGCCCGCGCTGCTGTCGATGCCCGCGACCACGCCGGTCTCGCCGGTGCCTTCGCCCTCGAAGCGCACCGCGATGCCAAGCTCGGCCGCCGCGCGCTGCACGAACTCGCGCACGCTGTGCTGCTCGCCGCTGGCGATCACATAGTCCTCGGGCCTGGCCTGCTGCAGCATCAGCCACTGCATTTCCACATAGTCGCGCGCATGGCCCCAGTCGCGCAGCGCGGACAGGTTGCCGAGATAGAGCGTGTCCTGCAGGCCCAGCGCGATGCGCGCGATGGCGCGCGTGATCTTGCGCGTGACGAAGGTCTCGCCGCGCACCGGGCTTTCATGGTTGAACAGGATGCCGTTGCAGGCATACATGCCGTAGGCCTCGCGGTAGTTCACCGTGATCCAGTAGGCGTAAAGCTTGGCGGCTGCGTAGGGGCTGCGCGGATAGAACGGCGTGGCTTCATTCTGCGGGATCGCCCGCACCAGGCCGTACAGCTCGGAGGTCGAAGCCTGGTAGAAGCGCGCCTGCTTTTCCAGCCCGAGGATGCGCACCGCCTCGAGCAGGCGCAGCGTACCCAGCGCATCGGTGTTCGCCGTGTATTCGGGCTCTTCGAACGACACCTGCACGTGGCTCTGCGCGGCGAGGTTGTAGATCTCGTCGGGCTGCGACTGCTGCACCACGCGCACCAGGCTGGCGGTGTCGGTCATGTCGCCGTGGTGCAGGATCAGGCTGCGCCTGGGCGCCTGCGGATCCTGGTAGAGATGGTCGATGCGCTCGGTGTTGAACAGCGAGCTGCGGCGCTTGATGCCGTGCACTTCGTAGCCCTTGGCCAGCAGCAGCTCGCACAGGTAGGCGCCGTCCTGGCCGGTGATGCCGGTGATCAGCGCGCGCCGCGTGCGCTGCGGCGCTACGCTGCCGGCATCGGGCCGCAACTCGCCCGCGGTGAGCCGGCCGAGGGGTTCGAGTTCATGTACGCCCATAGATGTCTGCCATCCGGATGATGTCGTCTTCGCCGAGGTAGGAACCGGACTGGATCTCGATCAGCTCGAGCGGGATCCTGCCGGGGTTTTCGAGGCTGTGCGTCTCGCCGATCGGGATGTAGGTGGACTGGTCTTCGGTCAGCAGGTACTCCACGTCGCCGCGCCGCACCCGCGCCGTGCCCGATACCACCACCCAGTGTTCGGCGCGGTGGTGGTGCATCTGCAGCGACAGCTTGGCACCCGGTTTGACCGAGATGCGCTTGACCTGGTAGCGCGCGCCGTGGTCCACCGCGTCATACGATCCCCATGGCCGGTACACCTGGCGGTGCTGGGTCGCTTCGGGGCGGCCCTGCTTGCGCACCATTTCCACCAGTTGCCTGACGTCCTGGCAATGGTCCTTGTGCACCACCAGCACTACGTCCGGCGTCTCCACCACCATCACGTCGTCCAGCCCGGCCACCGTCACCAGGCGGTGCGAGGCGTGTACCAGGCAGCCCCGCGCGTGGTGGGTGACCACGTCGCCGATCGCCACGTTGCCATCGGCCGTCTTCTCGGCGGCCTTCCATACCGCGTCCCAGGAGCCGACATCGCTCCAGTCGGCCGACAGCGGCGCCATCTGCGCGTCGCGCACGTGCTCCATCACGGCATAGTCGATGGAGTCCGAGCGGCAGGCGGCGAACGAATCGGTGTCGAGGCGGAAGAAGTCCAGGTCGCGGTGACCGCGCACCATGGCCTCTTGCGCGGCCAGCAGGATGTCCGGCGCGAACGCTTCCAGTGCGGCGAGATAGGCCGAGGCGCGGAACAGGAAGATGCCGCTGTTCCAGAAACAGTTGCCTTCCTGCAGGTAGGCCGTGGCGACTTCCAGCGAAGGCTTCTCGACGAAGCGCGTGACCGAGAGCAGCGCCGCGGCATTGCTGGGGATGGCCTTGATGTAGCCATAGCCGGTGGCGGGGAAGGTGGGCACCACGCCCAGCGTGACCACCACGCCGGCGGCGGCCACCGAGCTGGCCGCGCATACGGTCCTGGCGAAGGCGGCGCGGTCGCGGATCAGATGGTCCGAGGGCAGTACCAGCAGTACCGGATCGGTGCCGTCGCCGCGGGCATGCAGTGCGGCCACGGCCGTGGCCGGCGCGGTGTTGCGCGGGTGCGGCTCGAGCATGATGGCGGACAGCTCGCAGCCGGCTTCGCGCGCCTGCTCTGCCACCACGAAGCGGTGCGCTTCGTTGCTGACCAGGATGGGCGCCTGGGCACCGGGGATCTCGCGCAGGCGCAGCAGGGTGTCCTGCAGCAGCGAGTCGCGCCCCAGCAGACGCAGGAATTGCTTGGGATAGCCGTCGCGGGAAAGCGGCCACAGTCGTGAGCCCGCGCCGCCGCAGAGGATGACGGGTACGATCCGGTTGTCGTCAGGCATGGTACAGCTCCTTCACGCAGCACGAGGCCTGGCGCGCGGGGCGGGCCGCGTGACGCGTAGTGAGGAAACTGTATGCCGCACCCGTGGGAGGGACTGTTTGCTAGCACACACACGCTGGCGGCCTGGCGGCGCCGGTGCAGCGGAGGGGGCGGAGGGGGCGGGGAGAAATGCATCGTCCCCGCCGCGGCGGGGACGTGTGGTGCTACGCGCGCGTCGGCGCGACTGCCTGTCAGCGGGCCCAGTAGCCGGGCCGCATCACCCAGCCGCGCGGACCCTGTACCCAGCGCTCGGGCACATAACGCTGGCCCGGGCGGGCATGCCCCCAGTAGCCGCCCCGCCAGTCGTAGCGGTCGCCGCTGGCGACCCAGTGGCCGGGCATCCAGGCCTGGCCTGGCCGGGCTGCCGGGCGCGGCTCGTAGCGCGGCGGCGGCGGCGCGGAGCGTACCTGGGGCGGCGCGCCGTGGTAGCCCGGGGGATAGGCCTGGGCCTGGGCCGGCGAGATGATGCCAAGGGCGGCGCCGGCAGCGAGAGTGGAGAGGGCGAGCAGCAGTTGGCGTTTCATGGTTCAGCTCCGGTGATGCGGTTCAGACGGTGGCGTAGTGCCGGTACAGCGTTGCCTGGAGGCGGCCTTGCGGGGCGCCTAATGCCGCTTAATAGCGGTCGTGGTAGCGGTAGGGCGGCGGGCCGCCGCGCGGCGGCACCACGATGCAGGCGGACAGCAGCGCCGCCGCGGTGGAGAGCAGGACAACCAGGGAAATGGCGCGTTTCATGTTTGGGGACTCCGTGACTGGCTTCGCGTTGAACATGGCTCCACTGTAGCCAGCGGCCTGGCGCCGGTGTGCTTGCAGTTGTAAGCCGAGTTCACATTTGCGCGGCCCCGGGCGCTGCGCGCGACACGCTCCGGCGCGCGTCCTGACGGAGGTTGCCAGGCCTTGCCGGCATTGGGCGCGCGGGCATTGCAGTGCACCTCGTCCGCCAGCTGCAAGGCGGGCAAAAACAGGCGCACCGGCGTAATGTGGCGTTACATCGGAAATAATTCGCGCAAAGTTTTGCGCGTGCGGCGGCGCCTGCGCGCTGCCTTTCGCCATCCGTGCCGGCCGTGCTGCACCGCTTGAGGGCGCAACGGCGGGCGGCGGGTGCGCGCCTGCCGTCGTCGTTCCCTGCGGCAGTGCGCCGGCGCCTTGCGCGCCGTGCCGCCGAATGGCATGAACCTTGCGCTTCGCGATTCGTCACGGGAGAACGCCAATGCCTATCCTCCTTGTCGTACTGGTGCTGCAGGCCCTGGTGCCGGGTGCCACCTCGTTCGCCGCGCTTGCGCGCTACGACAGCGCCCGCATTGCCGCCAGCGCCGGGCCGGGCGGGCTGCCCTGACGCCATCCAACACAACACGAGGGGCACGACATGAACCGTAGCGACGTAACCGACCTGATCATCGAAGCCAAGGTCACCAAGGGCATTCGCTGGGCCGACGTGGCCGAGAAGGTCGGCAAGAGCAAAGAGTGGACGACCGCCGCCTGCCTGGGCCAGATGGCCTTCGACGCGCAGGGCGCGCAGGCGGTGATGGAGATCTTCGGCCTGCCGCCCGGGGCCGAGCCCTGGCTGCGCACCGTGCCGTACAAGGGCTCCTTGCCGACGGCCGTGCCGACCGACCCGCTGGTCTACCGTTTCTACGAGCTGATCAGCGTATACGGCAGCACCTTCAAGGCGCTGATCCACGAGGAATTCGGCGACGGCATCATGAGCGCCATCGATTTCCGCATGGACCTCCAGCGCGAGTCCGACCCGAACGGCGACCGCGTGCGCATCGAGATGTCCGGCAAGTTCCTGCCCTACAAGACCTACTGAGCGCGTGGCCAGCGACCGCGCCTTTCGCGCAGAAACGGGTACGCCGCAGAAACGGGTACGCTCCTGGCCCGGCCGGGAGATGGAGCGGAGGCCGGGGCAGGGCCAGGGCCAGGTTCCAGGGGCCATCGACGGTGGCGAGCCGGTGTTCCTTGCCGGTCGGGCCTGCCCGCAGGCTTGGCGGCGCTGTCTGCGCGGTGATATCGCCCCGGACTTCGCTCGCGCGAGGCGGCAGATCACGCCTGCGGGGCTAAATGCATGCCCCAGGAATGCCACGCAGAAACGGGTACGCAATGGCCCCGGACACGCACGCAGAAACGGGTACGCCCCTGGTTTCGGGAGCGCTGCGCGCCGCGCTCGGAGCCCGCTTCAGGCCCCGCTTCAGGCCCCGTACAGCTCGGCCGCCGTGATGCCCACGTGCAGCCGCGTCAGCGGCAGCGGGGGCGGTGCCAGCGACAGCCGCAGCGCTGCGTAGCTGGCCTCGCTCGACAGCCCGTACGGCGCGGCATCGGCATTGTCGAAGGCGTAATAGACCTCGGCAACGCCCGTCATCGTCAACGCGGCCAGGCACATCGGGCACGGATGGCCGCTGGCGTAGACCACCGCCCCCTGCAGGCCTGGCCGGCCCAGCTTGCGGCAGGCCGCGCGGATGGCTTCCATTTCCGCATGGGTGGTGGGGTCGTGGCTGTGCACGATGTCGTTGACGCCGGTGGCGATCACCACGCCGTCCAGCGCCAGCAGCGCGCCGAACGGCCTGCCGCCGCGCGCCCGGTTGGCCTGCGCCAGGCGCACTGCTTCGGCCAGATATCGTTCATGGGCGGACATGGGCTAGCTCCTGGAGGCCGGGCGGACGATGCCGGCCGCCGGCCATGGCACGCGCAAATGTGAAATACATTTCAGATGACATATGAAAAAAACGATATACAATACCCGCGCTGAATTGTGCCGGCGCCTGCCCTACGCCGGCGCGCCAGGGCTGACCTGCAGGGTCACCACCAGCGACTGCAGCACCGACATCGGGATCGGCTTGGAGAACACCCGGATATGCGGCGGGATGCCACCGCGGTCGGCGATCGCGTGCTTGTCCAGCGAGGTGACCACGGCAATGCGGGTGGTGGCGAATTCCTGCTGCGCATCGATGGTGCGGCACAGGCGGAAGCCGTCGATGCCGGGCATGATCAGGTCCAGCACGACCAGGTCGGGTTTGCTGCTGCCGATCAGCAGCAGGCCGTCGTAGCCATTGGTGGCTTCGAGGATCTCGACCCGGGGATCGAGCGCATCGAGCGCCATGCGATAGATCTGCAGCAGGTGTTCGTCATCTTCCACCAGCAGCACGCGAAATGGCCTTGCGGGCGGCGCGGCCGCCGGGCTCGCGGGCGCGGACTGGTGGCGTTGTTCCGCCACCATGCGGTCCACCGCGTCGGCCGGGATGCGGCGATGTCCGCCGTCGGTCTTCCAGGCGGGCAGCCGGCCGTTCTCGACCCACAACTGGACCGTGCGCAGCGAAACGCCAAGCATCTCGGCAGCGGTCCTGGTGGAATAAAAACGCAGATCGGTCATAGAGCCTCTTCACCACTCGCAGGACACCCGGGGGCGAATCTGCGGCGTTGCATGTCGTATTTTTTTCATTATTCTTCGAAAAGCTGCGAAAGCGCAACTTAATGCCAGAAAAACGCGCAACGATGATAAGGCATCACTAATATCCCGGCCGATATGCTGCACGGCGCATCGGCATGGCGGCGGCGCATGACCTGTCGCGCAATGCCGGGGCACGTTTGCCGTCGCATCCGGATGGATCATACTGTGAAGCTTTGCCGCAAGGAGACTGCCCGCAGGACCAAGGGCGGCAGCACCGGGGAGCGCGCGGGCCGCAAGCACGCGCGGATCGGTGCGCAGGGTCATGGGATTGGCGCGGGCCGGTACCGGTTATCCGGCGCACGCGCGTATCGAAGGCTGGGATTCACGGCTGTGACGAACAATATTCTCGTTTCTTGGTAGCTTTCCCATGAGCCTGGAAATCTACCGACAGGCACTGGCAGGCGCGCATCGTTCCGCGAGACATCCGTTCTGGTCAGGCGTTGTCATCGTCGTCGGGATCTGGTGCGCACTGGCGGGCTGGGCGCTATGGGACCGCGCCACCGAGCTGCGCCATGTCCATGCCGGACTGGCACGCGTTGCCGCCTTGCTTGGCGAACACGCCGAAGGCACGCTGTCCGAAGCGGACCAGCTCGCATCGCTGGTTGGCGGTGCCGTGGCCGAACGCGGGCCCGCATTGCCGCTGGCGCAGTGGATGCGCAGCGGCTACCTGGTGGTCGAGCCATTTCTCGAGGTATCCGTGCTGGACCGCGCCGGCACCCTGCGCGCCTCCACCAGCGCCGGCTTCGCTTCGCCGGAGCTCGGCGACCGCCAATACGTCAGCCTGCACGAAAAGCGCGCGCGGCCCATGCTCTACGTGGGCATACCGGTGGCCGGGCACATGAGCGGGCGCTGGTCGATGCAACTGTCGAAAGGCATCGTGGACCCGGCCAGCGGGCGCTTCCTTGGCGCAGTGGTGGTCTCGCTCGACCCGGGCCGCCTGTCGGATTTCTACGCGCGCGCGGGGCTGGGCGCATCCGGCACCGTCCTGCTGGCCGGCACCGACGACTACGTGGTGCGTGCGCGCTGGAGCGAGCAGGGCCGCCAGCCGGGCCAGGTGCTGCTGCCCGGCTCCGCGCTGCGCGGGGCGCTGGCCGGCGGGCACGGCGGCATCGTCACCTGCCACTGTGCCGACGGCATGCGCGAGGCCGTGGCCGGGAATGGCGCGCGCGATGCCGGCACGTGCATCTACGCCATCCAGCGCCTGCCGGGGCGCAACCTGGCGCTGCTGGCAGGCGTCGGCAGCAGCGCGGCCCTGGCCAGCTACCACGAGCGCCTGCGCGCGGCCATCGCCATCGCCGCGCTGGTGACGGTGCTGGTGCTGTTCTTCCAGGTACGCCAGTTCGCTGCCTTGCGCGAACTGGCCGCGCTGGCCGACCGCGAGCGCGTGGTGCGCGACATCCTCGCCGAGAAGAAGCAGCATCTGCGCGGCCTGTTTCTCGCCATGCCGGACGGCGTGGCCGTGTTCGGTCCCGACCGCGTGATCGACGAAACCAACACCGCGCTGTGCGAACTGCTCGGCGTAGCGCTGCCGCGCCTGCGCGGCGCCACGCAGCGCGAGTTCGTCCACTGGCTCTACCGCGGCCGGCAACCTGCGCGCCAGGCCTGCGGGCCCGGGCAGTTGCTGGCCGAGCTGGACCGGGCCGAGGCCGGTGCGGAGTTCGCCGGCATCGTCGAGTTCGACATGGCGGTGTCGCCGGCCTATGAAGTGCGCATCGTGCATGCGGCCAGCGGCGGCGGGCTGGTGCTGGTGCTGCGCGACGTCACCTCGCGGCTGCGCCACGACCGCATGAAGTCGCATTTCGTCTCGGCCGCCGCGCACGAGCTCAAGTCGCCCGTGGCAGGCATCGCCGGCTATGCCGAGCTGCTCGGCGCGAACGCGGTGCCGCCCGAGCGGCGCGCCGGCATCTACCACGCCATCCACGCGCGCGCGCGCCAGCTCAACGACCTGCTCTCCGACATGCTCGACCTGGCCCGCATCGAGGCGCGCAGCAGCGGCGCGCACGAGCGCCAGCGCGTCGACATGGCCGCGCTCGTGCGCGACACCGTGGCCGGCGACTTCGCCGCGGAGGGCAGGCTGCGCGTGCGCGCGGAGCACGCGCCCTTGTACGTGCTGGCCGACCGTGCGCAATTGACGCAGGCCGTGCGCAATCTGGTGGAGAACGCGCTCAAGTATTCTGACGGCAGGGACGAGGTCACCATCAGCGTGTGGGCGCCGCAGGAGCACGACAAGGTATCGGTGCGCGTAGAGGATCAGGGTATCGGCATGACGAAGGAAGAAGCAGGCATGGCGTTCGAGAATTTTTACCGCGCCAACCGCCGCGGCGCCACCAAGGGCAATGGCCTCGGGCTGGCGATCGTGCGCGAGATCGTGGCGGTGCACCAGGGGCAGATCACGCTGAGCAGCGAGATCGGCAAGGGCACCGTGGTGACATTCAGCCTGCCGGCGGCCGCGTGATGCGCTGCCTGGGGGCGCGGCCGGCCCGTGGCGAGGCGCTGCCGCTGCTGGCGGCGTTGCTCGCTGCCAGCCTGGCGCTGGGCCTGATCCTGCTGCTCGCCGTGCACGACGCGCGCGCACGCGTGGAGAGAATCTCCTCGGCGCTGCGCGACAACATGGAGCTGGCGCTGGCGGACACGCTCGGCATCGCCTACCGGGACCGTACACTGGTGGGCGCACCGTGCCGGGCGGTGGCACGCCAGCTGCACGAGCAGGGCGCCTACACCGCCTATGTGCGCGACGTGGTGCTGGTGGCGCACGGCATGCGCTACTGCTCGGCGGTGCGCGGGGAGATTGCGCTGCCGCTGGACGATCTGCTGGCCTGGCGCCCCGGCCTGCAGTACCGGCTGGCCACGGCCGGGCCCGGCAAGGCCACGGCACTGGCGGTATTCCTCGGCACCACGCCCGGCAACGGCGTGCTGGTGTGGGTGGACGGGCGCTACCTGGCCGACATGGTGCAGTCGGCCGGCAGGCTGGGATTTCCCGACATTGGCATCGAGGTTGCCGGCACGCGCTTCATGCTCGGCGCCGTGGCCGTGGCCGTGGCCGGCGGCGAAGCGGCCGGCGCGCCCACCCTGGTCCCGCGCGACACGCTGTGGCACGGCACGCGCGGGATCGTCGACGTGCGCCAGCTGGCGGGGCATCCGATTGCCGTGATCGCCAGCGCGCCGCGCGCCGTGATCTTGCATGAGTGCCTCAAATACCTGGTGTTGCCGCCGCTTGCCGCCGCGCTGGCCGCGCTGGTCGCGTGTGCGCTGCGGTCGCGCCGCGCCGCGCGTCGCTCGTTCGCGGCTGAGCTGCAGCGCGGCCTGCGCCATGGCGAGTTCATACCCTACTACCAGCCGGTGGTCGATCTCGAAAGCGGCTTGTGCACGGGAGTGGAAGTGCTGGCGCGCTGGCAGCATCCGCGCCGCGGCCTGCTCGAGCCCGAGCACTTCATCCCGGCCATCGAGCAGCAGCGCCTTGCGGTGGCGCTCACGCAGGGCCTGATCCCGCAGGTGCGGTGCGACTTCGAATCGCTGGCATTGCCGCCGGCCTTCCATATCGCCTTCAACATCACCGCCGAGCATTTCGACGCCGCCGGCTTCTGGGCAGAAGACTCCCCGCTGCTTGCGCTGTTGCAGGCCAACGTGACGCCTGTGCTGGAGATCACCGAGCGCGATGCGGTCGCGCTGGTCGAACACCAGCGCAGCGCCATCCAGCGCGCCAAGGCACGCGGCATCAAGCTCGCCGTGGATGACTTCGGCACCGGCTACTGCGGCCTGGCGTACTTCAAGCAGTTCGAGGTGGATTTCCTCAAGCTCGACCGCCTCTTCGTGCAGGCCGAGCCCGGCGACAGGGTCAGCGGGCAGATCGTCGATGCCACGCTCAGCTTTGCTCACGCGCTGGATATTGCCGTGGTGGCCGAAGGCATCGAGTGCGAACAGCAGCGCGCGCTGCTGGCGGACAAGGGCGTGCGCCTGGGGCAGGGATATCATTTCGCGCGCCCGATGACCCTGGCCGGGTTGCGCGAGTGGCTGCCTTCGCGGCTCGAACCGGCGCCGACGCCGGCGCCGTCGTCATGGCCGATCCACGGGCCGCACGAGCCGGCACGCGACAACCATGTCGACGTGCAAATATGAAATCATCTTCCTATTTTAAAATGATAAAAATGATATAGAATGCCGGGCATAGCCTTGCTTCCCCGTCGGGCTATGCGCCTCCCTGCCGGACATCCCCTTGCCGGCCAGCGCCTCGTGCCCGACGCGAGGCGCTCTTTTCGCTTTCCCGCGCCGCCATTGCCGGCGTCTTCACCTCTCCGGCTTTCATTGCTCCCGTCCTTGCCGCCACCGGCCGCGCCGCCGGAGCGGCCCGCAAGTAGGCGTGCGTCCTACATGCCTTCCAGCCGACGCCGGACAGGCGCGGGCACGGCGCCCGCCTAAGCTGGTTCCAGCGCCTTCCCGCTCATGCCGATGGGCGCGGCGCCGGCCCGGCGGGTGACCACGGGCCTGCGGCAAGAAGGCGGTTCATCCTGTACCGTCGCTAACCGGAGCACATCATGAACAAGGACCAGGTGAAGGGCCGTATCGAGGAAGCCAAGGGCAAGGTGAAGGAAGTGGCCGGCAAGGTCACTGGCAGCGCCAGCACCGAGATCAAGGGCAAGGCGCAGCAGATCGCCGGCAAGACGCAGGCCGCGTATGGCGATGCCCGCCAGGACGCCAAGCGGACCCGCTGACACGCCGGGCGCGCGGCCAGGCAGGGCCTGGCCCGCGCCGATGAAACAAGCTGCCGCTAAAAAGCTCAGACGCAAAAGACCAGACGCCGCGCAAGCTGCTCCTGCCATCCCGGCAGGGGCCGTTGCGCGGCGTCTGTCTTTGTTCCTGCAGTCTGGCCCGAGCGGGCCGGCGCCCTGCTCAGCTGAACCACTCGTTGTAGTAGCGCGTGCAGGTGCCGGCCGGGCGGAACGTGTAGGGCAGTTCGGCAAGCGCGGCTGCGTCGAGCGAACCGAAGGGGATATCCAGGCCCAGGCTGTTCGCCTCCGTCGCGCCGTCAGGGCGCTGGGTTTCGAGGGCGGGTTTGTGATGCGTACTCATGATGGTTCTCGCTTGGGTTCGCATGACACGTAAGCGGGGGTCATGCATGCGTGCCGTCCTTATCGGGGGCGGCAACGCCGTTGAAACGGCAACGTGCTCATGTGGCTGCCATCGGTACGGGCCATGGTAGCCAAATCCGGCCGAAAGAAAATCCGGCTCCGGCAAAACACACTGTTGCTGAATTGCGTTCAATAACGGCCTCCCGCGCTGCCGGCGTCACCTCCCGGCCTTGCAAAGGCCGCGCCGTGCCGTTCCCGGCCCATCCGGCTGATGGCCGGGTTTTGCGCCTCGCGGGCGCCACGCCGCGCGCCGGTGTGCAAACCCGCCTTCATTCGTCGGTCCGATCGGCCTATATTTGGCCTTGTCCACTGCGTCACTGAAACCGGAGGAAGTGGCCATGCCCCGCTCCATGCCGTTGCCGCCGTGCTTTGCCGATCGCCGCGAGGCGGGAATCTACCTTGGCCGGCACCTGGCCGAGACGGGTTACAGCGCCGCGGTTCTGGGCGAGGCGCCGCTGGTGCTGGCGCTGCCGCGCGGCGGCGTGCCGGTGGCCTTCGAAGTGGCGCGCCTGCTCGAAGGCCGGCTGGACATCCTGCTGGTGCGCAAGATCGGCGCGCCCGGCTACCCGGAACTGGCACTTGGCGCGGTGGTGGAAGGCGATGCGGCCGGCGGTGCCCCGCATACGGTCGCCAACGACGATCCCTGGACCCGGCGCGCGCTCGACAGCGGTGCCTTCGATGCGGAGCGCGGCCGCCAGCTCGACGAGATCGCGCGGCGCCAGCAGCGCTACCGCGGCGGCGCGCCGGTACCGGCCATGGCCGGGCGTACGGTGATCGTGGTGGACGACGGCGTGGCGACCGGCGCCACCATGCGTGCCGCGCTGGCGGGCGTGCGCGGGGCGGGGGCGCGCACGGTCGTCGCGGCCGTGCCGGTGGCCTCGGTGGACGGGCAGGCCAGCCTGGTGGCCGCGGCCGACCATGTGATCTGCCTCAACGTGCCGGCGAGCTTCGGCGCCGTGGGCGCCTTCTACCTGGATTTCCGCCAGACCACCGACGAAGAAGTCATTGCGCTCCTGCGCCAGGACGCGTGCGGGCGGTCCGCATAAGGATGGCCCGGCACCGGATCCGGTGTGGTTCCCGTCGCGCTAGCGTGGTGGCGCCGCCAGCCTTGCCTTGAGGTGCGGCACCAGCCCGCCGGCCCGAAGCAGCGCGCGCAGGAATTCGGGAATCGCATCGCAGGCCACGCGGCTGCCGTCGGGCAACAGCAGCACCGAACGGTCGAGGTCGAGACGGGCCTGGGCGCCATCGGCCAGCCGCGAGGTATCGGCGCAGGTCAGCACCGGCAGGCCCAGGTTGATGGCGTTGCGATAGAACAGCCCGGCGAAGGAGGTCGCGACCACGGCCGCCACGCCAAGCTGGCGCAAGGCCTGCGGCGCCTGTTCGCGCGAAGAGCCCACGCCGAAGTTGCACCCTCCCACCAGCAGGTCGCCGGGCCGCACGCCGGCGGGAAACTCCGGGCGCAGCCCGGCCAGGCAGTGGCGCGCGATCTGTTCGATGCCGTCCTTCATATGGGCCCCGGGCGCCATCTGGTCGGTGTCCACGTTGTCGCCGAAGCGCCAGATGCGGCCGCCGGGCGGCGGCGGGACGGGAACCGGGCTCATGCCAGCATCTCGCGCGGATCGATGATCTTGCCGGCCACGGCGGAGGCCGCGACGGTCAGCGGGGAAGCCAGCCAGACCGCACTGCCGCTGTCGCCCATGCGACCGGCGAAATTGCGCGCGGTGGAGGCGATGGCGCGGCTGCCGGCCGGAAAGCGCGATGCGCCGTACCCGGCGCAGGCGTTGCAGGCGTTGGGCAGCAGGTGCGCGCCGGCGTCCAGCAGGGCGGCCAGCGTGCCTTCCCGCTCGGCTTGCTGCTGGTCGCGCAGCGAGGCGGGCGCCAGCTGCAGGCTCACGCCCGGCGCCACGCGCCGGCCGCGCAGCACGCTGGCGGCCATGCGCAGGTCTTCGAGCTTGGCGCCGGTGCAGGCGCCGAGGTAGGCGATATCCACCGCCTGGCCGGCAACCTCGCCGACCGGTCCGGTGTTGGCCGGCGAATGGGGCGCGGCCACCTGCGGCGCCAGCGCGCCGGCGTCGAAGCGGTGGCTTTCCAGCAGCGCGGCGCCGGGGTCGGTGCGCCAGTGCGCAAGGGCAATGGCGTCGAGGGTGGCGGCCGGCACGCCGGCCTCGGCCAGCCACGCCACGGTAGTGGCATCCGGCGCGATCAGGCCGGTCTGCGCGCCCAGTTCGGCGCTCATGTTGGACAGCGTCATGCGCTCCTGCATGGGCAGCGCGGCGACCGCCTCGCCAGCGTATTCGATGGCCTCGTAGCGACCGCCGCCCAGGCCCATCCGGCCGCACAGGAACAGCATGATGTCCTTGGCGCAAACCCCCGTGGCCAGCCTGCCGTCCCACTGCAGGCGGATGGTGTGCGGCACGCGCAGCCAGATTTCGCCGGTGGCCAGCACGCCCGCCATCTCGGTGGCGCCGATACCGAACATATAGGCACCGAAGGCGCCGCCCGTAGGGCTGTGGCTGTCGCCCCCGACGATAAAGCGCCCCGGCAGCACATGGCCATGCTCCGGCAGCACCACGTGGCAGATGCCCTTGCCGTCGATGAAGTGAGGCAGGCGCGCCTCGCGCACCCAGTCGCGGGTGAAGCGGACGATGGCCTCGGCCTCGGGATCGGCCGCGGGCACATAGTGGTCGGTCACCACCACATAGCGCTCGGGATCCCATATCTTGGCGCCCAGTTCGCGCAGCAGCGGCGCCACGCGGCGCGGCCCGCTGGAGTCGTGCGACATGGCCAGGTCCACCTGGCAGGTCACCACCGAGCCCGGCGCGACCGTGTCCAGTCCGGCGGCCCGGGCCACCAGCTTCTGGGCGAGCGTGGCCGGTACGTGGGGCGCCCCGGCGAGCGGCTTCATTCCGGGGTGGCTCCCGAGTACTTGACCACCTTGGCCCAGCGCTTGATGTCATCGCGCACGAAGGCCGCGAAAGCCTGCGGCGGATTGCCCACCGGTTGCGCGCCGTCCGTTTCCAGGCGCTTGCGCACCGAGGGCGATTCCAGGCCCTTGTGGGCGGCCTGGTAGAGCGCCTGCAGGACGTCCGGCGGCAGCGCGGCCGGGCCGAACAGGCCGAACCAGGCGGACGATTCGAAACCCTTCACCGTGTTGCCGATGGGCGCCGCGCCCGGAAACTGCGGCAGCGGCGCGGAACTGGTCACGCCCAGCACCTTGAGCTTGCCGCTCTTGACGTGGGGCAACACGTTGAAGGTGCTGGCGAACATCAGGTCGACCTGCCCGGCCAGCAGGTCGGTGATGGCCGGCGCGGTGCCCTTGTAGGGAATGTTGACGATATAGGTGCCCGTCATCATCTTGAACATGTCGCCGGCCAGGTGCACCGACGAGCCGACCGAGCCGATGGCGAAGTTCAGCTTGCCGGGCTTGCTCCTGGCCAGCCGGATCAGTTCGGGGATGTTGTTGGCGGGCAGGGCGGGCGTCGCCACCAGCACGCTCGGCACGCTTGCGACCAGCGTGATCGGGGTGAAATCCTGGATCGGGTCGAAGGGCAGCTTCTTGTACAGCGTGGCGTTGATGGTGTGGCTGGTGAAGCTCATCAGCAAGGTGGTACCGTCCGGCGCGCTCTTGGCAACCAGGTCGGCGGCGATATTGCCGCCGGCTCCCGGGCGGTTTTCCACCACCACGCTCTGCTCCAGCTCGCGCGCCATCTCCTGGGCGATGGTGCGCGCCAGCGTGTCGGTGGTGCCGCCCGCCGGTGCGCCCACCAGGATGCGGATGGGCTTGCCGCCGGCAATCTGGGCTGCCGGCGCGGGTCCCGCCAGCGCAAGGCTGGCGAGCGCACCCAGCAGCGCGAGCAGGGCGGTGCGTCGCGGCGGACGGTCAAGGCGCGGGAACGGAGGTCGGACCATGGAGGGAGCTGGCATCGCGGATTCCTTCAGGGAAAGCTCTGGAGTGCGCAGTATCGCCCGTCCCGGCCTATTCGCGCAGCCCCGTGCGTGCCTCGTTCTCCACCCAGACGTTGGCGCTGTCGCCGCCGGCCGGAGACAGCTCCATGCGATATTCGTAGCGGTCCGGCCGGTACTGGCCGAGCAGGAACTGCACCGGGCGCCCACCCTTGTCCAGCACCACGCGGCGCACTGCCAGCAGGGCGCCGCCCACCGGCACGTCCAGCAGCGGTGCCACCACCACGTCGGCCAGGCGGGCCGACAGCGTCTGGCTGGCGCGGCCCAGCTGCACGCCCGAGCCCTGCAGCAGGCGCAGCATCGGCGTGGTTTCGAGGTCCTTGCGGTTCAGGCCGCGGCCCAGTTCGGCCGGCAGGTAGGCGGTGATATGCGACAGCGGGCGGCTGGCGTAGTGACGCACGCGCACCACCTTGACGACCGGGTCGCCAGGCTGCAGGCCAAGTGCCTCGGCCACTTCCGGGGTGGCGTGGACGTCATCGATCGAAATCACCTTGACCGAGGTCTTCTGCCCCATGTCGATGATGTTGTCGAGCAGGCTGCCCGGGCGATCGCCTAGCGTGACAGGCTTGATCGGGTGCGGATTGACGAACGTGCCGAGGCCGCGGTGGCGGCGCACCAGGCCCTCCTGCACGAGGCGGTCGAACACGCGGCGCATGGTCACGCGCGATGCGTGGAACTGCTTGGCAAGGTCGATTTCGCCGGGCAAGGGGCCCTGGCCGAACCGCCCTTCGACGATCTGTTGGCGTAGTACCACGTAAATCTGGTGATACAGGGGAACGACGGCTTCACTCATGGTTTCCCTTGCGTGCGGGTGACAAGTCTCTAATAGGCTTAATGTACTTTAAATCAGACATAGAGCCTAGTTATGTCTCTAGTTGTGCCTTATTACACGCCCGCCTGGCCCCGGATCGTTGCGCGCACGCACCGCATATGAAGCCTGAGCCCTAATTGACGGAGGTATTGTCTGGTAACCGCAAGGCCATCGAAGCGCACCTCTTCACGTGCTGCCGGTCTTCACCCACAGGCCCGGATCGGCTGCATGCGGCGACCAGTGCACCGGCCGGGAGGCCTGTTTCAGTTGCGATACAGCGGCCGCTGCCGGGGGTTTTCCCTTGCGACCTGCCTTAAAGGCCTGATCGGCAGGGGTTATTGCGGCGCTTGCGCAGACCATTCGCGGTGACGTTGGATACGCGCTGTCACAGCCATGTGACATGTTGTGTGCGGCTCACAGCGGCGGCTCACGTGCAGGTGGCACGCAAATGATTCCCTGCCCGCCATGAATGCTTTGTAGCCCTTGTATTTCAAGGGATTGCCGCGCCGGCCGCAAGCGCTGGCACCGATTATGCGGAAAGGGAGGCTGGTTTGGCCGAAGTGCCTGACCCGCGCCTCCCACCGTCGTTCTCCCCGAGCGGCAGCGAGAGGCAGAGCCGCTGTAAATCCTCCTGGGAGCTTTGTATGAAAAAGACCTTACTTGCGTCGGCGATCACCCTAGCCCTTGGGGCTGGCGGTCAGGCCATGGCCAACCCGACGAATAACAATGACGTCAAGTGGAACGGCGACAACACGCAGACGGCCACTGCGACGTCCACTCAGTCCGGCGGTGGGGCTTCGGCAAATGAGAATTCCAATGCCTGGCAGGATAACAGCACAGCCACCAAGACAAGTACCGATACCCGTACTTCAACCAAGACTTCGACCTACACCTCCAACAAGACTTCAACCTCCAACAAGACCAATACCGACAACAAGGGCAAGGTGACCTTTGACGAAGGCTATGGCAATGCTGGCGCCAACAACGGCAGCTCGGCCACCGCCAACCTCAGCAACTCCTTCAACAGCAGCAAGGCCATTGCCATCAGCAAGCTGTCGGGCTCCGTCAGCGGCGTCAAGGTCTACGGCATCGGCAATACGGCTAGCAACTCCGGCAATGCCAACGGCGGCTGGGGCGGCAAGGGCGGCGCTGGCTATGGTGGCGACGGCAAGGGCGGCACCGGCGGCAATGGTGGCAATAGCGGCAACGGCGGCAGCGGCGGCAGCGGTGGCTCGGCTACCAACGGCAGCGCCACGGCTGGCGCTGCGTCCGCAGGCACCGCCAATGCTGGCCATGGCGGCAGCGGTGGCGACGCCAAGGGCTATGGCGGCGACGGCGGCGACGCCAAGGGCTACGGCGGCGGCGCGCTCAGCGCCAGCGTCGGCGTAGGCGGGCGCGGCGGCATCGCCAAGGGCTCCGGCGGCGACGCCTATGGTGCCAGCCTCTCCAGCGGCGGCAAGGCAGGTGGCGCGTGGGCCGGTGGCGGCAGCGCTGGCGGCCTGGCGGCAGCGGCGGGCGGCAGCAGCGGCTCGAAGTCGGGCAGCGGCGGCAATGGCTTCTTCGGCAACGGCGGCCCCGGCGGCACCAGCACGGCTGGTGCGGGCGGTGCAGGCTCCACCGGCGCCACCACCACCACGGCGGGCGCAGGGACTGCGACCGGCGGCGGAGGCGGCGGCTCGACCGCTGGCGCATCCAGCCCGACTGGCGGTGCAGGTACTGGCACGGGTGGCAATGGCGGAGCCGGCTCTGGCGGCACGTCCACGGCTAGCGGTGGCGCCGGCTCCGGCACGGGCGGCTATGGCGGTTCCCAGGTCAGCGTGGCCGGCAATGGCGGTAATGGCGGCAATGCAACCAGCGGCGGCGCTTCGACCCAGGCCAGCAATGGCAGCGCGACGGCCGGCAGCGGCGCGGTCGGCGCGGCTTCCGGTGCCGGTGGCGCTGGCGGCACGGGCAACGGCGGCACGGGCGGTGTTGGCAATGGCGCAGTGGGTGGAGCCGGCGGCGCCGGTGGCGCCAACTATGTCGATGCTGGCACCTTCAACATGTCCAACGCGATGAGCAGTGTCGGCCAGTCGGCCGCGGGCATCATGATCGCCAACCAAAACAGCGGCATGGCGTCGCTGGTGCAGCAAAGCGTCAATGTTCAGGCCAACCTGAACGTCGGCAAGTAAGGCAGGTGCGCGGCAGGGGCGCGCGCCGCGGGTGGATGGCCCGCGCGCGCTCCCTGCCGGCCCGGCTCGACTCCGGCAACTCAAGGCATCCCGGCGCGCGTCGCGTGCCGGGATGCCCATTCGACGAAGCGTCCACTCGTCTCTTGCGTGCCCGTTCGGATGGGGCGGCGGGCAGGAGGCCGAAGGAGACACCAAAATGCGATCGGTCCGCTTTGCTGTCACTGTCATGGCGACAGCCATCGTGGTCTGGCCTGGCTTGCAAGCCCTGGCCGAACCGTTGCCCGCCGGGCCATCCGCCGCAGTGCCTGCGGCAAGCACCGGACCCGCCCTGAACACCAGCGCGGCGGCCCCGGAACAGGTTCCTCCCGCAGCGGCGGGCGGTACGCAGCGCGGCGTGTTCGCCGGCCTGGGCAAGCCGGTTGCCAGCAACAAGCTCGACGATATCCGCGGCGGATCCGAACTGGTGGTCAACGACATGCGTCTGGCCGGCACCGTGGCCGACAACAGCGCGAACCGCATCATGAGCGGTGCCAACAGCATCGCCGACGGCTCGTTCGCCAGCGCCTCGGGCCTGCCCACTGTCATACAGAACTCGGGCTCCAACGTGCTGATCCAGAACGCCACGATCATCAACGTGCAGTTCAAGCCATGACGCTGCGCAAGCTGCTACTGCAGGCCACCCTGCTGCTGGCCGCGGCCGGCGCGCCGGTGGCGTGGGCCGACTATGCGATCGTTCCGGGCGACGGCAGCAATTTCTTCAGCGTGCGTGTCACCAGCCTCAAGGAGGCGCGCT
Source organism: Cupriavidus sp. 05T41 (assembly GCF_056396525.1). NCBI lineage: Bacteria > Pseudomonadati > Pseudomonadota > Betaproteobacteria > Burkholderiales > Burkholderiaceae > Cupriavidus > Cupriavidus sp. 05T41. The sequence goes on from NZ_JBFTLQ010000004.1 coordinate 26,251, forward strand.
ACAAGACCACCATCCGCCAGCAGTACGATTTCAGCTGCGGCTCGGCGGCGGTGGCCACGTTGCTGACCTACCAGTACGGCTATCCGGTCAGCGAACAGGTTGTATTCGCCAACATGTTCGTCAACGGCGACCAGAACAAGATCCGGCAGGAGGGCTTCTCGCTGCTGGACATGAAGCGCTTCCTCGAGTCACGCGGCTTCCTCGCCGATGGCTATGAGCTGCCGCTGTCCAAGCTGGAGGAAACCCAGATCCCCGCCATCGTGCTGGTGGTCGAGAACGGCTACCACCATTTCGTGGTGATCAAGGGCGTCCACGGCAACCGCGTGCTGATCGGTGACCCGGCGCTCGGTACGCGCGCAATCTCGCGCGAGCATTTCGAATCGATCTGGGACAGCCAGTTGCTGTTCGTCATCCACAACCGCGAGGATTCGGCGCGCTTCAATCTCGCGGCCGACTGGCGCATTGCGCCTACCGGCCCTTACTCCATGGGTATCAACCGGGATAGTCTGTTCTTCACTGTCATGCCCTCGCATGGCAGTAGCGACTTCTAAGGAACGCATCATGTTCCAGACATCCTCGAAGCCCGCGCACTCCCGCCGCAGTGGGGCCGGTCCGGCCACGGCGATGGTGCTGCTGGGCGCAGGCCTGGCCTGCGCCGGGCATGCGCGGGCCGACGAAGGCACGGGGCTCGAAGCGCTCGACACGCGCGGCGCTCCCGATGCCGCCGGCTTCACGGTCACGCCCGCCGCTCAGGCGGAACCTTCCAATCCTTACCTGGCGGCGGCGCTCGGCAACATGGCCGGGCGGACCCCGGCGTCGCTGGACATCGAGGCCCTGCCGGCCGCGCAGGCGGAAGAGCCGCCGGCCGCCCTCATCGCGCGTACCGCGCATGCCGCCGATGCAGCAGATATGGCTCCGGCAACCGCCGCCGTGGCCGGCGTCGCGATGGCCGATGCCGCGGACACGCGCGCGGCGGTCGCGCTGCCGGCCCCGGACACGCCGCCGGCTTTGGCGGCGACCGGCGACAGCGTGGCCAAGGCCGCCGCGCCCGCGCCTGAACGCGCGGTGCTCGCGCCACGAGATGACACAGCCGCCCGGAAGCCGGCTGCCCCGCAACAGCATCTGCAGGATCCGCGCGGCGGCTTCGCCGAAGCGGCACGCCCGGCGCCGCAGACGATCGAGGCCATCGTGGCAGCGGCGGTGCCGCCCGCCGCCCAGGAGAGTCCCCAGGCCCAGACCCCCCATGTGCACGCCGCGCGCAGCACCATGGCGAGCTGGAAGCCGGTGGAGAAGGACCGCCTCGACGACCTGCGCGGCGGCTTCGACGTGGGTGCCGGCCTGCAGGTTTCGTTCGGCATCCAGCGTGCCGTGTACATCAACGGTGCCCTGGTGGTGTCGACCAGCCTCACCATTCCCGACATAAGCCGCATCACCGCCAGCCAGGCCTCGCAGCTGGCGGCCGCGCTTGGCGTGGCGACCGGCGCCGGTGCCGCGGCCGCCGCGACGGTCAACCATGCGCTCGCCTCCAACCCGGTGACCGGCGGCGGCGGTGCCGCACAGGGCGGCAATGGCAGCAGCAGTACCAGCACGGGCGCCAGCGCGGCGGGCGTGGCGATGACCAGCCTGCCCGCTTCGGTGGTGTCCTCGGGCGCGGCCACGGTGACGACCAACGGTGTCATGAGCCTGATACAGAACGGGCCGGGCAACAGCGCCGCCGCCAGCGCACTGGCCGGTTCGCCGGCAACGGTAATTCAGAACTCGCTGAGTAACCAGTCGATACAGAACCTGGTGACGATCAACGCTGGAGTCAACACCTTGCAGGCATTCCGCGCGCAGGTGGCCAACCAGACCTTAAGCAACGCGCTGCTAGGCGCAGCAGGCCGGCGTTGAAGCCAGGCCGCCGCAACGGCAACGGACAAGCAGTGGATAAGCGGTAGAAAGCAGTAGAAAGCTGTAGAGAGCCGTAGAGAGAAGCTGGCAGTACGGAGAAAGGCTGTATGCGGTAAGCAGGTTGCGGACTCCTGCTCCAAGCAGTCCGCCGTCCGGGGGAGGAAGGCGAAATGAAAAACGGGTCGCTGCGCGGCATCCGGCAGGCCGGGTGTTCGACATTGCTGTTGCTCGGGGGCATGGCGCAAGGCCAGACCCCGCCAGACGACGGGCCGACCGCGGCAAAGCTGGACCAGCTCAAGCGCGCGGTGGCCGAGCAGGCCGCCGCGCTCGAGGCGATGAAGCGGTCCATGGCGGAGCAGGAAGCCACCATCCGCGAGTTGCGCAGCGTACTGGGCACGGATGTGCTGGCGCGCAAGCGTGGCGGCCAGCGCCCGCCGGGCACTAGCCCCGCGCCAGCGGCCGAAGACGCGGCCACCAATGCCGCGGCCGCACCGGCGGCCGCGCCAGGCACGCCCGGCGCGCAGGACGCGGGCAACGCCGCCATGCAGGAGAACGCCACGGCGCAAGCCGCGCAGGTGCAGCTGGCGCAGGCCGGCGACGAGCAGCCCGTGGGCAAGCCGCCGGAGGAAAGGACGCCGCCGCCGGCGATCGCGCCTATCTTCGACCAGCCCGGCGTGCTCACGCCGGTGGGCAAGCTGGTGGTCGAGCCGAGCTTCCAGTATGGCTATTCGTCCAACGATCGCGTGGCCCTGGTCGGCTATACCATCATCCCGGCCCTGCTGATCGGCCTCATCGACGTGCGCCAGGTCAAGACCTCGACCTATATCGAGGCGGTGGCGTTCCGCTACGGCCTCACCAAGCGGCTGGAACTCGAAGCCAAGGTGCCCTACGTACAGACCTCGGGCTCGACTGTCAGCCGCGAAGTCTTTACCGGCACGGCGGTCGACAACGTCTTCAATTCCAGCGGCAAGGGCATCGGCGACGTGGAGGCGACACTGCGCTACCAGATCAACTACGGCAACGAGAAGATGCCGTACTTCGTCGGCTGGCTGCGCTACAAGTCCAGCACCGGCAAGAGCCCGTTCGACGTGGTGACCGATTGCGTGACGCGCTGCGTGGGCAATACCACCGGCACCGGGCTGCCGCTGGGCCTGCCCACCGGCACCGGCTTCCAGGCCATCCAGCCCGGCGTCACCTGGCTGCTGCCAAGCGATCCGGCGGTGTTCTTCGGCACCTTCAGCTATCTGCACAATTTCGCGCGCGACAACGTCAGCCGCACCGTGCTCAATGGCCAGCAGGAGAACCTCGGCAAGATCGCGCCGGGCGACATCTTCGGCTTCAACTTCGGTATCGGCCTGTCGCTGAACGAACATGCCTCGTTCAGTATCGGCTACGACCAGAGCATCATCTGGCCGACCAAGCAGAACGGGCAGACGGTGGCGGGCTCCGTGCGCGTGACGCAGGGCACCCTGCTGGTAGGGTATTCGTACCGCTTCAACAGCCGCTACACGCTGAACGTCTCCGTCGGCGCGGGGCTCACGCAGGACACGCCGAACCTGACGGTGACCTTGCGCCTGCCGATCACGTTCTGAGGCAGGTGGCGCACATGGTACAGCGCGGGTACAGCGCGAGGTGACGCCGGGCCGGCATGTGACGGAGGGCGCCTTGCGCTGGCCACGCGGCTGGCGTACAAATGAAGAACCCCGTCCCCAGGGCGGATACGGATGCACCTCCACCGGACGTTCTCTCGTCCAGGCGTGATGGCGACTCCGCATGCACACTGCTGCCGGGATGGCCCGAAAATGGCCTGTAATGGCCTGAAGCGAGGAGAGAGTCATGCGCAAACGCATCTTCTGGTTGTTGCCCGATCTGGCGAGTGCCCGCCGCACCATGGACGATCTGCTGCTGGCGCGCATCGAGAACAGTCATATCCACTTCATCGCGCGCGACGGCGCCGATATGACCGGCCTGCATGAAGCCAACCTGTTCCAGACCTCCGACATCGTGCATGCTGCCGAGATGGGCCTGATGGTCGGCGGCGGCATCGGCATCATCGCCGGCGCGCTGGTGGCCATGTTTCCCATCGTCAGCGATACGCCACAATGGGGGCTGGTGGGCGTGCTCGCCGTGCTGGGCGCGGTGTTCGGGGCGTGGGCCTCGAGCATGATCGGCTGCTCCGCGCCGAACAGCCGCCACAAGGCCTTCGAAAAAGAAATCGAGGAGGGCAAGATCCTGCTGATGGTGGACGTGCCGCGCGGGCGCATCGAAGAAATCGAAGCCCTGCTGGAAGCGGCCCATCCGGAAGCCCGCTTTGCCGGCCTCGATCCCGCCGTACCCGCCTTTCCCTGAGTTTCGGCGCGGGGCCGCCCCGGCCCCGCGTTCCGCCTTGCACGCGCCCGGCGCCAGCGTCGGGCGCGTCCTGCCGCGCCCTGGCTTCCTCCCTCCTTGCTCCTCCCTCCGCTCTCTTTCGCTTTCCCGTTGCCGCGCGATCGCCGCGCACGCCTTGCCGCAGTCATCCGGTTTGCAACAGCCAGTTTGCCGAATGGCACGTCTTTGAGGTAATTTGCGTGCAGCCGCTTCATCGCATGAAGCGCGCCATGAAAACAGAGCAAAGCGAAAGCAAGACGATTCGCAAGCGAAAAAAGGGGTCGGAGATGAGGACAACACGGATCGCGCGCGGCCTGCTGGCCGCCGCGCTGATAGCGGCCGCGCCGCTGGCGCAGGCGGAGCCAGGCATCAGCAAGGGCACCATCAGGATCGGGCAGTCGGCGGGCGTCACCGGCCCGGTGGCGGGGTCGGTCAAGGAGCAGATCGCCGGCGCCCAGGTCTACCTGAGCACGGTCAACGCCAATGGCGGCGTAGCCGGCCGGCGCATCGAGCTGGTGACCTACGATGACGGCTTCGACGCCAAGCGCACGCCCGGCAACGTGCGCAAGCTGGTGCTGGAGGACAAGGTGTTCGCGCTGTTCATGGTGCGCGGCACGCCGCAGAACGAAAGCATCCTGCCCATCATCAACGCCGAGAAGGTGCCGCTGGTGGCGCCGCTGACCGGTGCCATCACGCTGCACCGCCCGGTCAACCGCTACGTGTTCAACGTGCGCGCCAAGTACCAGGACGAGGTGGCCCGCGCGATCAACCACCTCGCCACCTCGGGCATGAACCGCATCGCCATCTACTACGCCAGCGACGGCTTCGGCCAGGACGTATTCGAAGGCTTCAGCACCGCGCTGCAGGCGCGCGGGGTCCAGCCCGCGGCGAGCGCCTCGTTCGCGCGCCCGATGGGCGACATCCAGGCAGGCGTGGCCACCATCAACAAGGCTAATCCGCAGGCGGTGCTGGTGATCGGCTCGGGCTCGGAGGCGGCGCGCCTGATCAGGGAGATGCGCCGCGCCGGCAGCCAGGCGCAGTTCGTCACGCTGTCCAACAACGCGGCCGATTCCTTTATCAAGGAGCTTGGCGAAGACGCGCGCGGCCTGATCATCACGCAGGTGGTGCCAGGCACCAACTCCAGCCAGATGAGCATTGCCAGCGAATACCGCAGCCAGGCGCGCCAGCAGGGCGTGGAGCCGAGCAATGCCGGCATGGAAGGCTTCATGTCGGCCAAGGTGCTGGTCGAAGGCCTGCGCCGCGCGGGGCCGGAGCCCACGCGCGAACGGCTGGTCGGCGCGCTCGAGAGCCTGCGCGACTTCGACCTGGGCGGCATCCTGATCAGCTACAGCCCTGCGCGGCACACCGGCTCGTCGTTCGTCGAGATGTCGATCGTCTCGTCCACCGGCAAGCTGATCCGCTGAACTGCCGTTCGGGTGGTCGGGTGGTCGGGTGGATCGGGTGGGGCGGGGCTGCGGTATAGTCGCCGGATGGCTATCTCACCCCTGAACCCACCCGCCAGCTCGCCCTTCTCGCTGCACGGCCGCGTGGCGCTGGTCACCGGCGGCGCGCAAGGCCTCGGCCTGGCGATCGCGGCCGCCCTGCGCCAGGCCGGCGCCCACGTGATCATTGCCGCGCGCAACGCCGCGCGCGTGCATGCCGCCGTGGCGCAGCTCTCGCCAGCAGGCGAAGACAGCGCCGGCGGCGCCGAAGCGCTGGTGCTCGACATTACCGACGAGGCCGCCGGCGCCGCCGCCTTCGCGCGCATCGACGCCAGCCACGGCCGGCTCGATATCCTCGTCAACAATGCCGGCGCGCGCAAGCGCAGCAATATGGCGCATCTCGATGCCGCCGACCTGCGCGAGATGCTGGAGACCAACCTGGTCGCGCCCTACGCGCTGTGCCGCCACGCCGCGCAGCTGATGCGCCGCGGCGGCTACGGCCGCATCATCAATGTCAGCTCGATCGCGGGCCAGGTTGCACGTGCCAATGACGTGCTCTACCCCGCCACCAAGGGCGGCCTCGATGCACTCACGCGCGCCATGGCCGCCGACCTTGGCCGCGATGGCGTGACCGTCAATGCGATCGCGCCCGGTTACTTCGCCACCGAGCCAAACCAGCCGATGGTGGCGGATGCGAGCGTGTCGGAATGGCTGCGCCAGCGCACCGCGCTCGGCCGCTGGGGCCAGCCGGAAGAAATCGCCGGCGCGGCGGTATTCCTCGCGTCGCCGGCCGCCTCCTATGTCACCGGCCATGTACTGGCGGTCGACGGCGGCTATCTCGCGCATTTCTGAGGCAGCGGTGCCGCTCAGCGCGCCCGTCCGCGCTGGAAGTGCGCCTGCACGGCTTCGATCATCGCCGCGGCGGCCGCGGAATCGCCGCGGTCCTTGAGCCGTACCAGGCAGATGTCGCGCACCAGCGATGGCAACTGCAGCGGACGGATCGCCAGGCCCTCCTGCTGGAACTGGAACAGTGCCAGCGCCGGCACCACCGTCACGCCCAGCCCCGCGGCCACCAGCGCCGCCACGGTCGCCAGGTGCTCCACCTCCATCACGCCGTTGAGCTTGAGCGGATGCAGCGCGGCGTCCAGGTGCTGGCGCACGCTGCTGGTACGCGACAGCTGGATGAAGGGCAGCCCCGCCAGTGCCTGCGGCGCCACGCGCTTGCGCCGCGCCAGCGGATGGCTGGCCGGGCACACCAGGTGGAAGCGGTCCGCCACCAGCGGCTCGACGCGCAGGTCGCTGTCCTGCGCCGGCGCGGGCGCCAGCGCGAAATCGGCCCGCCCGCGCCTGACCATCTCGATGCAGCCGTCCGCGAGCAGGTCGAACAGCTCGATGGAGATGCCCGGATAGCGCTGGTGGAACGCGGCCAGCAGCGGCGGCAGGTCGCCGGCCGCCAGCGAGGGCAGGGCCGCGATCGATACCCGCCCCTTGCGGCGCTCGGCATGATCGCGCAGCTCTGCGAACGCCGTCTCGAAATCCGCCAGCAGGCGCACCGCCACTTCCTCGAATCGCCGGCCTTCCACGCTCAGTTCCACATGGCGCGTGGTGCGCTCGAACAGGCGCGTGCCGGCCTGTTCCTCCAGCGTCTGGATCAGCGCGCTGAAGGCCGATTGCGACAGGTGGCAGGCCTGCGCGGCGCGTGTGAAGTTTCGATGCTCCACCAGCGCCACGAAGGCGCGCAAGTGTTTGACGGACAGGTTCATCGGCGGGGGCGAGGGTACTGGCGGTACCGGCGGTATCAGTGGTTGGCGGGCGTTTGGCGGGCGCCCGGGGCACGCCTGCAGGCGTGCGGCGCAAAGCGTACTTCCCGTGCATCCGCTTTTATCTGCCAAATCGATAGATTAATCCAAATTATCCGTTTTTCGGAGCAGGCTGGCAGGTCTAGAATCCATTCACGGTGGCGGCCTCGTGCGCACCGTCCTTGCCACCCGGGTTTGCGCCCGCCTCACCAGGCTTCGTCCCATGACTGCTTCCGCTCCCGCCCCCGGACCTTTGCTGATCGGCTCCGGTGCCGGCTTCTCCGGCGACCGCACGGATGCCGCCCTCCCCGTGGTGCGCACCATGATCGCGGCGGGCGGCCCCGCCGTGCTGATGTTCGAGACCCTGGCCGAGCGCACGCTGGAGCTGGCCCAGCTGGCCCGGCGCAACGATCCCGCCCAAGGCTACGAACCGCTGCTCGACGCGCTGCTCGCGCCGGTCCTGGGGCTGTGCCTGGCCAACGGCATTCCCATCGTCGGCAACTTCGGCGCCGCCAACCCGCGCGCCGCCGCCGCACGCGTGCGCGCGCTGGCCGCCGAGCTTGGCCTGGCGGCACCGCGCGTGGCGGTGGTCGAAGGCGACGACCTTGCGGACGATGCCGGCCGCGCCGTGCTGCGCCAGATCGTCGGCAGCGGCTTTCCGGAGACGCGCTTCGTCTGCGCCAACGCCTACATCGGCGCGCGCGGCATCGCGGACGCGCTCACCGACGGCGCGCAGGTGGTGGTGTGCGGCCGCGTGGCCGACCCGGCGCTGGCGGTCGGCCCGGCCATGGCGCATTTCGGCTGGTCGTGGGACGATTGGGACCGGCTGGCGCGCGCCACCATGGCCGGCCACCTGCTCGAGTGCGGCGCCCAGGTCACCGGCGGCTACTTTGCCGATCCCGGCATGAAGGACGTACCCGATGTGCATGCCGTCGGCTACCCGATCGTGCGCCTGGATGCCGACGGCAATATCGAGGTCGGCAAGGCCGCGGATACCGGCGGCTGCGTGGACCTGCGCACCGTCAAGGAGCAGTTGCTGTACGAAGTGCACGACCCCGCCGCCTACCTCACCCCCGACGTGGTCGCGGACATCAGCCAGGCCACCGTCGAGCAGCTGGGCCCGGACCGCGTGGCGGTGCGCAATGTGCGCGGCCGCGAACGGCCGGAACAGCTCAAGGCCAACCTGTTCTACCAGGGCGGCTGGATCGCCGAAGGCGAGATCTCCTATGCCGGCCCCAATGCCGCGGCGCGCGCGCGCCTGGCCGCGGAGATCGTGCGCAAGCGCATGAACCTGCTTGGCTACAGCGTGCCGATACGCTTCGACCTGATCGGCGTGTGCAGCGTGTTCGCCGACGACGGCGGCCGGCTGCTGCAGCAGGCCCTGCCCGGTGAGACGCAGGCGCAGGACGTGCGCCTGCGCGCCGCGCTCGCGCATGAGGACAAGCCGGTGGCGCAGGCGCTGCTGCGTGAGGTCAATGCGCTCTATACCTGCGGCCCCGCGGGCGGCGGCGGCGTGCGTACCGCGCTGCGCGCACGCCTGAACGCCATGTCCTGCCTGGTGCCGCGCGCCGCCGTCAACGCAAGCCATACCCTGCTGCCATGAACACTGCCACTACCGATGCCGCCGACAATATCGCCCTGTACCAGCTCGCGCACGGGCGCACTGGCGACAAGGGCGACCGCTCCAATATCAGCGTGATTGCCTACGATCCGCGCGATTTCGATCATCTCGCCGCCCACGTCACCGAAGACGCGGTGGCCGCGCTGTTCGCCCATCGCCAGCCGTCGGCCGTCAAGCGCTACCTGGTGCCTTCGCTGCAGGCGATGAACTTCGTCATCGACGGCGTGCTGGACGGCGGCGTCAACGATGCGCTCAACCTCGACACGCATGGCAAGGCACTGGCCTTCCTGCTGCTGCAGCTGGAGATTCCCTTGCCGCCGAGGCTGGCCGGCGCGGGCTGAACGGCCAGGCGCACGCGCAACGATATTGGCAACGACATTCGCGACGAGATTCGCGACGAGATTCGCACTCAACAACCACAACGAAGCCAGATTCCAACAGGAGACTCAAGATGTCCGCATACACCAAGCCCGCTTCCGCCATGAAGGTGGTCACCGGCATCGCCGCCGCGGCGCTCGCGCTGCTGGCGGGGCCTGCGCATGCGGAGTTCCCGGACAAGCCGATCCGCTTCGTGGTGCCGTTCGCTGCCGGCAGCGCCACCGACCAGCTCGCGCGCGCGATCGGCCAGGCCATCACGGTGGACGCCAAGGTCACGGTGGTGGTCGACAACAAGCCGGGCGCCAACGGCTTCATCGCCGCCAGCGACGTGGCCAAGGCCGGCCCGGACGGCTACACCGTGCTGATCACCACCAACACCACGCATGCCGCCAACGAGCACCTGTTCAAGAAGCTGCCCTACGATCCGGTCAAGGACTACTCGCCCATCAGCGCGCTCGGCCGCGGCGGCCAGATCATGGTGGTGAATCCGCAACTGCCGGTCAACAGCGTGGGCGACTTCATCGCGCTGGCCAAGAAGGAACCCGGCAAGCTCAGCTTCGGCAGCGGCAGTTCCTCCTCGCGCATCGCGGGCGAGCTGTTCCAGCAGATGGCGCATGTGCAGTTGCTCCATGTGCCGTACAAGAGCAACCCGCTGGCGGTGACCGACCTGCTCGGCAACCAGATCCAGATGATGATCACCGACACCGCCACCGGCCTGCCGCAGGTCAAGAGCGGCAAGCTCAAGGCGCTGGGCGTGTCGGGCAAGACGCGTTCGCCGCTGGCGCCCAATGTACCGACCATCGACGAGGCCGGAGTCAAGGGCTATGAGATGAGCTACTGGTTCGCGGCCTACGCGCCGGCCAAGACGCCGCAACCGGTCGTCGACAAGCTCCATGCGATGCTGGTGAAGGCAGCCAGGAGCGACACCGCCGCAAGCTTCTACCAGTCTACGGGGACGGATGTGTTCACCAGCTCGCCGGCCGAGCTGGCCAAGTTCCAGGCCGCGGAATCGGCCAAGTGGGGCAAGATCATCAAGGCGGCCAATATCCAGCCGGAGTGAACCGGGGCAGCGCTGCGGCCTTTCATGCATGAACGCCTCCCGTGACCGGGAGGCGTTTTTCGTTGCCGCCGGCCGTGCGCAGGCAGCCTTCCCGCCCGCCGATGCCGCGCTGCCCGTGCCGGATGGCCGGCGCGGCACGGAGCGCGCGCTCACATATGCGCGAGCCGCCGCGTCGCGCACTTTGCGCCGATAATGCAGCTCTGGAAGTCGCCCCCAATTTCCATGGAGCGCAGCATGAGCGTGCCTTGCCCCGCCGGCCGTCGCCGGACCGCAGTATCCCTGATCGCAGCCCTTGCCTTTGCCGGCGCGCCCGCCCTGGCGCCCGCCCAGAGCCCGGCGGCGGCGTCCCCGCCGGCCCAGCTCAGGACGCAGGTGCCCGGCTATTACCGCATGATGTTCGGCCAGTTCGAAGTGACCGCGTTGTACGACGGCTATGTCGACCTCGACACCAAGGTGTTCAAGTACAGCAGCCCCGGCGAAGTGCAGCGCTTGCTGGCGCGCATGTTCGTGGCCACGACGCCGGGCATGCAGACCGCGGTCAATGCCTACCTGGTCCACACCGGCAAGAACCTGGTGCTGGTCGATACCGGCACCGCGGCTTGCTTCGGCCCCACGCTGGGGCGCGTCGTGGAGAACCTGCGCGCCGCGGGTTATGCGCCCGGGCAGGTCGATACCGTGCTGCTCACCCACTTGCATCCCGACCATGCCTGCGGCCTGATGGCCGACGGCAAGCCGGTGTTCGCCAACGCCACGGTGTATGTCGACAAGGCCGACGCGGCCTACTGGCTGGACGAAGCCACGGCGGCGCGCGCGCCGCAGGATGCCCAGCCGTTGTTTGCCATGGCGCGCGCCGCCGTCGCGCCCTACCAGGCCAGCGGCCGGCTGCGCACCTATGCCGCCGGAGCCGAACTGCTACCCGGCGTGAGCGCCGTGCCGGCGCACGGCCATACACCTGGCCACAGCGGCTACCTGTTCAGGTCGGCCGACCACGGCATGTTGTTCTGGGGCGATCTCGTGCACAGCCATGCGGTGCAGTTCCGCCGGCCGGAGGTGGCGATGGAGTTCGACGTGGACAGCCGCCAGGCCGTGACCACGCGCAAGGCGCTTTTTGCGCAAGCCGCGCGCGGCCAGCTGTGGGTGGCCGGCGCGCACCTGCCGTTCCCGGGCATCGGCCATGTGCGCGCGGAGGGCAAGGGCTACGCCTGGGTGCCGGTGGAGTACGGGCCGCTGCGTACCGACAGGTAGGGCGCCGCCCCGGTCTGGTGCCGCGCTAGCGCCTGAAGCCCAGCACCAGCACGCCGGCGCCCACCAGCAGGATGCCGGCCCATTCGCGCAGGCTGGGCCGCTCGCCCAGGAATATCACGGCGAACACCGCCACCAGCAGCAGGCTCAGCTTGTCCACCGGTGCGACCTTGGATGCCTCGCCGAGCTTGAGCGCGCGGAAGTAGCACACCCAGGAAGCGCCGGTGGCGAGGCCGGAAAGCACGAGAAAGACCCAGGTACGGGGCGACAGCGCCAGCGGGTTGCTCCACTTGCCGGTGAACACCACGAAGGCGCTCAGCACCACAATGATCACCGCGGTGCGCACCAGCGTGGCAAGGTCGGAGTTGATGCCCTCCAGGCCGATCTTGGCGAAGATCGCCGTCAGCGCGGCGAACACCGCCGAGAGCAGCGCCCAGTGGAACCAGCCGGTCGAGGAGGCCATAGGATCGTGTCTGTGCGGTTTGCGGCGCGCTCAGAGGCGCCGGCGCTCCATGGCCACGAGCGAGGGCACGAAGCCGAGCTGGCCGAAGAAGGCCGCCTCGGAGGACCGTCCGGCGCGCAGCACCCAGGTGATATCGGGATCGTTGCCGACGATGTGGCGCACCAGCGCGCGGCCGATGCCGCGGCGCCGGTGGCTTGGCGCCACGGCCACCATCGACAGGTAGCCGTTGGAGATATCGTCGCACAGGGCACGCGCGAAACCGACGATCTCGCCATTGTCGACCGCCACCGCAACGCGCTGCGAATTGGCGATCAGGCGGGCGAAGCGCTCGGTGTTGGCCACCCTGTGTGCCCAGCCGTTGGCCGCAAGCAATTGTCTGGCAGCCTCGATCTCATCGGGCAGCAGATTGCGGATTTCCATCGGGGCTCCCATGCAAGCACATACAGCAACTCGGCGCTGCCCTTCTTTTGGGGGGGCGTCTCGAGGCGAGGACGGCGCGGGGGCCGCCAAAGACTGCAGGCAGTGTAGCGAGCGCGCGAAGGCCCGTCAATTTGCCGCCTGGCATGTTGCGCCCACTCCGAGGCGGGGTATCATGTTTGCCATGAATGCCTCGATCTTCTCTTCCGCCCACCCGGCCGATCAGCTGGCCGAGTTCAGCGACGCCGACGCGGCGTTGGCCCGTATCCTCGAAATCTACGAGGCCTCGGTCGGCGCGATACGCGCGCGCTTCGACGCCTTCGCGCGCGGTCAGCCGCTGCCGTCCGCGGCGCACGCCTGCTACCCCTACCTCGGCATCTCGGTCAACCTCGAGACCATGGTGACGGACAGCCGGCCCTCGTGGGGCACCGTGGCCTACCCGGGCGTGTATGGCACCACGGTGACGCGGCCCGACCTGCTGGCCGACTACTACCGTGACCAGATCGAGCGCCTGTTGCGCTACCACCGAGTGCCGGTGGTGGTCGGCGTGAGCCGGCGGCCGATCCCGCTGCCTTTCGTCATCGAAGCCTCCACCACCGATATCAGCTACACGCAGGCGCGCGAACTCGAAGCGTCCTTCGTGCTGCCCGAGCTGAGCCGCATCGATGATGCCATTGCCAACGGCACCTTCGAACCCGTGCCCGGCGAGGCGTGGCCGCTCTCGCTGTTTACCGGCGAGCGCGTGGACCTCGCGCTGCAGCGGCTGTATCACTACACCGGCACCGCGCCCCAGCATTTCCAGCGCTTCGTGCTGTTCACCAACTACCAGCGCTATGTCGACGAGTTCATCGCGCTGGGCCGCTCGCTGATGGCGGCCGGGGACGAGCAGGGCGCCGACGGCTACGCGCGCTTCGTCGAACCCGGCGACGTAGTGCAGGAACGCGGCGCGCCCGAGCCCGACGATGCGCTGCGCCCGCGCGCGCTGCCGCAGATGCCCGCCTATCACCTGGTGCGCGAGGACCGCCTCGGCGTGACCCTGGTCAACATCGGCGTGGGCCCGTCCAATGCCAAGACCATGACCGACCACCTCGCGGTGCTGCGCCCGCATTGCTGGCTCATGGTGGGCCACTGCGGCGGCCTGCGTCGCTCGCAGCAGCTCGGCGACTATGTGCTGGCGCACGCCTACGTGCGCGACGACCACGTGCTGGACCACGACCTGCCGCCGTGGGTGCCCGTGCCGCCCATCGCCGAGATCCAGGTCGCGCTGCAGGAAGCCGTGGCACGCGTCACCGGCCTGTCCGGCAGCGAGATGAAGACGCGCATGCGTACCGGCACCGTGGTCTCCACCGACGACCGCAACTGGGAGCTGAAGTCGAAGTCGCTATACGCCCGCTTCAACCAGTCGCGCGCGATTGCGATCGACATGGAAAGCGCCACCGTGGCGGCCAACGGTTTCCGCCTGCGCGTGCCCTATGGCACCTTGCTGTGCGTGTCCGACAAGCCGCTGCACGGCGAGCTCAAGCTGCGTGGCATGGCCAACGCGTTCTACCGCCAGCGCGTGAGCCAGCACATGACCATCGGCCTGGAGGCGATCCGCATCCTGCGCGAGGCCGGGGCCGAGCAACTGCATTCGCGCAAGCTGCGCAGTTTCGACGAGCCTGCCTTCAGGTAAGGCGCGGCAGGCCAGGCCCCGGAAGCCGGCGGCGCGGGCGATGAACGTCCCCTGCGCTGCCTGTGCCGACGGCGGCCGGCTGCACGCCGGGTCTTGCGCTACGGCTCTTGCGCAACGGATCTTGCGCAACGGATCTTGCGCAACGACCGCCCGCATCAGAAGCGGTAACCCGCCCCCATGCTGAACAGCCACGGGTCCAGGCTCGCGTTCGACAGCTTCACGCCTGCGGCCTTGACGTCCGTCGAGATCCAGGTCTTCTTGATATCCGCGTTCAGGAACCAGTTCTTCGTCAGCTTGTAGTCCATCCCGATCTGCAGCACGGGGCCCACGCTCCAGCGGTCCAGCGAGAGTGAGTTGTTGGCCAGGTTGGCACCCCAGATGCGCGTGACGTTCATGCCGGCGCCCACATAGGGACGGAAGGTGCCGTTGGGCAGGAAGTGGTACTGCACCAGCAAGGCCGGCGGCAGGTGGGAGAAGGTGCCGATCTTGCTGCCGCCCAGGTAGACGTCCTGCTTCTGCGGCACCGTCAGCACCAGTTCGGCGGCGATGTTCGGCGTGAAGAAATAGGTGACGTCGAGCTCGGGGATCCACTTGTTGTTCACCGTGATCAGGTCCGAAGGACCGACGCCGCCGATGGGATCCGACTTGTCGGCCATGTCGAGATAGGTGGCGCGCAGGCGCACCATCCAGTTGCCCTGGGCTTCCTCTGCCGCTGCGGCTGGCGTGGCGGCGAGCGCAGTGAACATGGCCATGACGGCGACAGCGGTGGTGGCGGGACGAGTGCGGACAGACAGGCGATTCTTCATGATGGTTGGCTCGGTGATGGGAAACTTCACGCACAGTGTGGCGGAGGGATCCCATGCGAGCCTTGACCGAGAGCAAGAAGAACGGCATCGGCTTTTTGCACGCGCGCGCCGCATCGTGACGCTGCGACAGCGGCCTGCGGAGCGGCGGCGCAAATACGCATTTTGATTGCCGGACCTGACTTCTAAGGACATGCGCAAATATTCGTGGCCGCGCGCGGCGACGGGCCTTACGCTGTGCACACAGTCACAGCAAGGAGCATGTCGTGGGCGCCCCGCAAAGGCGTCTTTCCGGGTGTGCCCCGTGGGGGCGGGGCACACCGGTTTTTCTGCATGCCCCGGATGGCGGCCTGCCCTCAGGCAGCCATTTCCCGCTCGCGCCGCACTGGCTGCGCGGCGCGCAGGTGCCGGTTGATGCCGGACACCACCGCCTTGAGCGATGCCGCCACGATATTGGCATCGACGCCGGCGCCGAAGCCGGTGGCGGAATCCCCGACCCGCACTTCCACGTAGCTGGCCGCGCTGGCATTGGCCCCGGACGACAGCGCGTGCTCGTGATAGTCCATTACCCGTACCGGTATATCCAGCACGCTCGCGCACGCCCCGACAAACGCATCGATCGGGCCGTTGCCGCTGCCGCGCACGCTCACGGGCTTGCCCTCGCGCTGCAGCGTTACCTCGATCTCCACCTGCCCGTTGTTGTCAGAGACCATCTGGTGGCCCACGTAGCGCAGCGGCGTCTGCGCGTCGAGGTACTCGCGGCCGAACAGGCCATAGAGGTCGTCGGCGCTGGCCTCGAGCCCGCTCTCGTCGGTCATCGCCTGCACCGCGCGGCTGAACTCGATCTGCAGGCGGCGCGGCATGTAGATGCCATGCACCTGCTCCAGCAGATAGGCCATGCCGCCCTTGCCTGACTGGCTGTTGACGCGGATCACCGCGTCGTAGCTGCGACCGAGGTCGGCGGGGTCGATCGGCAGGTATGGCACCTCCCAGATGGTATCGGGCTGCTGTTGCGCAAAGCCCTTGCGGATTGCGTCCTGATGAGAGCCGGAGAACGCGGTGAAGACGAGGTCGCCTGCGTATGGATGGCGCGGATGCACCGGCAGCTGGTTGCAGTGCTCCACGCACTGGCGCACTTCGTCGATGTCGGAGAAGTCGAGTCCGGGGTCTACGCCTTGCGTGTAGAGATTGAGCGCCAGCGTGACCAGGTCCACGTTGCCGGTGCGTTCGCCGTTGCCGAACAAGCAGCCTTCCACGCGGTCCGCGCCTGCCATCACGGCAAGCTCCGCCGCGGCCACGGCAGTGCCGCGGTCGTTGTGCGGGTGGACCGACAGCACGATCTCGTCGCGCCGGGCCAGGTGCCGGTGCATCCATTCGACCTGGTCGGCAAAGATATTGGGGGTGCTGCATTCCACCGTGGTCGGCAGGTTCAGGATGAGCGGGCGCGCCGCGCCGGGCTGCCAGATGGCGGACACCGCATCGCATACCTCGAGCGAGAAATCGAGCTCGGTCATGCTGAAGGTTTCCGGCGAGTACTCGTAGGTCCACGCGGTCTCGGGCATGGCGTCGGTGAGCGACTTGATCAGGCGCGTGCCTTCCAGTGCGATCTCCCTGACCTCCTCGCGGCTGGCGCCGAACACGATGCGGCGGAATGCGGGCGCGATGGGGTTGTAGAGGTGGACGGCCGCGCGCGCGGCGCCGCGCACGGAATCGATGGTGCGGCGGATGAGGTCTTCGCGCGCCTGCGTCAGTACCACGATGGTCACGTCGGCGGGAATGCGGTCCTCCTCGATCAGCATGCGCACGAAATCGAAATCGGTCTGCGACGCGGAGGGGAAGGCCACCTCGATCTGCTTCAGGCCGATCTTCACCAGCTGCTCGAAGAAGCGCAGCTTGCGCTGCGGGCTCATCGGCTCGATCAGGGCCTGGTTGCCATCGCGCAGGTCGGTGCTCATCCAGACCGGCGCGCGCTCGATGCGCTGGTTGGGCCAGGTGCGGTCCTTGAGGTCGACGGCGGTGGCGGGGCGATATTTGGTGGCGGGGTTGCGCAACATCATGACGGTTCTCCTTCCTCGCGGGGAGCTGCAAGGGGCAAGACTGGGATGCGCCTGTGCCGCGCGGGGCGCGGAATTCACAACGAATCCGCGCACGAAGAATCCGCGCACGAAGAATCGGCGGAATGCGCGCGCAGGAACGCTCAGGCGGGAAAAAGGGTGGCGCGAGGCTGCCGAACTGCCACGAGGCGCTAGGCCCGGCAACCGATCGGTAGTTGTAGCAGTAGCGGGGAGGACAGACGCGAAGCGGCCAGCACCGATGCGCAAGCCAGGCCGGATGCACGCACGGCCGCGCCGATGCGGGTCGCATCGGCGGCTTGGCGGCGGTGGCAGCTGGTCTGTTGCATCGGCTGGATAGTCTGGTTGCGCGGGTATCACAGGTATCGCGGTTCAGTGCAGACAAGGGGCCTGCAAGCAAGGTGCTGCGGGTCTGCGGCGATACGTGGCGTTCCGCAAGCATAGTGCACGGGCCGCGCCAGCGTCAACAAGCCGCCTGCCACGACGCCCGTGGCGGGCATGTGCGGCGACGCACGCAAGTTCCGCGCGCTCAACCGAAGAACAGGAAGCGGGAGAAAAGAAGGGCGCCAATGCCGCAGCAGAGCCGCTGCGGATCGTGAAAAGGCGGCCGGGAATCGCAGAGCGTACCCGTTTCTGCGTGGATGGCGGGCTGCATTCCCGGGCACGTTCCGCGCGGCTTTTGCGCGGTTCTTGTGCCTCGGCGGCGCCGCCTCGGCGGTCGCTGCGGCCGCGTCTTCAGCGCTACGTCAGCGCTTTCGTCAGCGCTTCGTCACGAAGCGGACCACCTGTTCGCCCTTGCCGGATTCGGCCGCGCCGGCATCCGTCGTGCTGGAGCCGCAGGTATTGCAGCCGCCGCTGTCGCAGCCGCTGGCGCAGCAGGCCGCGGCCTGCGGCGCCAGCCACGCGACCGCGCGCCGGCGCCAGCCGGTGGCCGCCGTCGCGCCCAGTTGCATCGCCAGCCAGGCCTTCAGGCGCTCGCGCGTGCGCGGCGCGTAGCGCGACAGCACGGACACCGCGCAGACCAGCACGATCAGCGGCACCAGCAGGGTTTCGACGGCGTGATAGAGGCTCATGGCAGCGGCGGCGTTGTTTCAGCTGAACAGCAAGGCGATGCGGTACGTGGCGAAGGCGGCCAGGTAACCCAGGCCGAACAGGTAAAGCGTCGACGCGATCATCACCTTCCAGGAGTTGGTCTCGCGACGGATCACCGCCATCGTGGAGACGCACTGCGGCGCGAACACGAACCACGCCAGCAGCGCCAGCGCGGTGGCCAGCGACCACTGCGTGGCAATCATCGGCGCGAGCTGGCTGGCCACGGCGTCCTCGCTGCCGGACAGCGCGTAGACGGTGGCCAGCGCGCCCACCGCAACCTCGCGCGCGGCCAGGCCCGGCACCAGCGCGATGCAGATCTGCCAGTTGAAGCCCACCGGGGCGAAGATGTGCTCCAGCCCGCGGCCGATGATGCCGGCGAAGCTGTAGTCGATGGCCGGGGCCGTGGCACCCGCCGGCGCCGACGGGAAGGTGGCCAGGAACCACAGCAGCACCGTCAGCGTCAGGATCACCTTGCCCACGCGCGACAGGAAGATGCGGGCGCGTTCCCACAGGCCGATGGCCACGTCGCGCGGGTTGGGGATGCGGTACGACGGCAGCTCCATCAGCAGCGGGTGGTCGGTGCGGTCGCGGCGGAAATACTTCAGCACGAAGGCCACCGCCAGCGCGCTGACGATGCCCGCCACGTACAGCGCGAACAGCACCAGCCCCTGCAGGTTGAACATGCCCATCACCGTGCGCGCCGGGATGAAGGCGCCGATCAGCAGCGCATACACCGGCAGCCGCGCCGAGCATGTCATCAGCGGCGCCACCAGGATGGTGGTCAGGCGGTCGCGCGGATCCTGGATCGTGCGCGTGGCCATGATGCCGGGGATGGCGCAGGCGAAGCTCGACAACAGCGGGATGAAGGAGCGCCCGGACAGGCCCGCGCCCATCATCAGGCGGTCCAGCAGGAAGGCCGCGCGCGGCAGGTAGCCGGACTCTTCCAGCGTGAGGATGAACAGGAACAGGATCAGGATCTGCGGCAGGAACACCACCACGCTGCCCAGGCCGGCGATCAGGCCGTCCACCAGCAGGCTGCGCAGCATGCCTTCGGGCAGGTGGCTGCCGATCAGCTCGCCGAACCAGTGCACGCCGCCTTCGATGCCGTCCATCAGCGGCGCGGCCCACGAGAACACGGCCTGGAACATCAGGAACAGCAGCACGGCCAGGATCGCCAGGCCGAACACGGGATGCAGCACGATGCGGTCGAGCCGGTCGTCCATGGCGGCGGTGCGCGCCGGCATGGTGACGGCGGCTTCCAGCAGGCGCTTGACCTCCTGGTGCACGTCCAGGTCCGAAGCCGGTTCGGCGGCCGCCGGCGGAGCATCGGGCAGGGCGGCGTCGAGCGCGGCCAGCAGGCTGGCCGCGCCGTCGCGCTTGACGGCGACGGTCTCCACCACCGGCACGCCGAGCGCGGCCGCCAGCTTGTCGCGGTCGATATGGATGCCGCGCCGCGCCGCCGCGTCGCTCATATTGAGCACCAGCACCATCGGCAGGCCAAGGCGGCGCAGTTCCAGCACGAAGCGTAGGTGCAGGCGCAGGTTGGTGGCGTCCACCACCGATACCAGCAGGTCCGGGCGCGTCTCGCCCGCGCGCCGGCCCAGGCAGACATCGCGCGTGATGGCCTCGTCGAGGCTGGCCGCGTGCAGGCTGTAGGCACCCGGCAGGTCCAGCACGCGCACCTGGCGACCCGCCGGCGAGACGAAATGGCCTTCCTTGCGCTCGACGGTGACGCCGGCGTAGTTGGCTACCTTCTGGCGGCTGCCGGTCAGGCGGTTGAACAACGCGGTCTTGCCGCAGTTGGGATTGCCCACCAGCGCCACGCGCAAGGCGGGACGCTGGGCGGCGGAAGTCGGAGAAGCGACGGACATATTCTTGGCAGGTGCCCGCTCAGGCAGCGGTGCGTTTGGCGGCGGGCGCGTCTGGCTGCGCGGCCGGCGTGATGCTGGAGACGGAAGCGCTCACCGCTTCCACGGCAATGCGCGCCGCTTCCGAGCGGCGCAGGGCAAAGCGGGTGAAGCCCACCTGTGCCACGAGGGGATCGATGCCGAACGGGCCCAGCGCGATGACCTGCACCGCTTCGCCGGGCACGAAGCCAAGCTCTCGCAGGCGGCGCGCTACGGGATCGTTGGGAGAGGTGTCATCGACAGAGACGATGACCGCGGCAGTGCGCCGCGGAAGTTCAGACAACCGCATGGGGCTTCCAGTCCGTAGGCGCGAGGCACGGCACGCGGTCGGCAAACTCACGCCAGGGTTGGTAAATGAAAATCGTTCCCATTGTAGCCGATTTGCCTTTGTACGTTTGGTTTTCGCCGTGCCCGTCGCGATCCCGGCATTGCCCTGCGGGGCTTCTGGCAGGCCGCTGCGCGAGGTGCGGCGGCAAAGGCGCAACAGCATATCCTGCCCGGGCATAGAATGCGAGTCGGCACATGGCCGCAGCGCGGCAGCGTCGCCGTCCGCCGGCCAATACGACGACATACAGACACGGAGTGAAGACCATGATCCTTGAAATCGCGCAATTCCAGATCAAAGCCGGCTCGGAGTCGGCATTCGAAGCGGCCGTCGCGCAGGCTGCGCCGTTGTTCAGGCGCGCGCGCGGCTGCCATGGCATGCGCCTGCTCCGCTCGATCGAGACCCCGTCGCGCTTCACGCTCGAAGTGAAGTGGGAGACGGTCGAAAACCATATGGTGGACTTCCGCGAATCGGATGACTTCAGCGAATGGCGCAAGCTGGTCGGCGAACACTTCGCCTCGGCGCCCGACGTGGGGCACGTGAGCATCGCGGTCGAGGGTTTCTGAGCGCGGAAGGTCCGCCGCGGCGGGGCTGCGGTTCCCGAAAGCCGCCTGAAAGCTCCCCCTCCCTGGCGGGGGGAAGGGAATAACGCAATTGCGTTATTGGTCCAGGGGGACGCAGGGGGTAAGCTGGAAACACGCTGAACACCCCGTTCCACGCGTATTTGACAATGCTACTTGCCGGTAAAGCAGGTGGCATTTTTCTTTTCGGCCGCTGGTTTGGGTGACTGGCCGCCGGCGCGGCACGGTTCAGCCCGTGCGCACCAACGCAAGGAACCGTTCCCTGGCCGGATCCTCCACCGCCCCCTTCCAGACGCAGAACACCTCCGACGGCACCGCGGCCTGCGCCAGCGGCAGGAATACCGCGCCCGCCATTGCCGAGCGCTGCAGCGCGGCCGGCACCAGGGCCACGCCCGTGCCTTGCGACACCAGCGACACCACTGACAGCCAGTGACGCACCTCGTGCCGGATCTGGGGATAAAAGCCCTGCGCCGCGCACATCTCGAAGATGCGGTTGTAGTAGTCAGGCGAGGCATTGCGCGAGAACAGCACGAACGGCTCGCCCCGCAGCGCGCCCAGTGCCACGCTGGCCTGCCCGGCCAGCGGATGGTCCGACGGCACGCAGCACAGGAACGGTTCGCTGTGGACCAGCGCCGTGGCCAGTTCGTCGGGCACGCGGCTGGTGTGGATAAAGCCGGCGTCGAGCCGGTCGTGCAGCAGGGCCTCGATCTGCTCCTGTGAGTTGAGTTCGGTCAGCGTCACCTGGATGCCGGGATAGCTGGCCTGGAACTCCCGCAGGCGCTGCGGCAGGCCGCGGTACAGCATCGAGCCGACGAAGCCGATGCGCAAGCGGCCGATGGCGCCGGCTTCGATCTCGCGCGCCTGCTGGCGGGCGTCCTCGGCCTGGGCCAGCAGCGCGCCGGCCGATTCGCGAAAGGCGCGGCCGGCCGCCGTCAGGCGCACGCCGCGGCTGTCGCGCTCGAACAGGCGCGCGCCGATCGAGGCCTCCAGCTGCTGGATATTGAGCGACAGCGGCGGCTGCGAGATCGACAGGCGGCGGGCGGCGCGGCCAAAGTGCAGTTCTTCGGCGAGCACGAGGAAGTAGCGCAGGTGACGGAATTCCATGGCGATATAAAAAATATATGGACCAAGCCAATTTTAGAATTAGACACGAATCGCTGCACTTTGAATAATGGAGACATGCAATCCGTCCCGCACCAGCGCGCCGCGGATCGCGGCGGGAAGCGCGAAGCCAGGGCGCTCCGCCCCGCAAGGCCATGAAGGGCCTTGAAAAGCACAAATACAAGCACCAAGAGACAGCAAGCACCAGACACCGCATCACCGCATCACCGCCCAGCCGCCCGCTGCCCACGCGGCCCGGCGCCGCCGGCGCGTGCCGGCAAACACAGGAGATACCTCATGCAGACCAGCGCTGCGCGCCACCCCGCCGCTTCCTCCGCTTCCTCCGCTTCCTCCGCCACGGACAACCCGCCGGCCGCCACCCCGGCCCACCCCGTGCCCGACCAGCAGGGCGTGAACCTGTTCACCAGCGACCCGGACCTGCGCGCGCTGCTGCCGCTGTACCTGCCGGCCGACCTGTTCGCCCACCTGCTGCCCCATCTGGAGCGCCTGGGCGGCATGGCCGGCGGCGTGCTGGATACGCTGGCCCACACCGCCGACCACAACAAGCCCACCCTCTCGCACCGCACCCGCACCGGGCTGGATGCGCAAACCATCGACAAGCACCCGGCCTACGTGGAGCTGGAGCGCGTGGCGTTCTCCGAGTTCGGCCTGGCGGCGGCCTCCCACCGCGGCGGCGTGCTCGGCTGGGACAAGCCGATGCCGGCCGCGGCCAAGTACGCGCTGACCTACCTGTTCGTGCAGGCCGAGTTCGGCCTGTGCTGCCCGCTGTCGATGACCGATTCGCTCACGCGCACGCTGCGCAAGTTCGGCGACCCGGCCGTGGTCGAGCGCTACCTGCCCAACCTGACCACCCAGGTCTTCGAGGACCTGTACCAGGGCGCCATGTTCATGACCGAGCAGGGCGCCGGCTCCGACGTGGCCGCCACCACTACGCGCGCCGTGCGCGACGCGCTCGCCGAGGGCGGCTGGCGCCTGTCGGGCGACAAGTGGTTCTGCTCCAATCCGGACGCCGCGCTGGCGATGGTGCTGGCACGCGTGGAAGACGAGAACGGCCAGGCAGCGCCCGGCATCAAGGGCGTGTCGCTGTTCTTGCTGCCGCGCACGCTGGCCGATGGCAGCACCAACCACTACCGCATCATCCGCCTGAAGGACAAGCTGGGCACGCGCTCCATGGCCAGCGGCGAGATCCGCCTGGAAGGCGCGCATGCCTACCTGGTGGGCGAGCTCGGCCGCGGCTTCGTGCAGATGGCCGACATGATCAACAACTCGCGCCTGTCCAACGGCGTGCGCGCCGCCGGCCTGATGCGCCGCGCGCTGTCCGAAGGCCAGTTCATCGCCCGCGAGCGCCGCGCCTTCGGCAAGCGCCTGGCCGACATGCCGCTGATGCGCCGCCAGCTGCTCAAGCTCGCGCTGCCCACCGAGCAGGCCCGCACCATGGTGTTCCAGACCGCCGAGGCCCTGCGCCGCGCCGACGCTGGCGAGGCCGATGCCTACCCGCTGATGCGCGTGCTCACGCCGCTGATCAAGTTCCGCGCCTGCCGCGACGCGCGCAAGGTCACCGGCGACGCCATGGAGATCCGCGGCGGTTGCGGCTATATCGAAGAATGGAGCGACCCGCGCCTGGTGCGCGACGCGCACCTCGGCTCGATCTGGGAAGGCACCAGCAATATCGTCGCGCTGGACGTACTGCGCGCGATCCGCCGCGAGGGCGCGCTGCCGGTGCTGCAGGCCCACCTGGAAGGGCTGCTGCGCGACACCCCGCTGCATCCCGCCGCGCGGGCCGCCTTCACCGCCGCGATCGCCCGCGCCACGGCGCTGGCCGCGCGTGCCGCCGATGCCGGCGCCGACGGCGACGTACTGGCGCGCCAGGCCGCCTCCGGCCTTTACCACGTGACCAGCGCGGTCGCGATGGCATGGGAGGCCGGCCGCATCGGCTCCGAGCGGCGCATGCGCCTGGCGCAGCTGGTGCTGGTGCACCGCGTGCTGCCGCAGGACCCGCTGGCCGGCGATGCCGAGCCGGACTGGCTGGCCGATACCGTGGCGCCGCCGGCCGATGGCGCCGTGCGAGCCGCCGGCGCGGTAGACCAGGTCAACCTGTTCTGACCGCGGGAGCGGACCGCACGAAGGCATTGTTGCTTTACCCCACTCCCGCTCTCCCGCTCGCGGGCGCGGGGCCGGGGGAGGGGGCAGGCAGTCGCATGCCGCCTTCGCCCGGCAAACGAACCGCAGTACCGACAAGCCCTCGCGGCACCGCCAGCCGGCGCCGCGCATTCCGCCAGGGCGCCGCTTGCCCGGTGGAAGATGATCGACATCAGGAGACCACCATGACCCTCTGGCAACGCCTTGCCGCTGTCGCCGCGTGCACCCTCTGCGTGGGCATCGCCCCCGCCCTGGCGCAGAAAGACTATCCCTCCAAGCCGATCATGATGATCGTGACCTACCCGCCCGGCGGTCCCACCGACGTGATGGCGCGCACGCTGGCGGCCGCGCTCAAGACCAGCCTCGGCCAGACCGTGGTGGTGGAGAACCGCGCCGGCGCCGGCGGCAATATCGGCGCCGAAGCGGTGGCGCGCGCCGAGCCGGACGGCTACACGCTGATGTTCGGCACCTCCGCCCCGCTGGCCATCAATGTCAGCCTCTATCGCAAGATCAACTACGACCCGGTCAAGAGCTTCGCGCCGGTGATCCAGATCGGGCAACTGCCCAATGTGCTGGTGGTGAGCCCCTCCGTGCCCGCCAAGACCGTCGGCGAGCTGATCGCCTACGGCAAGGCGCACCCGGGCCAGCTGACCTATGCGTCCTCCGGCAACGGCGCGTCCTCGCACCTGGCGGGCGTGCTGTTCAACAACCTGGCCGGCACCGATTTCCGCCATATCCCGTACAAGGGCACCGGTCCCGCGCTCAACGACCTGCTCGGCGGCCAGGTCAGCATGACCTTCACCGATGTGCTGACCGCGCTGCCCTTCATCAAGGGCGGCAAGGTGCGCGTGCTCGGCGTGACCACCAAGGGCCGCTCGCAGGCCTTGCCCGACGTGCCCACCGTGGCCGAGCAGGGCGTGCCCGGCTTCGACGTCTCGGTGTTCTTCGGCGTGGTGGCGCCGGCCGGCACGCCGCCCGCAGTCATCGCCAGGCTCAATCAGGCCTTCGCCGATGCGCTCAAGCAGCCCGAGGTGCGCAAGACCTTGCAGGCGCAAGGCCTGGAGTTCGCGCCGTCGACCACGCCCGAGCAGCTGGGCGGCTTCGTCAAGGCGGAGGTCACCAAGTGGCGCGCCGTGGTGCAGAAATCGGGCGCGCAGCTCGACTGACGCATGCGGCGCGCGGCGCGGCTTCTTGTGCCAGGCAAGCGCCCGGCCAGGCCGCGCATCCGCCCCGCGATGCTGCCGATGGCCGATCATCGCGCAGCATTACGGCGGCACCGCGTGCCACCCGGTCAAGGAAGGGCTAATCGGCGGTAGTATCGACCTCCACCGCGCGCTGCCTTCTGCAGCGCGGCCCGCTTCCCTTCCTCTCGTATTCGCAACGCCATGAACGATCTCGACACCGCCACGTACGTCAACGAATTCGCCGGCGAGCCGCCCGGCACGCTGTTTGGCCTGACCATGCCGATGGCGCGCGTGTTCGGCCTGCGCGGCGTACAGATCGACGCGCGCGAGGCGCGCGTGAGCATGGCCTACCATCCCGACCACACCAACAGCCGCGGCGAAGTCCACGGCGGCGCCATCGCCACGCTGCTCGACTGCGCGCTGTCCTGCGCCGCGCGCGGCCACGACCCGCGCAGCTTCGGCGTGGTCACCATCGACCTGACCGTGCACTTCACCGCGCCTGGCCGCGGCGAGCTGACCGGCATCGCCTGGTGCGAACGGCGCGGACGCGCCATGTGCTTCGCGCGCGGCGAGATCCGCGACGAGAAGGGCGAGCTGCTGGCGCTGGCCACCGGCACCTTCAAGCTGGTGGAGCGCGTGCCCGCCAGGTAACCGGATAGCCGAGCGCAGCCTCGCCGCGCCGGCGAGGCCAATCCCCAAGATCACTCCCGCAACGAACGGAGCCCCCTCATGAGCCAACTCCCTGCATCGCCCGGCGCACTCGCCGGCATCCGCGTGGTCGACCTCTCGCGCATCCTGGGCGGTCCGTTCTGCGGACAGATCCTCGGCGACCACGGTGCCGATGTCCTCAAGATCGAGCCGCCCCAGGGCGACGACACCCGCACCTGGGGCCCCCCGTTCAAGGACGGCGTGGCCTCGTACTACTTCGGCCTGAACCGCAACAAGCGCGTGATGCGGCTCGATCTCACCACCGAGGCCGACCGCGAAGTGCTGCTGGCCCTGCTGGCCGATGCCGACGTGCTGGTGGAGAACTTCAAGACCGGCACGCTGGAGAAATGGGGCCTGGGCTTCGATGCGCTCTCCGCGCGCTTCCCGCGCCTGGTGCATTGCCGCGTGTCCGGCTTCGGCGCCGACGGCCCGCTGGGCGGGCTGCCCGGCTACGACGCCGCCATCCAGGCCATGGCCGGCATCATGAGCATCAACGGCGAAGCCGGCGGCGATCCGCTGCGGGTGGGGTTGCCGGTGGTGGACATGGTCACCGGCCTCAACGCCACGCTCGGCGTGTTGCTGGCGCTGCAGGAGCGCGAGCGCAGCGGCCGCGGCCAGTTTGTCGAGGCGGCACTGTATGACTCGGGTTTGTCGCTGCTGCACCCGCATGCGGCCAACTGGTTCATGAACGGCAAGGAACCGGCACGCACCGGCAACGCGCACCCGAACATCTATCCGTACGACACCGTCGCCACGGCCACCGACCCGATCTTCCTGGCCGTGGGCAACGACCGCCAGTTCCGCATCCTGTGCGAGCACCTCGGCATCGCCGGATATGCCGACGATGAGCGCTTCGCCACCGCGGGCGCACGCTCGGTCAACCGCGCCGTGCTGAAGGTGGAGCTGGAAGCGCGCATGGGCAAGCTGGACGGCAAGATCCTGGCCGATACGCTGGTGGCCGCCGGCGTGCCGTGCGCGCCGGTGCTGTCGGTGGCGGATGCGCTGCAGCATCCGCACACCGCGCACCGCGAGATGGTGGTGGAGATGCCGGGTGGCTACAAGGGGCTGGGCGCCCCCGTGAAGCTTAGCCGTACGCCGGCGACGTATCGGTTTGCGCCGCTGGCCGAAGGGGATCGGTTTTTGCCGCTGGTGGCGGCGAATGATGGGGAATAAGGTTTTTTTGGAGTTGGGGATTTATTACCTTCAAGGTCAAAGGCCTTGAAGGGTTAAAGCCTTGACTTCAAAGTCGAAATATTAAAGTCAAAGCCTTTGACTTTGACTTTGATTTAAAGAATTTGAATTTGACTTTGAAATCAATAATTAAAATATATTAACTACGGCACCATCCCCGTCAAAACATAAGCCTGCAGCATTGTGATGACCCCCACGATCACCGCGAACAGCAGGCTGTGCTTGACCGTGAAGCGGAACAACTCCGACTCCTTGCCCACCAGCCCGGTCGCCGCGCAGGCCACCGCGATCGATTGCGGCGAGATCATCTTGCCGGTCACGCCGCCCGTGGTGTTGGCCGCCACCAGCAGCGTGTCGGACACGCCGATCTGGTGCGCGGTGGTGCTCTGCAAGGAGCAGAACAGCGCGTTGGACGAGGTATCCGAACCGGTCAGGAACACCCCCAGCCAGCCCAGGAAGGGCGAGAAGAACGGGAAGGCGCCGCCGGTGCCGGCCAGCAGCAACGCCAGCGTCGACGACATGCCCGAATAGTTGGCGACGAAGGCAAAGGCCAGCACCAGCCCGATCGACAGGATCGGGCGGCGCAATTCCGCCACGGTCTCGCCGAAGGTGACCAGCGCATCGCGCGGCTTCATGCGCAGCAGCACTGCCGAGATCAGCGCGGTCAGCAGGATGGCGGTGCCCACGGCGGAGAGCAGGTCGAGCTTCAGCACGGCCTCGTAGGCCTTGGGCTGCGCCACGATGGGCGCGGCCTTGATGACCAGCTGGTCCAGCGCGGGTACCTTGAACTTCAGCACCGTTGCGGCCAGTACGCCGTTGCCGGCGAACAGCGCCTTGAACGACGGCAGGCTCCACACCGTGACGATGGCCGTCAGGATGCCGAACGGCGCCCACGCGCGGATGGTCTGCGCCGTGCTGTAGGGCGATGCGCGGCGTTCGTCGCCGGCGCTCTTGCGCAAGCCCCCGCCCGCGGCCAGTCCGCCACCCATGCGGGCCAGCGCGGCAGTGCCGCCGCCTGCCGCCACGGCGCCGGCGGCGCGCTGGCTGGCGCTGCGCGGCTGCCATACCTTCAGGAACAGCGTCAGCGAGACCAGGCTCACCAGTGCCGAGGTGATGTCCGGCAGTTCGGGCCCGATGTGGTTGGAGGTGAAGTACTGCGTCACCGAGAAGCTGGCGCCGGTCACCAGGGCCGCCGGCCAGGTTTCCTTCACGCCGCGCTTGCCGTCCATGATGAAGACCAGCCAGAACGGCACGGCCAGCGACAGCAGCGGCAGCTGCCGGCCCGCCATGGCGCCGATGTGCATGGCGTCGATGCCGGTCACCTGGCCCGCTACGATGATGGGGATGCCCATGGCGCCGAAGGCCACCGGCGCGGTATTGGCGATCAGGCACAGGCCCGCCGCGTAGAGCGGGTTGAAGCCAAGCCCGACCAGCAGCGCGGCGGTGATCGCCACCGGCGCGCCGAAGCCCGCCGCGCCTTCCAGGAAGGCGCCGAAGGCAAAGCCGATCAGCAGCATCTGCAGGCGCTGGTCATCGGTGATGGCCAGCACGGAGGCGCGGATGATGTCGAACTGCCCGGTCTTCACCACGATCTTGTAGAGGAACACCGCGGTCACGATGATCCACGCGATCGGCCACAGTCCGTAGGCAAAGCCGAAGCCGGCCGAGGCCAGCGCCTGCGGCACCGGCATGCCGTAGGCGAACACGGCCACGCCCAGCGCCAGCGCCAGCGTGATGGCGGCGGCCATATGGCCCTTCATGCGCAGCACCGCGAGCGCGAGGAAAAAGAACAGGATGGGCAGCGCCGCCGCGAGCGCCGACAGCCACAAGCTGCCTAGCGGCGTATAGATCTGGGTCCAGGGTTGCATGGTCGGGTCTCCTCCGATGGATGCGTTTGAATGAACTGGGAAGGGGGCGCCTTCTTGCGTGCTTATGTGCTTGCGTTCTTGTGGTCTTGCGTGCCGGGGGAACTGCCTTGTCGCCCGTGGCTTGCTCCCCTTTTCCACGCAGCGGGAAAGGGGGGCTACCGCGCCCGCGATCGGCGGACGCGTATTACTCCGCCTGCCCCCGCTCGCGCAGCAGGTCGGACAGGCTGCGCGGCGCCGGCGTCAGCGGCGCGCGGTGCCTGGTCCAGCCGAGCTGGCGCGAGGGTGCGAAGGCGCGCAGGCGCGTCGCCGCCCAGCGGAACACGCGGTAGGTCAGCGGATGCGCGAAGGCGCCGCTCCAGAAACGCCACACCAGGTGTTCGCTGCGGCTGAACTTCGCGCCCTGGCCGCGCAGCGGATGCGCGACTTGCTCTTGCGGGTCGCGGTTGGCCTCGGTACGCAGGCGGATCAGCAACTGCGGGATCGGGATGCGCACCGGGCACACCTCGCCGCAGGCGCCGCACAGGCTCGACGCGGTGGCCAGGTCCGCGGTGGCCTCGAGCCCCAGCAAGTGCGGCGAGATGATCTTGCCGATCGGTCCCGGGTAAGTGGTGCCGTAGGCGTGGCCGCCGATGCGCGTGTACACCGGGCAGTGGTTCATGCACGCGCCGCAGCGGATGCATTGCAGCGTGGCGCGCAGCTGCTCGTCGGCATAGGCCTGGCTGCGGCCGTTGTCGAGCAGCACCAGGTGCACCTCGCGCGGGCCGTCGCGCTCGCCGCGGCTTTCGTTGCGCGGGCCCGAGATCAGGTTGAAGTAGGTGGTGATGGCCTGGCCGGTGGCCGAGCGCGTCAGCAGGCTGGCCAGCGGCACGATGTGCTCGAGCCTGGCCACCACCTTTTCCATGCCCATGATGGCGATATGCACGTCCGGCACGGTGGTGGAAAGGCGGCCGTTGCCCTCGTTTTCCACCAGCCACAGCGTGCCGGTGTCGGCCGCGGCGAAGTTCACGCCGGACAGGCCGATGTCGGCATTGACGAATTCCTGGCGTAGCGCGCGCCGTCCGGTCTGGATCAGTTCGTCGACGTCTTCGGTATAGGGCGTGCCGGGAATATGCTGCTCGAACAGCGCGGCGATGTCGCCGCGCGTCTTGTGGATGGCCGGCATCACGATATGCGACGGCTTTTCGCCGGCCAGCTGCACGATGTACTCGCCCATGTCGGACTCGATGCAGTCGATGCCGCGCTCGGCCAGGTAATGGTTCAGCTCCATTTCCTCGCTGGCCATCGACTTGCCCTTGATCACGCGGCGCGCGCGGTGTGCCTGCGCGATGCCGTGGACGATGGCGTTGGCCTGCTCCGCGGTCTCGGCCCAGTGCACCTGCACGCCGGCCGCGGTGAGCTTGTCTTCGAGCTGCACCAGCAGGTCCGGCAGGCGCGCCAGCGCGTGCTGGCGGATCGCCTCGCCGAGGTCGCGCAGGCGCTCGAGTTCGTCGCCGTCGGGGAACTGCACGGCGCGCTTGGACTGCAGGAAGTCCATGGCGCCGCGGAAGCTGCTGCGCAGCTTGGGGTCGTCCAGCGCGGCGCGCGTGCGCGCCTTGAAGTCGGCCGCCGGCACGAAATGCAGGGGGCTGGCGGCGTTGCGCGGGGTGGGCGAGGTGGGCGTGGCAGGCGTGCTCATTGCGTGGCTCCGTTGGCAGCGCCGCGCGTCACGATGATCACCCACAGCTCGCGCGGGCCGTGCGCGCCGTAGGCCAGCGTTTGCTGGATGTCCGAGGTCTTGGACGGGCCGGACACCAGCACCAGGTTGGTCGGCATGCCGTCGCGCCAGCGCTCGGCGCGCGCGGCGGCGTGCAGGTCCGCGTGCAGCGTATCGGCGTACACCAGCGCCACATGCAGCGGCGGCACCAGCGAGACCGTGCGCGGCGTGTGCGCGTCCGGCGCCAGGATCAGCGTGCCGGTGGCGGCGATGCCGGAGCGCGCCACGGTAAAGCCCGCGTCCACGGTATCGAACAATTCCGCCTTCCAGGCTTCGATGGGGCGGTCGTAGGCCAGCGTGGACACGCTGCCGGGCAGCGCGCGCGCCAGCGCCGCGCCTTGCGCGCCGGCGGGATCCAGCAGCAGCCGGCGCACGCCGGCGGCGGCGAGCTTGTCGGCGAGCTGCGCGGGCCAGTCTTCGCTACCGGCGCACCAGACCTGCGCGTGGGAGGCGGTCAGCGCCGCCTGCATGGCCTGCACGTGGTCCCGGGCGGTGGCCTGCGCCGCCGCGCGGCGGTCGTCGAAGTGCGCATCGATGCGCGCGTCCAGCGTGGCGACGTCGTCGGCAGGGGCAGCCGGCGCGGCTGCCCGCAGGCGGCCCAGCATGCGCTCGCGTGAAGTCAGCGCGCTCATGCTTGTCCCCCGTTGCCGTCGGCCTTGCCGCCGGTGCGCCGCCACAAGAAACTGGCCAGGTGCTCTACCGGCAGCGGCGCGCCCTGGTGGCGCGCCGCGTGGCCGATATTGAGCAGGCAGCCGCAGTCGGCGGAAACCAGGCGGTCGCAACCGGTGGCGCAGGCCGAGGCGATCTTGTCCTGCACCATGGCGCCGGAGATATCGGGATGCTTGAGCGAGAAAGTGCCACCGAAGCCGCAGCACTCGGATTCGCGCACATGCTCGACGCGCGTGACGCCGGGCAGGGCGTCGACCAGGGCCACGCCATGCTGGCGCGTACCCATTTCTCGACGTGCCGCGCATGAGGTATGCAGCACCACGGTTTCCTCCGCTTGCGCGGGCGCGGCGGTGTCGAAGCTGACCTTGAGCACGTGCAGCAGGAACTCGCTCAGCTCGTAGACGCGCTCGGCCAGCTCGCGCGCCTTGGGCCCGGCCACCGGGTCGTCGGCGAACAGCTGGGGCCAGTGGTGGCGCATCATGCCCGCGCACGAGCCCGACGGCACGACCACCGGCCAGGGCTGGGCGAACAGGTCGAGCTGCGCCAGCGCCACCTTGCGCGCCTGCTCCGGGTTGCCGCTGCTGTAGGCCGGCTGGCCGCAGCAGCTCTGGCCGCGCGGGAAGTGCACGGTCAGGCCTTCGCGCTCGAGCAGCCGCACCGCGTCCAGGCCGGCTTGCGGCACGAACAGGTCGACCAGGCAGGTGGCGAACAGGTAGGCCTGCGCCGGGGCAGGGGGGTAGCGCCTTGGATTCATGTCTCGCTCCGTGGGGACGGATACCTGGCTGTCAGGTCCGCCGGTGTTTGGCGCATAATTCCGCGAGACGCTCGGCAGTTCAAATTGGTTGGACCAGCCAGGCGGGGATGGCGACGGAGCGGGCAATGGCTGGGGGCATGCAGACACGCGGGCGCGTGGAACAGGTGATGCGCAAACTGGAAACGGCGCTGCTCGACGGCACCTGGCCGGCCGGCACGAGGCTGCCGGCCGAACGGGCGCTGGCGGAGCAATATGGCGTGGCCCGCAATACCATCCGCGAGGCGATCCAGCGGCTGGCCGCGCGCGGGCTGCTGCAGAGCCGGCAGGGCGCAGGCGTGTTCGTCACCGAGCAGCTGCGCGCGGGCATTGCCTCGCCGTGGCGCCAGCTGGTGGCGGACCACCCGGTGCTGCGCGACGATATCCTGGAGTTCCGCCGCGTGCTGGAAGGGGCCACCGCGTATTTCGCCGCGATGCGCGCCGACAGCGGTGACCTCAAGCGCATCCGCGGCCTGCTGCGCGCGCTCGAAACCTCGCGCGAGCAGGACGACAAGACCGCCGAGGCCGAAGCCGACGCCAAGCTGCACGAGGCCATTGCCCAGGCCTCGCACAACACCATGTTCCTGCACCTGCACACCAGCGTGATCGGCATGCTGCGCGAGCACATCACCATCAACGGCACCGGCCTGCGCGTCCAGGCCGAGGACGCCTCGGCGCTACTGCTGCTGCAGCACCGCACGCTGTGCGAGGCCATCCTCGCGCGGCGCCCCGAAGAGGCGCGCACGGCCATGCAGACACATATCGATTTCGTGCGCAGCCGGGTGGAGCAGGAGGGCGGGATGGACGAACAGGAGGGGAACTAAGTGAGGGGCGCCGGGCGCCAGGCACCCGGATTGGTCCTACCTCCCCCGCCTCAGATCAGCCCCTTGGCCGCCAGCTCCCGCTTGAGATAGGCATAGAAGATCGGCCCGGCGACCACGCCGGCGATACCGTAGACCGATTCCATCAGCAGCATCACGGTCAGCAGTTCCCATGCGGCGGCGTTGATGCGCGCGCCGATGATGCGCGCATTGAGGAAGTACTCGAGCTTGTGGATCACCACCAGGTAGACCAGCGAGGCGATCGCGATCGGCAGCGAGATCGACAGCGACGCCACCACGATGCCCGCGTTCGAGATCAGGTTGCCCAGCACCGGCAGCAGCCCCACCAGGAAGGTCAGCGCCACCAGCGTCTTGGTCAGCGGCAGGTGCACGCCACACAGCGGCAGCACCACCAGCAGGTAGACCGCGGTGAGCACGGTGTTGATCAGCGAGATCTGTATCTGGGCAAAGATGAACTGCGCGAAGGCCCGCTGCAGGTTGCGCGCGCGCTCCACCAGCGCGGTGGCCAGTGGCCGGCGGTTTGGCTTGGCGATGGCGCGGTACAGCGCCACCATGGCGCCGATCACCAGGCCGATCAGGATATGCGCCAGCGTGCGCAGCACCTCCGCGCCGAACTTCTGCGCCATCTGTGCATGCTCGCGCAGCCAGGCAATCAGCGTGTTGGCCAGTTCATCCACGCCGCGCGGCAGGGCATCGTTGACCCAGCCCGGCAGCTGCGCACGCGATTGGTCGATGATGTCGGCGGCGCGGATCAGCAAGGTATCGAGCCGGTTGGCGTCGCCGCCGACGAAGCGTATCAGCGCCCATCCGCCGAGCGTCAGTCCAAGCAGCGTGACGGCGGACAGGATCGCCACCGCCAGCGCGTCGTGCTTCTGGTGCAGGCCTACCAGCCTGGGGGCCAGCACGTCCACCAGCGAATACAGCAACAGCCCGGCGAGCAGCGCCGCGACCAGGTTGGCCTGCATCACCATCCAGAGCGCCAGGGCGCTCAGGACATAGGCGACCGTGCCAACGTTCAGCCACGCTGCTTCAGGCAGGCGGGGCAGGCGTGGCGGATCGGGTTGGTTCATCGAGTCTCCTGCATGGACGGCCGGGCCGCGCGATCCGGGCGGCCGGCCATCTGTGGATGGTACGGCGCTCGATTGTCGGTCCGGCGGGCGGCCAAGGCAAGCGCGCTCGCGCGCGGGAGGCAAACTGGTCCGCTTCCGATGCGGATCGGCAGGGCCGGCGGGCGAGAGCCGGTCGCAGGCCGGGTTCCGGCGCGACAGTTGGCGGCGTGTTCGTCGACGTGGCTGGCGGCAGGGTGCCGGAGGTGGCGCTCATGACGAAGATTTGGGTACGCCAGGCAATCCTGCGTCAATCTTGGGTCAATCCTGGGCCAATCTTGGGCGTTGCGAGGTCCATTCCATCGGCGCCCGTCGCAATGTGCAGTTCCCGGGGCTCGACCCCAAGCTTGCCGCGACAGGCGTATATATTGTGCTCATGGGACTTGATATCGTGGGCTATGCGCATTGCCAGCGGCGCGTGCGGTTCCAGCTGGCGCATGGCGACCTGGCCGGCAGCGCCCCTGCCACGCCGGCAACCGACTGAGACCCGATCATGGCCTACACCCACACCGTCGCTTCGCGCCGCTACCTGTTCGGCGATCTCAAGACCTTGCTTGCCAAGGCCAGTCCGGCGCGCTCGGGCGACTACCTGGCCGGCCTGGCCGCCGCCAGCGAGGAAGAACGCATGGCCGCGCGCATGGCGCTGGCCGAGTTGCCGCTGACGCGGTTCCTGCAGGAAGCCCTGGTCCCCTACGAGGAGGACGAAGTCACGCGCCTGATCGTCGACCGCCATGACCGCGCCGCCTTCCGCGAGATCGCCGGGCTGACCGTGGGCGACCTGCGCAACTGGCTGCTGCTGCACCAGACCGATGCCGCCACCCTCGCGCGCGTGGCGCCGGGCATCACGCCCGAGATGGCCGCGGCGGTGAGCAAGCTCATGCGCAACCAGGACCTGGTGGCGGTGGCGCGCAAGTGTCGCGTGGTCACGCGCTTTCGCAACACCATCGGCCTGCCCGGCCGGCTCTCCGTGCGGCTGCAGCCCAACCATCCCACCGACGACCCCAAGGGCATCGCCGCCTCGATGATCGACGGCCTGCTGTACGGCTGCGGCGACGCCACCATCGGCATCAACCCGGCCACCGACAACCTCGGCGCCATCGTCACCCTGCTGCGCCTGGTCGACGACCTGCGCTGCCGCTATGACGTGCCCACGCAATCGTGCGTGCTGACCCACGTCACCAACACCGTGCGCGCCATCGAGCAGGGCGCGCCGGTGGACCTGGTGTTCCAGTCGGTGGCGGGCAGCGAGCGCGCCAATGCCGGCTTCGGCGTCAGCCTGGCGTTGCTGGCCGAAGCGCACGACGCCGCGCAAAGCCTGGCGCGCGGCACCGTGGGCAACAACGTGATGTACTTCGAGACCGGCCAGGGCAGCGCGCTCTCCGCCAACGCGCACCACGGCGTGGACCAGCAGACCATGGAAGCGCGCGCCTACGCGGTGGCGCGCGCGTTCTCGCCGCTGCTGGTCAATACCGTGGTGGGCTTTATCGGCCCCGAGTATCTCTACGATGGCAAGCAGATCATCCGCGCCGGGCTGGAGGACCACTTCTGCGGCAAGCTGCTCGGCGTGCCGATGGGGTGCGATGTCTGCTACACCAACCACGCCGAGGCCGACCAGGACGACATGGACACGTTGCTGACGCTGTTCGGCGTGGCCGGCATCAACTTCATCATGGGCGTGCCCGGCGCCGACGACATCATGCTGAACTACCAGAGCACCTCCTTCCACGACGCGCTCTACCTGCGCGACACGCTGGGCCTGCGGCCCGCGCCCGAGTTCGAGGACTGGCTGCAGCGCATGGGCATCCTCGGCGAGGACGGCCGCCTGCTGGAGCTGGCCGAGCGCCAGCCGCTGCTGCAGCTCGCGCACGCCCTGTGAGCGCGGTCCCTCAAGCCCCTCACAAGCCAGCCATCTGTCAGCCATGATCCAGCCATGATCCAGCCATGAGCCGCAAACTGACCCAGCCCAATCCGTGGCAGCGCCTGCGCCAGTTCACCGCCGCGCGCATCGCGCTGGGCCGCGCCGGCAACAGCCAGACCACCGACACCGTGCTCGCCTTTGGCCTGGCTCATGCCCAGGCGCGCGACGCCGTGCACCTGCCGCTGGCGCGCGCCGACATCGAGCGCGCGCTGCACCAGGCCGGCTTGGCCAGCGTGCCCGCGCACAGCGCCGCCGCGGACCGCCAGCACTATCTGCGCCGGCCCGACCTCGGCCGCCAGCTCGACGACGAAAGCCGCGCACGGCTGGCGCAGGCGCGCCCCGCCGAGGTGCCCGACGTGGTCTTCGTGATCGCCGATGGCCTCTACGCGCTGGCGGCCGGGCGCCACGGCGTGCCGCTGCTGCTGGCCGCGCGCGAGCGCCTGCCCGGCTGGCGCATCGGCCCCGTGGTGGTGGCCGAGCAGGCGCGCGTGGCGCTGGGCGACGAGGCCGGCCAGCTGCTCGGCGCGCGCCAGGTGGTGATGCTGATCGGCGAGCGGCCCGGGCTCAGCTCGCCGGACAGCCTCGGTATCTACCTGACCTACGACCCGCGCACGGGCCGCAGCGACGCCGAGCGCAACTGCATCTCCAACGTGCGGCCCGAAGGGCTGCCCTATGCGCAGGCGGCGGACAAGCTCGCCTTCCTGCTGCGCGGCGCGCTGGCGCTGGGGCGCAGCGGGGTGGACCTGAAGGACGACAGCGGCGCGGCGTTCGTGACGGGACCGGAATCGGCTGCCTTGCCGACATCCGAATGAAGCGGCGCACATGCCGCCGCAGCCGCGACGCACTCAACCCGGATCGAACACCCGCCCCGGACTAAGGATATGGTTCGGGTCCAGCGAGCGCTTGAGCAGGCGCATCAGCGCCAGCTCCTCGGGCGAGCGCGAGCAATGCAGGTAGGGCTTCTTGTGCAAGCCGATGCCGTGCTCGGCCGAGATGCTGCCCTGGAACGCCTGCACCACGCCGTATACCGCATCGGAGATCTCGTGTTCAGGGAAGTCCGCGTCGGTGGCGCCGGGCAAATGCACGCTGACGTGCAGGTTGCTGTCGCCTACATGGCCGAAGTTGACCAGCTCGGCATCGGGCCAGGTGGCCAGCACGCGCACGCGCAGCGCATCGGCGAAGGCGCCGATGCCGCCGATCGGCAGGCTGACGTCGAAGGCGGCGTTGGGCGCCCACATCACCGGGAATTCGGCCACCGCGTCGCGCAGTTGCCAGAAGCTCTGCGCTTCCTTGTGGCTGGATGCCACCGCCGCGTCCTGGATCAGGCCGGCTTCCATCGCGGATTCCAGCATGCCTTCGAAGGCGGGCGCGTCCTGCGCGGCGTCGTTGCCTTGCAGGTCGAGCAGCACGTAGAAGGGATGGCCCGCCGGCAGCGGCGCGCGCACGCCGGGCACGCGCGTGGTGACTAGGCCGTAGAAATCGGCCCACATCACTTCGAACGCGCTGAGGCGGCCCGAGAGCTTGCGCTGGGCATGGCGCAGCATGCGCACCACGTCGTCGTAGCCGGACAGCGCGCACAGCGCGGTCTGCGTGGCGGCCGGCAGCGGGGCCAGGCGCAGCACGGCGCGCGTGATCACGCCCAGCGTGCCTTCGCTGCCAATGAAGAGCTGGCGCACGTCGTAGCCGGCATTGTTCTTCTGCATCTTGTTGAGCGAAGACACCACGGTGCCGTCGGCCAGCACGGCTTCCAGCCCCAGTACCTGGTCGCGCATCATGCCGTAGCGGATCACGCGGTTGCCGCCCGCGTTGGTGGCGATATTGCCGCCGATCTGGCAGCTGCCGCGCGCCCCCAGGTCCACCGCCAGCAGCCAGCCGGCCGCGCGCGCGGCCTCCTGCGCCGCCTGCAGCGTGGTGCCGGCCATCACGGTCATGGTGCCGGCCTGGGTGTCGATCTCTTCCACGCCGCGCATGCGCTCGAGCGACAGCACGACTTCGCCGCCTGCCGGCGTGGCCGCGCCGGCCAGGCCGGTGAGGCCGCCCTGCGGCACCACGGGCTGGCGCATGCGGTTGCACAGCGCGAGCACGGCGGACACTTCGGCGCTGTTGCGCGGGCGGACCACGGCCAGCGGGGCGACCGCGCCGAGCGGTGCGTACCAGTCCTTGCGAAAGCGCGTCTCGATGGCGTCGCCGGTCTGCAGGCCCGCGGCGTCGAGCCGCGTGGCGAGTTCGGCCAGCAAGGAAGAGGCGTTGGGAGCGGTGCTTGCCATATGCGGTGCGTGCGGAGGAGGAAGGTGCCCATGCTAGGCGAAGGCGGCCCTGGCGTTAAGGGCCATTCGGCGCCGTGACGATGGCGCCATGGCGTGGTTCGCGGCCTACGCCGCCAGGAAGGCGGCGATCGTTTCGCGCAGGAAGGCTCGGTCCGCCGGGATATTGTGCGGGTTGCCGGCACGATGCCCGTAGTCGGACGGGATCGGGCGCAGCGCGGCCGTGCGCGCGCCGGTGAGCCGGGGCAATTCCGCCGCGTTGTCCTGCGCCTGGAAGTACGCATCGGTGCGGCCGGGCATGAGCAGCACGTCGGCGCGGATGGCGGCCAGCGAGCGGTCCAGGTCGCCGCCGAAGGCGTCGCAGCGGCTGATGTCGCCGTGCTGCCATGTCCACAGCTGGGCAAGCAGGTCGTTGGCGTCGCGGCGCGCGAAGTTGCTGTCCCAGGTGCCGGCGAGGAACGCCTCGAGCGATTCGAAGCCTGCCGCGCGCCACAGTTCGTCGCGGTAGAACGCGTGCGACAGGGCCCATCCCGCGTACACGCGGCCCATGGCGCGGTAGCCCGCGCGAGGCGGCGCGGCGAAGTGCCCGTCGCGGAAGGCGGGGTCGGCCGTAAGCGCGGCGCGCACGCCTTCGAGGAAGACCTGGTTGAACGGCGAGCAGCGCGCGCTGCCGCACACCACCGCGATGCGCCCGGCCATGTCGGCGTGGCAGGCGCCCCAGTGGTAGGCCTGCATGCCGCCCATCGACCAGCCGTACACCAGCGCGATGCGCTCGATGCCGAACACTTCCTGCAGCAGCCGTGCGCTGCACGGCCACGGCATCGTGATAAGTGACTGCGGGGAACGTGCCCGGCGCGAACTGCGGCGAGTTCGACGGCGACGACGACAAGCCGTTGCCGAACAG
Organism: Cupriavidus sp. 05T41; assembly: GCF_056396525.1. Lineage (NCBI taxonomy): Bacteria > Pseudomonadati > Pseudomonadota > Betaproteobacteria > Burkholderiales > Burkholderiaceae > Cupriavidus > Cupriavidus sp. 05T41. Next base: position 65,840 of record NZ_JBFTLQ010000004.1, read on the forward strand.
GTTGGGGATGATGACGAAGTAGCGATCGGTGTCGAGCACGCCGCCCGGCGCGGCCAGCCACTCGGTATCGTAGTGCTGCGCGCTGAACGAGGTCGGGTAGACGATCACGTTGTCCTTGCGGGCGTTGAGCGTGCCGTAGGTCTTGTAGGCCAGTCGCATGCCGGGAAAGTCCCGGCCCGATTGCAGCCGCACGGTGCCCGCGTCGAACAGGGCGTAGTCTTCCTTGGCGTTCATGCCGGCCTCTCCGGATATGGATTGCTATGGATTGCTATGGATTGCATTGCGCGGCATGGCCGCGCGGTCGGCGCAGGCAGCGCGCGCTTACGCGCCGCTCCACGCCTCGCGATTGATGGCCGCGGCCGGCGCGCGCCGTGGCGACCGGGTGCGCGCCAGGTGTTCCAGCGCGGGCTCGATCACTTCGGCGAGCTTGTGGAAGGCCGGTGCGATCTGGTCGTCCGGCACGCAGGCATAGCCCAGCAGCAGGCCCTGGCTGGTCGCTCGCGCGGGATCGGCGAAGTAGCGCGACAGCGGCCGCGTGGTCAGGCCCTGCGTGCGCGCCGCCATGCTGATGCCGAGATCGTCGGCGCCGGGCGGCAGGTGGACCACCAGGTGCAGGCCGGCCTCGTGCGTGGAGGTGGGCCAGTCCGCGCCGAGCCGCGCGGCGATCGCCTCGCGCAGCAGGCCCTGGCGCTGCGCGTAGCGCTGGCGCACGCGGCGGATGTGGGTGGCGTAGTGGCCTTCCTCGATGAAGTCGGCCAGCACCGCCTGCTGCATCAGCTGGCCCTCGCGGAACAGTTCCGACAGCCCGGTGGCGAAATGCGGCGCCAGCGGCTTGGGCAGCACCATGAAGCCCATGCGCAGCCCCGGGAACAGCGTCTTGGAGAACGTGCCCATGTAGATCACGCGGTCGTGCTCGTCCAGGCCCTGCAGCGAAGCCAGCGGCCGGCCCTCGAAACGGAACTCGCTGTCGTAGTCGTCCTCCACGATCCACGCGCCGCGCTGGCGCGCGTATTCGAGCAGCATGCGCCGGCGCGACAGGCTCATCACCATGCCTAGCGGATACTGGTGCGACGGCGTGGCGAAGATGAAGCGCGGCGGGTTCTGCAGCGTGGCCGCGTCCGGGGCGATGCCCTCGCTGTCCACCGGCACCGGGATGGTCTCGATGCCGGCGCTGGTGAGCAGGCTGCGCGTGCCCCAGTAGCCGGGATCCTCCATCCACGCCTTGTCGCCGGGATCGCCGAGCAGCCGCGCGATCAGGTCGATGGCCTGGTGGATCCCGGTGGTCAGGATGATCTGCTCGGGCTCGCAGCGCACCGAGCGCACCAGCCGCAGGTGCTCGGCCAGCACGCGGCGCAGCGGCATATAGCCACCGTTGTGCGCGTAGGTCAGCAGTTCCGGCTTCGGCGCGCGCCAGTGCTTGTTGAGCAGGCGTGCCCAGACCGCGTGCGGAAACAACGAGACATCGGGCACGCCCGCGACAAACGCGCCCCATTGCCGGTCCGATGCACCGGAATGCGACACCAGGTGCTGGCCGCGGCGCGACAAGGCGAAACGGTTCGGGTTTTGCTGCGGTGCGGGCACGGCGATGGTGCCATTTCGCGCCCTGCCGTTGTGCAATGCACTATGGTCGGGAAAACTCTGTGACACAAAGGTGCCACTTCCGCTCGATGCCGTGACATAGCCTTCGGCCAGCAGCTGTTCATAGGCGTACAGCACCGTGTTGCGAGAGACGCCGACTTCCTTCGACAGGAGCCGCGACGCCGGCAGCTTGCTGCCCGCAACCAGCGAGCCAGCAAGGATTTCCTGGCGAATGATCTCGTACAGCTGGCGGTTCATGTGCGTGCCGTTCTTGTCATCCGCACCATTTGCGGGCCGCTCCATACGCTGCAGCAGCAGCTCGGACAGAATCGTCTCTTTCAAAGTGGCCCCGGCTAAAAAGCGATATATGGACCTACCTATGGTACCAATGATCGGCTAACTTTCCACACATCTTGTTGGGTTCGTCGTTTTTCCAGCGACGTCTTGCCGATTCGGCTGATTCGATCCCCCTCCGGACGCGCCCCCTTGCGCACCCCGGACCAGTCAGTGGAGCCACCATGCAACGTACCGCCGGCAGTGCCGCGATGTCCGCCACGCCCGATCTTCCCGCGCTGACCACCGACGATATCGCTGCCGCCGTGCGCGCGCTCGAGCCGTACATGGTGCGCACGCTGTCGGACTTCGTGGCCGCGCCGAGCCCGTCGGGGCAGGAACAGCCGGCCGTGGCCTTCATGGAAGGCGCGCTGCGCGAACTCGGCCTGGGGTCCGAGCGCATCTACCTGCGCAGCGAAGCGCTCAAGGACCTGCCGCTGTTCTCTCCGCCATGTTGCCCGGACGGCGGCCGCTACAACCTGCTCGCCACGCACCGGCCGGTCGCGAAGGGCGGGCGCTCGGTGCTGTTCAACGGCCACCTCGACGTGGTGCCGACCGGCCCCGAATCGATGTGGCGCCAGTCGCCGTTCGCGCCGTTCGTCGAGGACGGCTGGCTGTTCGGCCGCGGCGCGGGCGACATGAAGGCCGGCATCATCTGCACGCTGGCCGCGTTCAAGGCGCTCAAGGACCTCGGCGTGCAGCCGGCCGGCGCGGTCGGCTTCAACTCCGTGCTGGAAGAGGAAAACACCGGCAACGGCGCGCTGGCCACGGTCGCGGCCCTGCGCAGCGCGGTGGGCGCGGGCAAGCTGGCCGCCTTCGACGCGGTGGTGATTCCCGAGCCGCTGGGCGAAAACCTGATGAGCGCGCAGATGGGCGTGTTCTGGATGTTCGTGGAGCTGACAGGCCACCCCGCGCATGCCGCCTACATGACCAGCGGCGTGAACCCGGTCGAGGCCGGCATCGAAGTGATGGCGGACCTGCGCAAGCTCGAGGCCGAGTGGAACCTGCCCGAAAACCGCCCGGCCGTGTACCGCGACCACGCGCACCCGATCAACTTCAACCTCGGCCAGATCCACGGCGGCGAATGGAATTCGTCGGTGCCCTGCACCTGCACGCTGGGCGTGCGCATCGGCTTCTACCCGAGCATGGACGTGGCCGACGCCAAGGCGCGCGTGGAAGCCTGCGTGCGCGGCACGCTGGCGCGCCTGGCCGGCAACCTGCAGCTCCATATCCGCTACGAAGGCTTTCATGCCCCGGGCTGCGAGTTCGACCTCGACGTGCCCAGCATGCAGGCGCTGGCCGAAGCGCACCGCAAGGTCAACGGCGAGGCGGTGCGGCGCGAGGCCACTACCGCCACCACGGACGCACGCCATTTCCGCCTGATGCTGGAGACGCCGGTGACCTGCTACGGCCCGCAGGCCCGAAATATCCACGGCATCGACGAGTCGGTTTCCATCGAGAGCATGGTGCGCGTGGCCACCACGCTCGCGCAGTTCATGCACGACTGGTGCGGCATCGAACCTGCCTGAGAGGTCGCTTCAAAGAGATCCTGGCGTCGTTGCGCGGCACGGCAGGTACCGCTTGTTCTGCTTGTACTGCCTGCGGCCGCGCCCCTTCGCTTCGCTTTGAAGCCACCGCCCTGCACCGTCGGGCAAAGATAAGTAGCCAATGAAAGTCGTAGTCACGGCAGTCGCAGCAACGCGTCCTTCGTACCTTCCGTATCCGCAGAGCACGATCACTACCACAGGAAACTGACCGATGAAATCCTTCACCCAACACCTGAAAAAGAGCTTTGGCAAAAGCCTGGTGTCGATGGCGCTGGCCAGCGCCGGCCTGGCGCTGGCGCCGGTCCTGCTGCCGGCGGGCAACGCCGTCGCGCAGACCGCGGGCGGCACCTTGTCCGGCATCGTCCAGCCCGAGCCGCCGATCCTGGTGAGCGCGCTGAACTCGCAGGCACCCACCCAGTACATCGCCGGCAAGATCTACCAGGGCCTGCTGACCTATGGCCCGGACCTCAAGCCGCGCGCCGAGCTGGCCAAGTCGTGGAAGATCTCGGCGGACGGCCTGACCTACACCTTCGAGCTGCAGCAGGGCGTGAAGTGGCATGACGGCAAGCCCTTCGGCTCGGCCGACGTGGTGTTCTCGATCGACAAGATGCTGCGCGAGGTGCATGTGCGCACGCGCGCGGTGCTCAACAAGTACGTGGACTCGATCCGCGCGGTGAACGACAGCACCGTGGAGATCAAGCTCAAGGAACCGTTCCCGCCGTTCATCTCCATGTTCGAGACCGGCACCATGCCGATGATGCCCAAGCACATCTACGACGGCACTGACTACCGCAGCAACCCGGCCAACCAGAAGCCGGTGGGCACCGGCCCCTTCATGTTCAAGGAATGGAAGAAGGGCGCCTACATCAAGCTGGCCAAGAACCCGAACTACTGGAAGAAAGGCAAGCCCTACCTGGACGAGCTGGTGTTCTACGTGATCCCCGATTCGGCTTCGCGCGCGGTGGCCTTCGAGAAGGGCGACGTGCAGGTGCTGCGTGGCGGCGACGTCGACAACGTGGACGTCAAGCGCCTGCGCGCGCTGCCCAACGTGGAATACACCACCAAGGGCTGGGAGATGTTCTCGCCGATGTCGAGCCTGCTGATGAACGAGCGCAAGCCGCCGTTCAACAACGTCAAGGTGCGCCAGGCGGTGATGCACGCGCTCAACCGCAAGATGATCGTGGACAACATCTTCTTCGGCATGGGCAAGCCGGCGGTGAGCCCGTTCGCCTCGGCCACGCTGTTCTTCGACAAGAACATGCCCGCCTACGACTTCAACCTGAAGAAGGCGCGCGACCTCATCAAGGAGTCGGGCGTCAACGTCGGCCAGTACCCGGTCAAGATCCTGTCGACCTCCTACGGCGCCAACTGGGACCGCCTCGACGAGTACATGAAGCAGATGCTCGAGCAGCTCGGCTTCAAGGTCAGCATCGAGTCGGCCGATGCCGGCACGTGGTCTGCGCGCGTCAGCAACTGGGACTTCGACCTGACCGCCACCTACACCTACCAGTACGGCGATCCGGCGCTGGGCGTGGAACGGCTCTACGTGACCAGGAACATCGTCAAGGGCACGCCGTTCGCCAACGTGCAGGGCTATAGCAACGCGCAGGCCGACACGCTGTGGGCCCAGGCCGGCGTGGCGCTGGACGCGGGCGAGCGCCAGAAGCTGTACAGCGAAGTGCAGAAGATCCTGGTGACCGAGGTGGCCGCCGGCAACCTGTTCGAGCTGGAGTTCCCCACGCTGTACCGCAAGAACGTCAGGAACCTCGTGACCACCGCGATCGGGCTGAACGAGTCGTTCGACAACGTTTCCATCGAGAAGAACTGAGTCGTCGAGTCGTATGGCGGGGCGGTCCCGGGTTCTGCGCGAATCCGGGCTCGCCCCCCGGTCATGCCCGCGCTGGCGGGGTGACGCCGCAATGTGGGCGCGATGGCGCCCGGGCCCAGTCCTTGCCCGCGTGGAGCATGCCGTGAATTTTCTCTCTTTCCTGTTGTCCCGCCTGTGGAAGGCCCTGGTGGTCGTCCTTGGCGTGGTCATCATCAACTTCTTCCTGATCCGCATGGCGCCCGGCGACCCGGCCACCGTCATGGCGGGCGAGGCCGGGGCCGGCGACGCCGCCTTCGTCAACCAGCTGCGCGAGCAGTTCGGGCTGGACCAGCCGGTGCTGACCCAGCTCGGCATCTATCTCAAGGGCGTGGCCAGGCTCGACCTGGGCTACTCCTACCGCAACCACCTGCCGGTGCTGGACCTGATCCTGGACCGCCTGCCCGCTACCTTCGTGCTGATGAGCGGCGCGTTCCTGTTCTCGCTCGTGCTTGGCGTGCTGCTGGGCGTGATCTCGGCGCGCACGCGCTACGAGAACAAGCGCCGCTGGATCGACAGCGCGGTGATGTCCGGTGCGCTGCTCCTGTACGCCACGCCGCTGTTCTGGCTGTCGCTGATGGCAATCATCCTGTTCTCGGTGGTGCTGGGGTGGCTGCCCGCCTTCGGCATGGAAACCATCGGCGCGGGCTACACGGGCCTGGCGCGCGTGCAGGACGTGGCGCTGCACATGATCCTGCCCACCATCTCGCTGGGCTGCTTCTTCATGGCGGTGTATGTGCGCCTCACGCGTGCTTCGATGCTGGAAGTGATGGGCATGGACTTCGTCAAGACCGCGCGCGCCAAGGGCGTGCCGGCCGGGCGCGTGATCCGCGTGCACGTGCTGCGCAACGCGCTGCTGCCGGTGATCACCTTCGCCGGCATCCAGCTTGGCCAGATGGCCGGCGGCGCGGTGCTGACCGAGACCGTGTTCTCGTGGCCCGGCATCGGCCGCCTGATGTTCGACGCGCTGCTGCAGCGGGACTACCAGTTGCTGCTGGGCATTTTCTTCGTCACCTCGGCGCTGGTGGTGTTCTTCAACCTGGTGACGGACATCGTCTACCGCTTCATCGACCCCCGCATCGCGGTGGGCGGCAAGGGAGCCACGGCATGAAAGCCTTCGCACGACGTTATGCGCGCAACTACGGCGCGGTGATCGGCCTGCTGGTGCTGCTGGCCGTGGTGGCGGTGGCGCTGCTGGCGCCGGTGCTGTACGAGGAATCGCCCTGGCTGATGGTGGGCGAGCCGCTGGTGCGCCCGTTCGCTGACGCGGCCTATCCCTTCGGCACCGACATGCTCGGCCGCGACATCACCGCCGGCATGCTGTACGGCGCGCGCGTGTCGCTGCTGGTGGGCGTGATCTCCACCGGCGTGGCGCTGGGGTTCGGCATCCTGATCGGCTCGGTGGCCGGCTATTGCGGCGGCCGCATCGACGACGCGCTGATGCGTTTCACCGAGTTCTTCCAGACCATCCCGCAACTGGCCATGGCGGTGGTGATCGTGGCGATCTTCAATCCCACCATCTACTCCATCGTGGCGGCCATCTCGGTGGTGTCGTGGCCGCCGGTGGCGCGCCTGGTGCGCGGCGAGTTCCTCACGCTGAAGCAGCGCGAGTTCGTGCAGGCGGCGGTGGTGATCGGGCAGAAGCCGCTGCGCATCATCGTCACCCAGATCCTGCCCAACGCCATGTCGCCCATCATCGTGTCCGCCTCTTTCATGGTGGCCACGGCGATCCTGACCGAGTCGGCGCTGTCCTTCCTGGGCCTGGGCGACCGCAACATGATGAGCTGGGGCTTCATGATCGGCGCGGCCCGCACCATGATCCGCGAAGCCTGGTGGATGAGCGTGTGGCCGGGCGTGGCGATCCTGCTCACGGTGCTGTCCATCAACCTGATTGGCGAAGGGCTGAACGACGCCATGAATCCCCAACTCCGCCGCCGCGGCGAGTAAGTCAAAGGATGCCGTTCATGCAAGCACCAGACCAGAAATCCCCGCAGAACACCGCGCCGCTGCTGTCCGTGCGCGACCTCACCATCGCGCTGCCCGCCGGCGGCGACCGCGCGCACGCGGTCAAGGACGTGAGCTACGACCTGCACGCCGGCGAGATCCTGTGCATCGTCGGCGAGTCCGGTTCGGGCAAGTCGATGAGCGCCAACGCCATCATGGGCCTGCTGCCGCCCTACCTGAAGCCGCAGGGCGGGCAGATCCTGTTCCGGGGCCGCGACCTGCTGGCGCCGGATGAAGACACCCTGCTGTCGATGCGCGGCAAGGACATGGCCATGGTGTTCCAGGAGCCGCTGTCGGCGCTCAACCCTGTGATGACGGTGGGCGAGCAGATCGCCGAGGTGATGCGCGTGCACGGCGCCTATCCCGGCGAGGCGCGCAACCGCCGCGTGCTGGAACTGCTGGAGTTCGTCGGCCTGCCCGACCCCGCCACGCTGACGCACAGCTATCCCTTCCGCCTGTCGGGCGGGCAGCGCCAGCGCGTGGTGATCGCCATGGCGCTCGCGCTCGAACCCGCGCTGCTGATCGCCGACGAGCCGACCACCGCGCTGGACGTCACCACGCAGGCGCAGATCCTGGCGCTGATCAAGCGCATCCAGGCCGAGAAGGGCATGGGCGTGATGTTCGTCACGCACGACTTCGGCGTGGTGGCGGAGATCGCCGACCGCGTGGCGGTGATGGAAAAAGGCGTGCTGGTGGAGATGGGCCCGGCGCAGCAGGTGCTCAACCACCCGCAGCATCCTTACACGCGCCGCCTGATCAGCGCGGTGCCGCACGGGCGCGCCAAGGAGCGTCGGGCGGACGCGGCCGAGACCGTGCTGGAAGTGCGCGACCTGCGCAAGACCTATGTCTCCGGCGGCGGGCTATTCAGCAAGAAGCGCGTGGTCAACGCCGTGGACGGTGTGAGCTTCAGCGTGCGCCGCGGGCAGACGCTCGGGATCGTCGGCGAGTCCGGCTCGGGCAAGTCCACCATCGGCAAATGCCTGCTCAAGCTGACCGGCATCGACGGGGGCGAGCTGCTGTTCGACGGGCAGGACATCGCGCGACTGTCGGAGCGGCAGTTCCGCCCGCTGCGCAGCGACGTGCAGATGATCTTCCAGGACCCCTTCGCCTCGCTCAACCCGCGCCACACGGTGGGCCGCATCATCACCGACGGCCCGGTCGCCAACGGCGTGCCGCTGGCAAAGGCACAGGCGCGCGCGCGCGAACTGCTGCAGCTGGTGGGGCTGGAGCCGTCCGCGTTCGACCGCTACCCCAACCAGTTCTCCGGCGGGCAGCGCCAGCGCATCGGCATCGCGCGCGCGCTCGCGCTGGAGCCCAAGCTGCTGGTGGCCGACGAATCGGTCTCCGCGCTCGACGTCTCGGTGCAGGCGCAGGTGCTGCAATTGCTGGCCGACCTGCAGAAGCGGCTGAACATCGGGCTGATCTTCATCACCCACGACCTGCGCGTGGCCGCGCAGATCTGCCACCACGTGATGGTGATGCACAAGGGGCGGGTGGTGGAGTCCGGCCCGCCCGACCAGATTTTCGACGCGCCGCGCCACGAATACACGCAGCGCCTGATTGCCGCGGTCCCCGGCAAGGAATGGGACCCGACCCTGATCCGCGCCGCCGCCTGAGCGCGCGCCATCCAGACAGCAGCACAACCCATACCAAGATGGAGCAACAACAGATGAAGAACGCCGAACTGGTCCGCCGCAAGGACGCCGCCACCCCGCGTGGCGTGGGCGTGATGTGCAATTTCTACGCCGAGCGCGCCGAGAACTCGGAGATCTGGGATGTGGAGGGCAAGCGCTATATCGACTTCGCCGCCGGCATCGCCGTGCTCAACACGGGCCACCGCCATCCGCGCCTGGTCGATGCCGTGCGGCGCCAGCTCGATCGCTTTACGCACACGGCCTACCAGATCGTGCCGTATGCCAGCTACATCGAGCTGGCCGAGAAGATCAACGCGCGCGCGCCCGGCCGCTCGGCCAAGAAGACCGCTTTCTTCACCACCGGCGCGGAAGCCGTGGAGAACGCCATCAAGATCGCCCGCGCCGCCACCGGCCGGCCCGGCGTGATCGCCTTCTCGGGCGGCTTCCACGGCCGCACCATGATGGGCATGGCGCTGACCGGCAAGGTGGTGCCGTACAAGGTGGGATTCGGCCCGTTCCCGGGCGAGGTTTTCCACGCGCCGTATCCATGCGCCCTGCATGGCGTGTCGGTGGAAGATTCGCTCAAGGCGCTGCAGCACCTGTTCAAGGCCGACGTCGATCCCAAGCGCGTGGCCGCCATCATCTTCGAGCCGGTGCAGGGCGAGGGTGGTTTCAACGTGGCGCCGCCGGCCTTCGTCAAGGCGCTGCGCGCGGTCTGCGACGAGCACGGCATCCTGCTGGTCGCCGACGAGGTGCAGACCGGCTTCGGCCGCACCGGCCGCCTGTTCGCCATGGAGCACTATGAGGCGGCGCCGGACCTCACCACCATGGCCAAGAGCCTGGCCGGCGGCATGCCGCTGTCGGCCGTGTGCGGCCGCGCCGAGGTGATGGACGCGCCCGCGCCCGGCGGGCTGGGCGGCACCTATGCCGGCAACCCGCTGGCGGTGGCCTCCGCGCTGGCCGTGCTGGACGTGCTCGAAGGCGAGCAACTGATCCCGCGCGGCGCCGCGCTCGGCCAGCGCCTGGTCGAGCGGCTGGAAGGCCTGAAGCCGCGCGTGCCGCAGATCGCGGAAGTGCGCGGCCTGGGCGCGATGGTGGCCGTGGAATTCCGCAAGGCCGACGGCAGCCCCGACGCCGAGTTCACGCGCGAAGTGCAGAACCGCGCGCTGGAGCAGGGCCTGCTGCTGCTGTCGTGCGGCGTGTACGGCAACGTGATCCGCTTCCTGTTCCCGCTCACGATCCAGGACGCGGTGATGGACGAAGGGCTGGACATCCTGGCCGACGTGCTCACGCGCTGAGCATCGCACGCGGGCCAACACCAACCAAGACAGAGAGACAAGACATCATGCAACTCAAGGACTCCAGCCTGCTGCGCTCGCAGGCCTTCATCGGCGGACAGTGGCAGGACGCCGACAACGGCGCCACCTTCGCCGTCACCAATCCCGCCGACGGCTCGCTGATCGCTACCGTGCCGCTGATGGGCGCGGCGGAGACGCGCCGCGCCATCGAGGCCGCGCGCGTGGCGCAGGGCGCGTGGCGCCGCAAGACCGCACGCGAGCGCGCCCAGGTGCTGCGCGCCTGGTACGACCTGATGCTGGCCAACGCCGACGACCTCGCCGTGCTGATGACCAGCGAGCAGGGCAAGCCGCTGGCCGAGGCGCGCGGCGAGGCGGTCTATGCCGCGTCCTTCCTGGAATGGTTCGCCGAGGAAGCCAAGCGCGTGAATGGCGACGTGCTGGCTACGCCCGCGGCCGACAAGCGCCTGCTGGTGGTCAAGGAGCCGGTGGGCGTGTGCGCGGCCATCACGCCGTGGAATTTCCCGCTCGCCATGATCACGCGCAAGGCCGGCCCGGCGCTGGCCGCCGGCTGCGCCATGGTGCTCAAGCCCGCCGAGGATACGCCGCTGTCCGCGCTGGCGCTTGCGCTGCTGGCGGAGCGCGCCGGCCTGCCTGCCGGCCTGCTGAGCGTGGTGACCGGCGACGCCGCCAGCTCGATCGAGATCGGCGGCGAGCTGACCGGCAGCGCCGTGGTGCGCAAGCTCAGCTTCACCGGCTCCACCGAAGTGGGCCGCATCCTGATGCGCCAGTCCGCGCCCACCATCAAGAAGCTCTCGCTGGAGCTGGGCGGCAATGCGCCGTTCATCGTCTTTGACGATGCGGATCTCGATGCCGCCGTGGAAGGCGCCATGGCTTCCAAGTACCGCAATGCCGGCCAGACCTGCGTCTGCGCCAACCGCCTCTACGTGCACGACAAGGTGTATGACGCCTTCGCACAGAAGCTGGTGGCCGCGGTGGCAAAGCTCAAGGTAGGCCACGGCCTCGAGCCCGGCGTGCTGCAGGGCCCGCTGATCAATGAGGACGCGGTGGCCAAGGTGGAGCAGCACATCGCCGATGCCGTGGGCAAGGGCGCGCGGGTGCTCGCCGGCGGCAAGCGCCACGGCCTGGGCGGCACCTTCTTCGAACCCACGGTGCTGGCCGGCGTGACGCCGGACATGCTGGTGGCGAAGGAAGAAACCTTCGGTCCGCTCGCGCCGCTGTTCCGCTTCTCCAGCGACCAGGAAGTGATCGACATGGCCAACGACACCGAGTTCGGCCTGGCCTCGTACTTCTTCAGCCGCGATATCGGCCGCGTGTGGCGCGTGGCCGAGGCGCTGGAGTACGGCATGGTGGGCATCAATACCGGGCTGATCTCCAACGAGGTGGCACCGTTCGGCGGCGTCAAGCAGTCCGGCCTGGGCCGCGAGGGCTCCAGCTACGGCATCGAGGAATACCTGGAAACCAAGTACCTGTGCATGGGCGGCGTGGACCGCTGAGCCCGGGCACCGCACCCGCACACCCCTTTGAGCCGAGGCCGCCATGAGCAGACCCCAAGCCGTACCCACCGTGCAGGTCGACAACGACCGCGTGGCCGTCACCGAGTGGCGCTTCGCGCCGGGCGCCGAGACCGGGCATCACCGCCATGGCCATGACTACGTGGTGGTGCCGATGACCACCGGCGCGCTGCGGCTGGAAACGCCGGCCGGCGAGGTGGTCAGCCAGCTGGTGGCGGGCCGGGCCTACTACCGCGCGGCGGGTGTGGAGCACAACGTCATCAACGCGCACGACGGCGAATGCGTGTTCGTGGAAATCGAGATCAAGCGATGAATGCACCCCTGTCCCAGGCATCGTCCGCCGCGCCGCGCGAGCGCAACGGCGGCCAGATCCTGATCGAGCAACTGCGCCTCCAGGGCGTCAGGCGCGTGTTCCTGGTGCCGGGCGAAAGCTATCTGCCTTGCATCGATGCGCTGTACGACCACCAGGACGCGATCCAGCCCATCGTGTGCCGGCAGGAAAGCGGCGCGGGCTACATGGCGGAGGCCTACGGCAAGCTCACCGGCGAGCCCGGCGTGTGCTTCGTCACGCGCGGGCCCGGCGCCACCAATGCCAGCATTGCCGTGCATACGGCGTTCCAGGACTCGACGCCGATGATCCTGTTCGTCGGGCAGGTCGGCAACGATTTCAGCGAGCGCGAGGCCTTCCAGGAGATCGATTACCGCCGCATGTTCGGCCAGATGGCCAAGTGGGTGGCGCAGATCGACCGCACCGAGCGCATCCCCGAGTTCATCGCGCGCGCCTTCGCCGTGGCCACCAGCGGCCGGCCCGGCCCGGTGGTGCTGGCGCTGCCCGAAGATACGCTGTGGGGCAAGGCCGCGGTGGCCGACATGCCGCGCTACCAGCGCGCGCACGGCGCGCCCACGCCGCAGGCGCTGGCCGAATTGTCCGGCCTGCTGGCGCGCGCCGAGCGCCCGTTCATGCTGGTGGGCGGCTCGGGCTGGAGCGCGCAGGCGCAGCGCCGGCTCGAGGCATTCGCCGAGCGCTTCGCGTTGCCGGTGGGCGTGGCGTGGCGCCGGCTGGAGTGCTTCGACAACCATCATCCGAACTACGCCGGCCATGTGGGCTGGGGCATGGGCGCGGCGCTGCAGCAGCGCATCCGCGAGGCCGACCTGCTGATCGCGGTGGGCACCCGCATGGGCGAGGCCACCACGGAGGGTTACACGCTGGTGGAAAGCCCGCTGCCGCGCCAGCGGCTGGTGCATGTGTACCCGGATGCCGGCGAGCTGGGCCGCGTGTTCCACCCGGCGCTGCCGGTCGTGTCGGACGTCAATGCCTTCGCGGCGGCGCTCGATGGCTTGTCGCCCGCGCGCGCGCCGGCCTGGGCCGCGCGCACGCGCACGGCGCGCCACGAATACCTGGCCGCGCAGGAGCCCAGGCAGGCGCCGGGCAGCCTCAACCTGAACCGTGCCGCGTGCCATGTGCGCGACGTGCTGCCGCAGGACGCCTGCATCACCGTGGGCGCCGGCAACTACGCCGTGTTCCCGCATACCTACTACCGCTTCAAGGGCGTGGGCACCAGCCTGGCGCCCACGGTGGGCTCGATGGGCTACGGCCTGCCGGCCGCGATTTCGGCCAAGCTGGAGAACCCGGAACGCACCGTGGTCTGCTATGCCGGCGACGGCTGCTTCCAGATGAACCTGCAGGAACTCGGCGTGGCCATGCAGTACCGGCTCGGCATCGTGATCCTGGTGTTCAACAACGGCATCTGGGGCACCATCCGCGCCCATCAGGAGCGCGAATTCCCGGGCCGCACGATTGCGCTCGGCTTCGACAACCCCGAGTTCACCGAGCTGATCCGCGCTTACCGCGGCTATGGCGAGGTGGTGGACAGCGACGAGGCCTTCGGCCCGGCGTTCGCGCGTGCGCGGGCCTTCGCCGACAAGGAGCGGCTGCCGGCACTGCTCGAGCTGCGCTATGACGCCGATGGCATTGCGCCCGGCGTGACGCTGACGGAGATCCGCGAAGCGGCGTTCGCCCTGCAGCGGGCGCAGGCATAGGCGCATTGCCATTGCTTTGCCCCTCTCTCGCTGGCGTGGGCGAGGGGAGAAAACCTTCGGTCGACCACCACCCTGACGAAGACCAACAAGTCTCACCACAAAACAATCATGCGCGCCTTCTTCTCGGATGACCAACTGCTGCACCAGCCCCGCCAGTTCATGCGCGCGGGCCGCCTGTGCGAGCCGACCGACGTGCCTGCGCGGGCGCATGCGCTGCAACGCGCGCTGGCCGGGCGCGGCATCGAACTGGCCGAGCCGGCCGACTTCGGCCGCGCGCCGCTCGAGGCTGTGCACAGCCCGGCTTATCTCGATTTCCTCGGCTACGCCCACGAGCGCTGGATGGCGCTGGCGCGGCCCGGCTTCGAGCCCGGCATCGAGGTGCTGCCGAATCTCTCGCCCTACTACAACGGCCGCGTCGAGCAGCCGCGCCGCGTGCCTTGCCCGACCGATTCCATCATCGCGCAGGCCGGTTACTACCTCGGTGACCTGAGCGCGCCGCTCGGGCCACAGAGCTGGCGCGCCATCCTGCGCTCGGCGCACAGCGCGGTGGCCGCCGCGCAGTATGTGTGCGAGCAGCAGGACCGCCAGGGCATCGCCTATTCGCTGTCGCGCCCGTCCGGCCACCACGCGCACAGCGACCGCGCGGCGGGCTTCTGCTACGTCAACAACTCGGCCATCGCGGCGCAGACGTTGCTCAAGCGCTTCGGCAAGGTGGCGGTGCTGGACGTGGACGCCCACCACGGTGACGGCACCCAGCAGATCTTCTACCAGCGCTCCGACGTGATGACGATCTCGCTGCACGCCGATCCGAGCGGCTACTACCCCTTCTATACCGGCTACGCCAACGAGCGCGGCTACGGCGCCGGCTATGGCTACAACCTGAACTTCCCGCTGGCGCACGGCACCGAGGACGACGGCTTCCTGGCCGCGCTGGACAATGCGCTCGACGCACTGCGCGACTACCGCCCGCAGGCGCTGGTGCTGGCGCTGGGCTTCGATACCTATATTCACGACCCCATCAGCGTGCTGCGCGTGGGCTTGGACGCCTACCGCGGCATCGGCGAGCGCATCAACGCGCTGGGCGTGCCCACCGTGGTGGTGCAGGAAGGCGGCTACGAGGTGGAAGCGATCGGCCCGGCGCTGGATGCGTTTCTGTGCGGCCTCGTCCCCGCGATGGCCTGAGACAAGAACAAGGAGACCCGAGATGACCGCACTGAAGATCAACGGCGAGCGCCTGTGGCAATCGCTGATGGACCTGGCCCGCGTCGGCGCCACGCCGCGCGGCGGCAATGCGCGCCTGGCGCTGACCGCGCTGGACGGGCAGGGCCGCGACCTGGTGACGGGCTGGATGCGCGATGCCGGCCTGAGCGTGACCGTGGACCGCGTGGGCAATATCTTCGGCCGCCGCGCCGGGCGCAACGACAGCCTGCCGCCGGTGATGACCGGCAGCCATATCGACACCCAGCCCACCGGCGGCAAGTTCGACGGCTGCTTTGGCGTGCTGGCCGGGCTGGAAGTGATGCGCACCCTCGACGACCACGGGGTGCAGACCGAGGCGCCGCTCGAGCTGGCGATCTGGACCAACGAGGAAGGCACGCGCTTCGTGCCGGTGATGATGGGCTCGGGCGTGTTCGCCGGCATCTTCCCGCTGCAGACCGCGCTGGACGCCACCGACAACGAAGGCAAGCGCGTGGCCGACGAACTGCGCGCCATCGGCTACGCCGGCGACGCCGAAGTGGGCGGGCGGCAGGTGGGCGCGTATTTCGAGGCGCATATCGAGCAGGGTCCGGTACTGGAAGACGCCGGCAACGTGATCGGCGTGGTGACGGGGTCGCTGGGCCTGCGCTGGTACGACCTGACCGTGACCGGCATGGAAGCGCATGCCGGCCCCACGCCGATGCCGCTGCGGCGCGACGCGCTGTACGGCGCGTCCTTCATCCTGCAGGAGGTGGTGCGCATCGCCCATGATTTCGCGCCGCACGGGCGCGGCACGGTGGGCGTGCTCGACGTGCATCCCGCCTCGCGCAACGTGATCCCGGGCGAAGTGAAGTTCACCGTGGACCTGCGCCACCAGGATGCGGATCGCCTGGCGGAGATGGACGCGCGCCTGCGCGCGGCCTGCGCGGCGCTGGCGCGCGGCGAGACCACCGGCGCGCCGCTCGGCGTGAAGATCGAGGACGTGCAGTATTTCCCGCCCACGCCATTCGCGCCGGAGCTGGTGGGCCATGTGCGCAGTCAGGCCGCGGCGCTGGGTCATGCGCACCAGGACATCGTCACCGGCGCGGGTCACGACGCGGTGTACATCGCCACGGTGGCGCCCACCGCGATGATCTTCGTACCGTGCAAGGACGGCATCAGCCACAACGAGGTGGAAGATGCCAAGCCCGAGCACCTGGAAGCCGGCGCCAACGTGCTGCTGGGCGCGATGGTGGCGCAGGCCGGCGCATGAGGGCCGCCGCGCCGGCGGGCGGCAGCGCGGCGGGCTGGTGGCGCGGCGGCCTGATCTTCCTGTGCGCGGTGGCCTTGTTCGCCACCGTGGACGCCACCGCCAAGCACCTGGTGGGGCGCTACCCGGCGCCCTTCCTGAACGCGGTGCGCTACGCCGCCACCGCCACGGTGGCGGTGCTGATGCTGGCGCGCTCGGGACGCCTGCGCTTCTGGCGCACGCCGCACCGCGGCCTGCTGGCGCTGCGCGGCGTGATGCTGGCGCTGGTCGGCACCTGCTTCATGACCGCGCTGCTGTGGATGCCGCTGGCCGAGGCCACCGCGATCTACTTCATGTCGCCGCTGGTGATCGTCGCGCTGTCGCCGTGGCTGCTGGGCGAGCATGTGGGCTCGCGCAAGTGGCTGGCGGTGGGTGCGGGCTTTGCCGGCATGCTGCTGATCGTGCGGCCAGGCTCGCAGTTGTCGCCGCTGGGCACCTTGCTGATGGTGGCGGCAGCCTTCGCGTATGCACTGCTGCAACTGCTCACGCGGCGCCTGGCCGGCAAGGCCGATGCCGGCGTGCAGTACGGCTTCGCCGCGGTGATCTGCATGATCGCCACCGGCCTGCCGGCGCCGTTCTTCCTGCCGGCCGTGTGGCCCGGCGCGGCGGACTGGCTGGCCATCCTCGCCATGGGTTTCATGAGCGCCGGCGCGCAGGTGCTGCTGATCCTGGCGCTGCAGCGCGCGCCGGCCTCCACCCTGGCGCCGCTCAACTATTGCCACCTGCTGCTGGCGCTGGTGTACAGCGCGCTGTGGTTCGGCCGCTGGCCTGACGGGCCCGCCATGGCGGGCATCGCGCTGATCATCGCAGCCGGCCTGTCCCTGACCTTGCCAACGCGCGCCACGGCCCACGGGCGTGGGCGCTTTCGTTCCACCTCAAGCGCGGAATGATCGTGAGTGGATCGCACGACCTCGCCCACCGGATGCCGTTCGGCGGGGTCGGGCAATCAGGCAACGGCCACGACAAGTCATTGCATGCGTTCGATAAATGCACTGACATAAAGACGGCCTGGATTAAATTTGGTTGAGTGAATCTATTTAAATAAATTGGAAAGGAGGTATCGCTTTATTTTCATGTGAAGGACGTTGACTGATCGCATGACGGGATGACAATGTCGCCTTTCATGCGGGATAGCCATGCTTTTTGTCGTATCGATGCCGTTGGAGCGGGCAGGAGGATACCGTGTCTTCATGATGGAATTCATATCGAAAATTCCATCGGAGTGCATGATTCTTGATTGCGCATCCAATCAGGTGCAGATTTCGCTGAAAACGGTATGCCGGTTCCGGGGAAATCCGTTTCCAAGTGGCATGGCAATTGCTTCATTGATCCTTAACCCCAGCCGGGACGATCCCATCTCCTAGAGGCAAGCCACACCATGCACAATCATCCGTTCAAGAAACGACGCGCAGCCACGCTCGCCATCCTGCTGGGCGCCGGCCTCGCCGCCGCACCCTCGCTGTTTGCCCAGACAGCGCGCGACTGGCCCACGCAGCCCGTGCGTATCGTGGTGCCGTTCCAGGCCGGCTCCGCCACCGACCTCATCACGCGCCAGCTCGGCATCGGGCTGGGCAAGGAGTACGGGCAGACCTTCGTGGTGGAGAACCGCCCGGGCGCGGCGGCGATGATCGGCAGCGAGGCCGCCGCGCGCGCGCCCGGCGACGGCTACACCTTGCTGATGTCCGGCCCGGCTTCGCTGGTGACCAACCGCTTCCTCTACAAGAAACTCAGCTACGATCCCGACGCCTTCGAGAAGGTCGCGGTGGTGGCGTTCACGCCCAACATCCTGCTGTCCAGCCCGGACCTGCCGTTCAAGACCTTGCCCGAGATGATCGCTTACGCCAAGGCCAATCCGGGCAAGCTGACCTATGCGTCGTTCGGTGCCGGCACCACCTCGCACATGGCCGGAGAAATGCTCAAGGCGCTGGCCGGCATCGATATCGTGCACGTGCCGTACAAGGGGGCGGGCGAGGCGATCCCGGCGCTGCTGTCGGGCCAGGTGTCGATGTACTTCGACACCATCATGACCGGGCTGCCCTATGTGAAGGCCGGCAAGCTGCGTGCGCTGGGCATGTCCAACGCCAGGCGCTCGGCGATGGCGCCGGATATCCCCACCATCGCGGAGCAGGGCTACCCGGGCTTCGATATCGCGCCCTGGTACGGCATCGTCGCCCCCAAGGGCACGCCGCCCGAGGTGGTCGGCAAGCTCAATGCATCGATCAACAAGCTGCTCAAGGATCCGGGCTTCCGCGAGAAGCTGGCGGCCACCGGGGCAGAGCCGCGTGGCGGCTCGGTCGCGGATTTCGGCGCAATGGTCGGCGCGGAAATCCCGCGCACGGAGAAGCTGGTGAAGCAGTCGGGCATCAGCCTGCAATAGTGATGGTGGCGCCCGGGCTGCGGGAAAGGACGGGGGCGCGCCACGCGCAAGGCAGCAAGCGCCCCTCGGGGACTACATCATGTGGTGGGAGAAATGTCCTTGCTCGGCACCGGCCATCAGGTCGGTGAACTGCTCGCAGGTCATGTGGACCAGCTGTTGGTGATCGCCTGCCTCGAAGAACACTTCCGGCTGCGCCAGCAGGCTCTCGTCGAGATAGGTGTGCATGCCATACGCCATGGCCACGGGAGGAATGGCGCCGAAGTCGCAGTCCTTGAAGACTTCGCGGATCTCGTCTTCCTGCGCGAGGATCAGCGTGCGGCCTGTCTGCGCGCACAGCGCCGCCAGGTTCAGGTGATGGCTGGACGGGATGACCACGGCCACGTAGCCGATTTCGTCCTCCAGCAACAGGGTCTTGGCCAGGCGGTCTCCGGGAACGTGTGCTGCCTCGGCAGTGGCCATGCTGCTGAGGGTGTAGGGATGGCGGATGGTATCGAAACGGCTGTTCCTGCTGTTCAGGCAATTTGCCAGGGTGGTAGCCAAGGCCATGATGCGTCTCCTTCGCTGTACGTTGCAGTCCGGGCCGGTTGACCCCTGCGTTTCCTACTATAGACGGCGTTGCCGGGCTGCCAAGCCGCTGTGCGCACCGGTGACGCCGGCGTCATGCGGGGGTCACGGCTCGTCGGGTGCTTCGTCGGGCTCGCCGGCGGGTGGCGTCTGCCGGGGTGCGGGCCACAGGGCCTGCAACTCGGTCTTGAGAAAGTTCAGCAGGTAGCGCGTGGCCATGGTCTGGTAGCGGTTGGGCATGGTCAGCATGTAGAGGCGGCTGCCGAACACACTGATGTGGTAGTCCGGCAGCAGCGCTACCAGCGTGCCCGCCTCGAGCTCGGCGCCAATGGCGTAGAGGGGGAAGATGCCGAGGCCGAGATCGCCCAGCACGCCGTCCTTGAGGAAGGCGAAGTTCTCCGAGCTGAGCGTGGGCTCCAGCGCCACCTGCTCGCGCACGGAATCGGCGCCCTGGCCGCGCGAGCCGAACGCCTTGAGCTTCTGGCCGATGGGCGAGGCACACACGATCGCATGGTCCTTGAGATCGGCCAGCTCGCGCGGGGCGGGCTGCGTGGCCAGGTAGCCCGGCGAGCCGCACACTATCCATTCGACCACGCCGATCTCGGTGGCCACCACCGAATCGGGGGGTGTCGAGATGATGCGCAAGGCCACTTCCACATCCTCGGAGACCAGGTTGTGGATGCGGTTGTCGAACACCACGTCGAGCGTGATGTCGGGGTAGCGGTGCTTGAACTTCACGAGCAGCGGCGACAGCATCGCGTGGCCCAGCCCGGTCGGCACCGACAGGCGCACATGGCCTTGCAGGCTCTTGCCCATGCTGTTGATCAACGCGTTGGCCGCTGCCACCTCGCCCAGGATATTGCGGCCGTGCTCGTACAGGCCGGCGCCCACCGGCGTGGGTTCCACATGGCGCGTGGTCCGGCGCAGCAGCTGCACGCCGAGCGCCTCCTCCAGCGCCTTGAGGTGGTAGCTCACGTTGGCGCGCGTCATCTTGAGCTTGCGCGCGGCGGCCGACAGGTTGCCGGCGTCGACGATGTCCACGAACAGGCGAAGGGCATTGAGATCCATGTGGCGCTTGAAATCCTTTATGAAAGCGTGCAGCGTGCAGCGGGCAGCGGGCAGCGGGCGTCGGCACGGCAGGGAGTTTAGCGTTGATCGCCCGCGCGCCTGGCGCGCACGCGCCGCCTGCCTATAGTTCCTCCTGCAGCGGCAGCAGGCGCAACAGCCCCTGCCCGAGATGCTGGAAGAAGCCCATGTCCGGCTCGCTGCGATAGGTCCGAAGCAGGCCGTCCTCGCGCGTGACCCAGACCATCTGCTGCTGCCCGCTGGCGGGATCTGCCTCCAGCATGACCTTGTAGGCGACGTCGAGCAGCTTGTCGTCCAGTCCCGTGCTGAGCGTGGCGCACAGCGCGGCGCTGTCGAGCACCACGCCCATCTCGGTGTTCAGCCGTGCCGAGCGGGGGTCCAGGTTGAGCGAGCCGACGAACAGCAGGTGGCGGTCCACCATATAGCTCTTGGCGTGCAGGCTCGCCCGGCTCTTGCTGATCAGGCTGCGGTGGCCGGTGCGGGCCATCTCCGCGTAGGCCGACGGCTTGAGTTCATACAGCTCGACGCCGGCTTCGAGCAGTGCCTGGCGCGTGGGCGCATAGCCGGCATGCACCGCGCTGACATCGGTGGCGGCGTAGGAATTGGTGAGGATGCGCACATGCACGCCGCGCTGCGCCAGGGCGGCAAGCCACTCGACGGATTTGCGGTCGGGCACGAAGTAGGGCGAGACCAGGGATAGCTCCTGTTGCGCGCTTCCCAGCAGCCGCGCCAGCTTCGGGATGGCGTGGGTGGAGTCGTCCTCGGGCGGTAGCGTGACCTTGACGGCCTGGTCGGCGATCACCGTGCCACGTCCCCAGTAGGCGGGCAGCTTGCCGGCTTCGAGGGCGCGCACGATGCCGGAGGTGAAGAGTTCCTGCGCATACTCGCCTCCCCTGGCCTGCTCCGCCTCGCGGTCCAGGTATTTGCGCAAGGCCTCCACTTCGGCCTGCGCGTCGTCCGGCGCGGGCAGCAGCGCTGCCGCCGGATAGCTCGCGGCGCCGTTCCAGTAGTCGTCGAAGACGGCGGACACCTGTTGCACCACGGGGCCGCCGGCCAGCACGTCGAAATCCGTGAAGTCGCTGGCGGCGTCGGCGGAGAAGTACGGGTCGCCGATATTGCGTCCGCCCACCACCGCGAGCTGATTGTCGGCGGTCATCGATTTATTGTGCATGCGCCGGTCCAGGCGCCGGAAGCTCGTGGCGAAATCGAGCCAGCGCGCGCCGCGATTCGCAAACGGGTTGAACAGCCGTACCTCGATATTGGGATGCGCGTCGATGGCCGCCAGCGCACGGTCCTGCCCCGACAGGTGAAGGTCGTCGAGCAGCAGCCGCACGCGCACCCCGCGGTCGGCCGCCGCCACCACGGCGCCGAGCAGGGTCTTGCCGGTGAGGTCGGCGTCGAAGATGTAGTACTGCAGGTCCAGGCTGCGCTCGGCGCCGCGCGCCAGCGCGAGCCGCGCCACCAGCGCGTCGGGGCCGGATGACAAGGGATAGAACACCGATTCGCCGGGGTGTTGCGCCTGCCCCGGCGCCAGCGCCTGGCCGAGCCTCGTGCTGGCCGTATCGGTCAGCGCATGCGAGGGCGTGCCGCCGGGCGGCTGCGGCAGGCTGGCGCAGGCTGTCAACAGCGCCAGCATCATCGCCATGCCGACGCGCGTGCCGAGCCAGCCGGGGCGGCACCGGAGCGCTTCGACGGGATCCACGGCACCGCTCACGTGTGAATGGGGTTTATCTCGCAGCGCAAGCGGCATCTCGTATTCCCCCGAATTGAAGTGGCCCGGTTCCCAATGGACGCGCGAATTGCACGTTACCACCGGTTTGATGCGGCAGGCAAAGAACGAGGCCGGCCAGCGTACGACCGGGCGGGCACCAATTGGCAATGCCGCGCTGGCGCGCGTTTGAATCAAAGCAGGCAATGCATTGCGATTCAAGTGCCGTGGGCATGCCGGGGCCTTTCCTTGCAAAAAAACTTCCGCATCGGGGGCACCGGCCATCCGCCCGGTGCGATACGCATGCGGCGCGAAAGTGGATATTGCTTAGCATCGGCTTTGAAGGTCTTCGCCAATTTCCATGCCGCTTCGCGCATTGTCCAGGAACTGTCCGATGGCCGGGATTTGATCCAATCCATGGTGGCGAGGCGATGGCCGGTAGCGGCCTGCCGGCGGCAATTGCGGGCCCATTGGCCCTGCTTTCGGCTTTCAAACCCCTTTCTTGCCGCCGCGGGTTGCTTGAATACACCAGCATGGCGGCGGTCAAAGCGGGGATAGGAAACCGCAATATCCGTGGCGCTAATACGTGAATCCGGAATCTTCAGGGACACGCATTGGCCGTTGCCAATCACGGCAATCGGACCATTCCGCCCAATCGGCACGGCCGCGGGGCATGCCCCAAATGGCAGCGAAATTCGGACGGTTGTATCAAGTTCTTACGTTGCTATTTCTTTATTAATCAAACGTGGTAGGCTGTGGCAGCAAATTTTCCCTATCATTCAATTAACCCTGACCCAGGAGAATCAAAATGGCGACGTACAAGCAGCTGATCGCGGAGAAGGAAGCGCTCGAGGCAAAACTGACGGAGATGCGCGCCAGTGAAGTGTCCGGCGTCATTGCCCAGATCCAGGGTCTCATGTCGGAATATGAACTGACGCTCGACGATATCGCTCCCAAGCGCCGCCGCGGCCGTCCGGCAGCCGGCGCCAATGGCAAGGCCGCCAAGCCCAAGAGCGCGCTGCCCCCGAAGTACCGCGACCCCAAGACCGGGGCCACCTGGACCGGCCGTGGCCGCGCTCCGGCATGGCTGGGCAAGAACCGCACGCGCTTCCTGATCGCGGAAGCCTGATTGACGCGGCGGCGCCTGGGTGCCGCCCGGTTTTCCTGCCATCAACCCGGTTGCGGCGCTCCGCGCGCCGCGATCGGCGTGCCTGACGTTGCCTGTCCCGCCCTTGTTCGGGCTTCCCCCCCTGTTTCCATGAAAAAGCCGTCCGCGCATCGTCGCTGCTGGCTGCGTCCCGCTGGCGCTCATGCGCACGAGAAGCTGTTGTCGAAGCAGTACGCGACTTGCATGAACAAGGCTGGCATCACCACCACCGCCGGCATGCATGACTGCATCGCGGTGGAGACGGCGCACCAGGCTGCTGTTTTCCGCTTGCCAAAAGAAATGCAGCAATCACATTTTTCTGATTGTAAAAAATAACTATCCATTCTGTTCAAGACATGGGGGATTGTCAAAGCCAGGTGACGGCGTACCATGATGGCCACATCGTTGTTTGCCTTGACCGGAGATTTCCCATGAGCCTGGATGCAGAATCCTTTTCGCTGCTGCGCGCGTCGGTGCAGCGTTTTATCGACGAACGCCTGAAGCCGGCCGAAGACACGCTCGAGGAAATTGACGACGTACCGGCCGAGATCGTCGCCGACATGAAGGAGATGGGCCTGTTCGGGATCTCCATCCCCGAGAACTACGGCGGCATCGGCCTTTCGATGTCGCAGGAATGCGATGTGGTCTACGACCTCGGCCACACCGCCTTCGCCTTCCGCTCGGTGTTCGGCACCAATGTGGGCATCGGCTCGCAGGGCATCCTGATGGATGGCACCGAGGAGCAGAAGCAGGCCTACCTGCCCAAGATCGCCAGCGGCGAGCTGATCATCTCGTTCGCGCTGACCGAGCCGAATGCCGGTTCCGACGCGGCTTCGCTGCAGACCCGGGCCGAGCTCGACGGCGACCACTACGTCATCAACGGCACCAAGCGCTTCATCACCAACGCGCCGCGCGCGGGCGCCTTCACGCTGATGGCCCGCACCGGCGGTGCCGGCGCCTCGGGCATCTCGTCGTTCGTCGTGCCGGCCGATACCCCGGGCATCTCGCTGGGCAAGCCGGACAAGAAGATGGGCCAGCGCGGCACCAAGACCTGCGACGTGGTGCTGGAGAACGTGCGCGTGCCGGCGGCCAACATCATCGGCGGCGTGCCGGGCGTGGGCTTCAAGACTGCCATGAAGGTGCTTGACCGCGGCCGCCTGCATCTCTCGGCGCTGGCCTGCGGCATGGCGCACCGCCTGATCACGGACGCCGTGGCCTATGCCAAGGAGCGCAAGCAGTTCGGCCAGCCGATCGGCGATTTCCAGCTGATCCAGGCCATGCTGGCCGACAGCCAGGCCGAGCTGTACGCGGGCCTGTCGATGGTGCGCGACTGCGCTGCGCGCTATGACGCCAAGACGCCCGGCAAGAGCGATCCGGAAGTCAGCATGCTGGCCTCCTGCACCAAGATGTTCTGTACCGAGATGGTGGGCCGCGTGGCCGACCGCGCCGTGCAGATCCACGGCGGCGCCGGCTATATCGCCGAGTACAAGGCCGAGCGTTTCTACCGCGACGTGCGCCTGCTGCGCCTGTACGAAGGCACCACGCAGATCCAGCAACTGATCATCGCCAAGCAGCTCCTGCGCGACTGATCGCGCCGCGCGCAGGCGGGGGCGGGCACCACGTCCGTCCCGCCGCGCGCGCGGCGGCCTGCGCCGCCGGTTCGCATCCACCGCTCGCATCCACGGCTTGCATCCACGGCTTGCATCCGCGGCCTGCTTCATGGCCTGCTTCACGGCCCGCGGGCGCGCACCGCCCCGTCGCTTCAACGGAGACCACCCACGATGGCATTCGTCGCTTCCGGCGTGCCCGCGCGCAGCCCCGACCTTGTGGCAGCGGGCAATACGCCCGGCCGCCATGCGCTCCTGGCCGCCAATGACAATGCGGGGCCCGGCAGCGCGCCGTGCTATCCCATCATCGAAGCGCTGATGGCCGCCCTGCAGCCGGCGGACGCGCCGCTCGACTGCATTCGCCTGGCGCTTGGCGCCGGCCGCGCGCTGCACCGCGCCGATCAGGTGTGCTCCGTACAGCCGAGCCGGCTGCAGAGCTTCGACGGCGCGCTCTATCGCACTGGCGCCCGTGCCTGGACCATTCTCTACAGCGACCGCCTGGCCGCGCCGGACGCGCGCTTCATGATTGCCTACCTGCTCGGCAGGCATCTGCTGGGCGGCACCGACCTGGATTTCGTCGAGTGCGCCAACGAGGCGCTGATGGCCATGCCCGACGACGAATCGGCGGGCGGCCAGGCCTATGCCTTCGCCGGCCGCCTGCTGATGCCGCTCGACGTGTGCCGCCGCACCTTGCCCGGCGCGGTCGACCTCGACGCGCTGGCCGCGCTGGCCGGCCGCCTTGGCCTGCCATTGACGCATGTGGCGCGGCGCTGGCTGTCCTATACCGCGCAAAAGGCGGTGCTTACGCTCGAGCATCAGGGCCGCAGGCTGGGCAGCTGGGCCAGCGAAACCGCGTTCGGCCTGTGCGCCGAGCGGCTGGGCGGCACGCGCATGGTGCTTGCGGATGGCATCGGCATCGGCCTGTCCATCTGGCCCAGGCATGCCGCCGTGCGCGGGCAGTCGCGCAGGCCTGCGGCGTTTCCGCGCTAGCCGCGCAACGCGGGCCGGGCCCCCGCCCGGCAATGCGCGCGAGGGTCCGTGGACGCGCGCGCGGGCGCGTCAGTGTTCGTGGTGCAGGTACTTCGCCTGCCGCGGCAGGCGGAAGGCGACAAGGAACACGATCACCATCATCACCGTCACGTACCAATAGAAGCTCGATTCGTGGCCGAGCGATTTGAGGTCCAGTGCAACGTACTCGGCCGAGCCGCCGAACACGGCATTGGCCACCGCATACGCTAGCCCCACGCCCAGCGCCCGGATCTCGGTGGGGAACATCTCCGCCTTCACGATGCCGCTGATGGAGGTGTAGAGACTGACGATCGCCAGCGCGATGCAGATCAGCACGAAGGCGGCGAAGGGGCTGTGCACGCTCTTGAGCGCCGTCATCACCGGCACCGTGGCCAGCGCGCCCAGCGCGCCGAACATCAGCATGTTGTTGCGCCGCCCGATGCGGTCCGACAGCATGCCGAAGACCGGCTGCATGCACATATACACGAACAGGCAGCCGGTCATCACGTAGCTGGCTGTCTTGATCGACATGCCGGCCGTGTTGACCAGGTACTTCTGCATGTACGTGGTGAACGTATAGAAGATCAGCGAACCGCCCGCGGTGTAGCCGAGCACCGTGAAGAAGGCTGCCTTGTGATGGCGGAACAGCTCGGTCAGCGTGCCGGCCTCCTTGCTTGCGCGCGTGGCGGCAGAGGTGGTTTCATGCAGCGTGCGGCGCAGGAAGAGCGCGACGATGGCGGTGATCGCGCCGATCACGAAGGGAATGCGCCAGCCCCAGGATTTGAGCTCCTGCTCGTCGAGGAACTGCTGCAGCAGCACGACCACCAGCACGGCCAGCAACTGGCCGCCGATCAGCGTGACGTACTGGAACGAAGAATAGAAACCGCGCTGGCCCTTGAGCGCGACTTCGCTCATATAGGTTGCGGTGGTGCCGTACTCACCGCCCACCGAAAGGCCTTGCAGCAGGCGCGCCACCAGCAGCAGCGCGGGCGCCCACGCCCCGATGGTGTTGTAGGTCGGCAGGCTGGCGATCAGCAGCGAGCCGCAGCACATCATCAGCACCGAGATCAGCAGCGAGTTCTTGCGGCCATGCCGGTCGGCGATGCGCCCGAATATCCAACCCCCGATCGGCCGCATCAGGAAGCCGGCGGCAAACACGCCTGCGGTGTTGAGCAGTTGCGCGGTGGGATCGGATTTGGGGAAGAAGGACCCGGCAAAATAGATCGCGCAGAACGCGTAGACATAGAAGTCGAACCACTCGACCAGGTTGCCTGACGAGGCGGCGACGATGGCGTAGATGCGCTTGCGTTTTTCTTCGGCAGTCGGGGGGGCGTTCAGGGCGGGGGCGGACAGGTCGGTCATGGTTTGCCTCTTGCTTTTCGTCCTGAGGCCCCGCGCTGAAGACGGCCGCGGGGCCGGGCAGGCACGCAGGTTTCCAGTGTAGTGCGATTGCGCCGGCTCTGCGGCGGTGTGCGCAAAGGTGCATTCGGAGCGGAATCTGCGTGGTCGACAGGACCTGCTAGAGCACCATGAAGTAGTCGAACTCTCCTGTCACGACGTGACATTCCATGCAGCCCGGGACGTTCTGCGCGGCCTTTTCGAAGCCCGCGAAGGATATGGGCGCGGGGCGGTCCGGCACGGCTGAAGGGGAGGGAATACCTGGGCGGCGCACGAACGCCGCGCACGCCGGGGGCACGCGCCTGTCGCGCGATGCCTGCGGGCGTCGCGCGAATGAGGGCCTCCCGGGTGATCGCGCGCAATGCCGCGCGTATCGCTTGCCGCCTGTCTTTCCGCGGATTTACTGCGGTTCTTGCCGCGATTCCTGGCGCGGCTCCTGCGCATCCTGTGCTTCCTGCGGCCAAACGCCGTCCACATCCCTCAGCAGATGGCCTGCCAGGATATAGTCGCCCAGTCGGGTGGCCTTGGCTTCGAGATCGAGCAGTTCGTGATCGGCCAGCGTGCCGAGGTCGAACTGGCAATACAGGTTGCGTTGGCGGAAGGTAGTCTTGGTTTTGGCAAGCCCTTCGATCAGGGCTTCGCGCGAATGGACAGCGATGCTTTCCTGTCCCCGGTACTGCACTTTAATGCCGCGTTTCTCTCCGAGCCGGCCCAGTTCGACGGCGTCCTGCCATCCGGTCTCATAGTCCAGCTCAAGGGCCAGCACATCTTTCGATGCGAGAAGCCGAAGCGCTTCTGCCTTGCTGCTAGCTCGCACTATTGACATCCACACCTCTTATATCAACTTATACTGTACGAATATACAGTCAACGCGCTGTTGCGGCAAGGGGTCGCCCCCCGGCCGGCCACGCTGCCGCACCGCGGGCGTCCTGCGACACCCGGGCAACCTCCATTTTCCTCCACTCTCGCGGTTTCAGGGGGATGGCGTTGCTACCGCAGGGGTGTTGCCTGCCTTTATGGTGGCTGCGCCATCTTGCGCTGCCGTGACAGAAAAATCTCCTGCGTATACCTGGACCACCCTGGCCGGATCCACATACTTGCGGATCGCGGCGTTGACCTGCTCGACGCTCGCCGTGGCGATAGCTTGCTCGAACTCCGTGACATAGCGCATGGTGCGCCCGAGAAACAGCTGGCCGGCCAGCGTGCCGGCCAGGGCCGAGTCGCTGGTGCGCGCGAGCGCGCCTTGCTGCAACAGGCCGCTCCTGGCCTGCGCCAGTTCCTCCGGCGTGATGCCTTGGGCCGTCAGCCGAGCCAGTTCTTCCGCGACGCCCCGCTTGAGCTTGTCGAGGTTTTGCGGCGCATACGCCGCTTGCATGCCGAGGCGCCCATTGGTATCGAGCGCGCCAACCTGAACGAAGCTGCCCACACTGTAGCTGATTCCGTCCTGCTGGCGCAGGCGGTCGGCCAGCCGGCTCTTGAGCGGGTTGCCGCCGAAGACGCGGTTGGCGATCACCAGGGCCGGATAGTCGGGGGCGTCGCTGGTCAGCTCCACCGGCAGCGCGGCCAGATACACGGCGTTGGCCTTGCCCGTTGTCTCGCGCGTGAGGCTCGCCGGCGGCAGCGCCACGAACGGCCGCGCGATGCGTGCATACGGCGCCTGTGCGCGCCAGTCGCCGAACAGGCTGGCCAGCTGGGCGCGGGCGGCCGGCTGGTCGAAATCGCCGACCAGCGTGACCTGGCCGTCGCCGGCCCCGTAGAAGCGCGCGTGGAAGGCGCGGACCTCGTCGAGCGTCAGTCGCCTGAGGGCGGCGATGTCTTCCTGCGGCGTGGCCACGTAACGGGGATCCCCGGCAGGGTAGGGATTGCCGTGCCGCCCCAGCGCGAGCGAAGCGAGCGTTTCCGGGCGCCCCAGCCCGCCTTCGATGCCGGCGATGGCGTTGGCGCGCAGGGTCTCGAACTCGGCGACAGGCAGGCTGGGCTCGCGCAGCACGTCGCGGATCAGTGCCAGCGTCTGCGCCAGCGTGTCGCGCCGCGCCTCGAAGCGCACCGTGACACCCTCCGCATCGCCCTGCAGCGACACCGAGGCCTTGAGCGCGGCCAGCCGGTCGGAGATCTGTTGCCGGTCCATCGTGACCGTGCCCCGCATCAGCATGGCGGCCGTGATGTCGCCCGTGGCGTCGAGGCCCTGCAGGCTACTCAGCTCGCCCGTGCGCAGGACCACCCGGCCGCTCACGGTCTGTCCGCGGCTGGGCTTGGGCAGCAGGGCGAACTGCATGCCGTTGGCGAGCTTGCCGCGCAGCGTGTGCGCTTCGATATTCTCCGGGCTCGGGTCGAAGGCCGCCACCGCGGCCCTGGCCGGCTTGGCCTGGAAGCCCGCCACCATGGCGGCGACATCCGGCGCGGCGGGCATGGCGGCGGGCGCCAGCGCGGCCGTGGCGGTCTCGCCGGGCATGTCGACGGGGATAAAGCGGCCGAGCGTGCGGTTGCTTGGGCGCAGGTAGTTCTGCGCCACGCGCTGCAGGTCGTCCAGGGTGACGCGCCCGGCCTGGTCGCGCGCGATCAGCAGCAGGCGCCAGTCGCCCTTGGCGATGGCATCGGACAAGGCCACGGCGTAGCCGGAGGGGTTCTCCAGCAGGCGCTCGTAGGCATTGAGCAGCCGGGTGCGGGCGCGCTCCAGTTCCGCCTGGGTCACCGGCCGTTCGGCAAAGCCCTCCACCTGCGCCAGCAATGCCCGCTGCGCGGCCTCGAGATCCTGCGTCTTGCCCAGGCCCGCGGCGAACAGCACCGAGCCGGGATCGCGCATGGCCGACACCGAGCCCGACTGCCAGTTGGCCTTGCCGCTTTCGACCAGCGCCTTGTACAGGCGGCCGCCCGCCCCGTCGGTCAGGATGTCGGCCAGCAGTTGCATCGCCACGGCATCCGGGTGCGCGCCCGGCGCGATGTGGTACTGAATCGCCACCATCTGCGCGTCACCCTTGCGGCGCAGGGTGATCTCGCGCGCGCCTTCCTGCGGCGGCTCCACGGTGTACTCCGCCGGCAGCGTGCGCGCCGGCTTCGGGATCGCGCCGAAAAACGTGCCGATGCGGGCCAGCGTGGCGGGCACGTCGAACTTGCCTGCCACCACCAGCACCGCGTTGTCGGGCTGGTAGTAGCGACGGTAGAAGGCCTGCAGGTTGCCGATGGAGACATGCTCCACGTCGCTGCGCGCACCGATCGGCGCCTTGCCATAGTTGTGCCAGCGGTAGGCCGCCGCGCGCATCTGCTGCGCGAGCATGGCGCCGGGTTCGTTCTCGGAGCGCTCCATCTCGTTGCGCACCACCGTCATCTCGCTGTCGAGCGCCTCGCGCGCGATGAAGCTGTTGACCATGCGGTCCGCTTCCATCTTCAGCGCCCAGTCCAGGTTCTCCTCGCTGGCGGAGAAGCTCTCGAAGTAATTGGTGCGGTCGAAGCCGGTGGTGCCGTTGAACTGCATGCCGCGGCGCGTGAGTTCCTGCGCGATGGTGTTGCCGGGCAAGGCCGGCGTGCCCTTGAACAGCAAGTGCTCGAGCAAATGCGCCATGCCGGTCTCGCCGTAGTTCTCGTGGCGGCTGCCCACCAGGTAAGTCATGTTGACGGTGGTCACCGGCTGGGCGTCGTCGGGCGCCAGCAGCACGCGCAGGCCGTTGGGCAGGCGGTACTCGGTGATGCCCTCGGCGCTGGCTACCTGGGCCGGGGTTGCCGCGGCAGGCTGCGTGCCGGCGGGAGCAGCAGGCGTGGAGACGCTGAAGGCCAGGGCCAGCAGGCAGGTGAGGCGCTTGAGGATAAGACGCATGCGGAATTCGGCTTGGAATGGGTTTGCTCCGGCGCGGGCGGACGGCAGGAACAGGCTGCGCCACCTGCGGCAAGGAAGGTCCGGAGGCCGATTCTAGCCGTTGCCGCGCCCTGTGGCGGCATGCCGTCGCGCTTTCCGACATTTCCGCATGCCGCCGGCACCCGCGAGTGCCGGGGCAAATGTCCGAATCCAGCCAGTCCGGTGCCGCCGACGGAGTAGCATGCACCCTATGAAACTCGATCCGGACACCTGCTACAAGGCCGTGGCCTCGCACGACCGCCGCTTCGACGGACGCTTCTTTGTCGGCGTGTCGTCCACCGGGGTGTACTGTCGCCCCGTGTGCGCGGTGCGCACGCCCAAGCGCGAGAACTGCACCTTCTACGAGACCGCCGCCGCGGCCGAGAAGCGCGGCTTCCGGCCCTGCCTGCGCTGCCGGCCCGAACTGGCGCCGGGGCACGGCTTGTCCGATCTGTCCGGGCGGCTGGCACAGGCGGCGGCCACGCTGATCGATGACGGCTTCATGGCCGATGCCGGCGTGGCCGCGCTGGCCGCGCGCATCGGCGTCACCGAGCGCCATCTGCGGCGGCTGTTCGACGCCCAGTTCGGGGTCTCGGTGCTGGAGTACGCGCAGACCCAGCGGCTGCTGCTGGCCAAGCGCCTGCTGACCGATACCGCGCTGACGGTGACCGACGTGGCGCACGCCGCCGGCTTTGGCAGCGTGCGGCGTTTCAACGACGTGCTCAAGACGCGCTACGGGCTCACGCCGCTGGCGATGCGCAAGCGCGCTGCCGACAACATGGCCGACGAACTGGTGTTCGAGCTGGGCTACCGCCCGCCGCTGGCATGGGCGTCGTGGCTGCAGTTCATCGGCGTGCGGGCGGTGGACGGCGTCGAGCAGCTCGGCGACGGCACCTACGCGCGCACGCTGGCCATCGACGTCGGCGGCCGCACCCATCTTGGCTGGCTGCGGCTCGAACATGTAGCGCGCCGCCACGTGATCCGCGTGACGCTGTCCGGCTCGCTGGCGCACGTCATCCCGCAAGCGCTGGGTCGCGTGCGCCGCCTGTGCGACCTCGGCTGTCGTCCCGATGTGGTGGACCAGCACCTGGGGCCGCTCGCGGCGCAAGCCCCCGGCATGCGCCTTCCCGGCGCGGTGGACGGTTTCGAGATCGCCGTGCGCGCGGTGGTCGGGCAGGTGATTTCGGTCAAGCATGCGCGCACCTTGCTGGCGCGGCTGGCAGAGCACCACGGCCCCGCGCTGGCGCAGCCGCTGCCGGGCCTGCGCTACGGCTTTCCAGGCGCTGCCGCGCTGGCGCTGGTGGCGCCCGAAGCGTTGCGCGAGATCGGCATCCCGCTGGCCAAGGGCCGGGCGATTCACGCCATCGCCAGCCGCGTGGCGGCGGGCGAGCTGAAGCTCGAACCGAGTGCCGCGCCCGAGGACGCCATCGCGGGCCTGTGCGCGATCGAAGGGGTGGGCGACTGGACCGCGCAATACGTGGCCATGCGCGCGCTGGGCTGGCCTGACGCATTCCCCGGTACCGACTACGCCTTGCGCAAGGTGCTCGGCATTGCTACCGTGCGTGCCATGAACGAACACGTTGCGCAGTGGGCGCCCTGGCGCGCCTACGCCGCCATCCATCTGTGGCGGCGCTATGAAGAGCGCAAGGAACAAGAGTCGAGAGACAAGGAGAAGGCCACGCCATGATTGCCTATCGCATTATCCCCAGCCCGCTGGGCGAGGTGCTGCTGCGCGCCGACGGGGCGCGCCTGAGCGGGCTCTTCTTTGCCGGGCAGAAGCATTATCCCGCGACGGCCACTCCGGCCGCGATCGTGCCGGCCGCGGCCAAGGCCGTCTTCGAGCAGGCCGCCGACGAACTGGACGACTACTTCGCCGAACGGCTGCAGGCATTCACCGTGCCCATGGTGCTGGCCGGCAGCGCTTTCCAGCGCTCGGTCTGGGACGCGCTGCGCGCGATCCCGTTCGGCGAGACGCTCTCGTACGGCGAACTAGCCGCGGGCCTGGGCCTGCCACCCACGCATGCGCGCGCGGTCGGGGGCGCGGTGGGACGCAATCCGCTGTCGGTGATCGTGCCATGCCACCGCGTGCTCGGCGCCAGCGGAGACCTCACCGGCTACGCCGGCGGCACCGACCGCAAGCGCGCGCTGCTGCGCCTCGAGGGCACCGCCGCCGCGGCTGCCCTGCCCATCCTGCGCCAGTCAGCGCTGGCGTTCGAATGAGCGGCAGGCCGCCGCCGCCTTTCGCCGGTATTTCCGCTCCTGTACGATAGGGAGCGGACCCGGAAGTGGCCTGGCCGGCAAGTTGCCCGGGCAACCATGCGAGGGCCGAATCGATTGAAGCCACCGGCTGGCTTCAGCGGAGCGTGGTTTCGAATCTCGGCAGGGGTGGCTCACCATGGCATATCGGCTGGATCCGCTGTTCCTTGGGCTGGGTATCGTCGTCTGCGATATTCTCGCCTGGCGCCTTATCCGCGCCGAACGCCAAAGGCTGCGCCTCTTCGTCCGTCTGGCCATCTTCGCGCTCCTGACCATCGTCCTGTTCCGGGGCGGCATGGTCCCGCTCGATGCCGCTCCGTGGCCTGACCAGCCAGTCCGGCATTTTCTCGCGCAGGCGCTGGAGATCACCTGGTGGCTGCTCGGCGCCCGGGTCCTCGCGGCGCTCTCGGGCGCCCTGTTCCTGCCCAAGGCCTGGCAAGGCGAGCGCCTCTTCCAGGACGTTCTCGGCGCGCTGATCTTCGTTGCCGCCGCCGTCGCCGCCGTTGCCTATGTGCTGGAGCTTCCGGTGAGCGGCCTGCTGGCGACATCGGGGGCGCTGGCGATCATTGTCGGGCTGGCCATCCAGAGCACCTTGAGCGACGTGTTCTCCGGCCTTGTCCTCAACACCACCCAGCCCTACCACCTTGGCGACCTGGTATCCATCGATGGCGTCGACGGGAAGGTGCTCGAGATCAACTGGCGCGCCACCCATCTGCTGAGCGCGCAAGGCAACCTGATCGTCATTCCCAACAACGCAACCGCGCGCGCCAAGATCACCAACTTCAGCCGGCCTTCGGAGCTTCATGGCGTCAACGTGATCATCGAGGTGACACCGGAGGCGCGCCCGCAACTGATCCTCGATGCGCTTGAACGTGCCATCAGGGGCTGCCGGGTGGCACTGCCGAAGCCGGAGCCATCCGTCATGGTCAAGCGCATGAACACGAACGCGATCGAGTACGAGATGACGTGCTACGTGGCCTCCCTGGCGAGCAAGGCAACCGCGGCGAACCAGCTCTTCGATCTCGCATACCGACACCTGGCTTCCGCCGGCATCGACCTGCGCTCGCTGGCCACCACCTACAGCAAGCCGCCTTCCGCTTCCGACCGTCGCCTGCGGCTGCTCTCCACGGTGAACATCTTCCAGGAGCTCGATGCGGATGAGCTTTCGCGTCTGGCCAAGCGCCTGTCGCGGCATGAATACGAGTCAGGACAGGAGGTCGTCGCGAGTACCGATATCACCGACTACCTCCTGCTGGTGGACGCCGGCGTGCTCTCCGTGACGGCGAACCGGGGGGGCGAGCGCGTCGAGACCGCGCGGCTCGGCCCCGGCGATACCTTCGGGGAGTTCGGCGTGCTCGCCGGCATTCCCATGCAAGTCACCATCGAGGCCATCACCAGCGTAGTGCTCTACCGGCTGGAGAAGACGGATCTCACGCCGATTCTCCAGGCGCGCCCGGAAGTGGGGTCGAGGATGTGCAACCTGCTCTCCCAGCGCAAGGAATCGAACGATACGCTGGCGAAGATGCGAGTCGCGCCGGAAGCACAGAAGACCAGCATCCTGCAGTGGCTGCAGGCAAAAATGCATGCCCTGCACGATATGGCATGAAGTGACGCGCGATTGCCGGCGCGATTGCCGGCGCGATAGCCGCATCCGGCTATTGCACTGCCCAGCCTGCGTCGGTCAGCGTTAGCGCCTGCGTGAGCGGCATGCTGCCGCTGCCCTTCACCACCCGCGCCAGCACCGGAAAGGCTTGCTGGACGGCGGGCTCGCGCGTCCATGGCGCGGCATCGATGACGTAGGTATAGCGCACCGTGGTGGTTTGCCGCGGCCGCGCGCCCTCGCCGGCGCGCGGCGGTTCCCAGTCGAGCACGCGCGCCAGGCTGATCTTGCCGTAGCAGAGATCGGCCTGCGCGGCGCCGGCCTGCGCGGTGCTGACCTGGGGGTGTTCGCGGAAATACTCGCGGCCCTTGTCGGTCAGCTGGTAGCGGCGCGCCTTCACGGTCTCGCTGCTGCCGTCCTGGTGATGCAAGGTCATTTCCGCCGGCGTGTGCGCGACCAGGCCGGCACGTTCCAGCGCCGGCATCTGGATGCCGTCGCGCAATCCGCTCGCAGCAGGCGTATCGGGTACGTCCACGGGCCACAGGTGGCGGCCGATGCACAGCTCGCCGTGCCCTTCGAAATACTGCTGCAGCGCCGCGCCGAAATTGCGCTCGCTCGGGTCGGAGGCTTGCTGGCAGGCGGCCAGCAGCGTGAGTGACAGGGCGCAGGCGATCGCGTGCGCGGGCCGGGAGGAGATGTTCATCGTGAAGCCTGGGTAGTGGTGGCCGGCGTGGTGGCCGGCGCGGCGGCCGGCGTGGCGGCGCGCGCGGGGTCGTAGCCGTCGGTCAGCGTGGCGAGGAACTTGAGCAGGTCCGCCATTTCCGCGTCGGTCATGGGCGGCTTGCTGCCGGCGCGGCGCTGGTCCAGCGGCATCTGGTCGTCCAGGTTGGCGCGGTAGCGCGCGGGCAGGTCGTCGAACTTGCGCACCTTGCCGCGGGCGTCCCTGGGGTACCACAGCTCGGGCCGGGTATCGCGCGTGTTGTAGAACTTGACTACGTCTTCGAGTGACTTGAACACGCCGTTGTGCATGAATACGTGGCGCGTGGCGATGTTGCGCAGGACCGGTGTCTTGAACATGCCGCAACCGCTCGCGGCATCCTTGCCCTTGCCCTTGCCCTTGCCCTTGCCCGGAAGGTGGTCGGTGCGCAGCGGTCCGCACAGGCCCAGGTCGAAATGCGCGGGATCGGCGTTGGCCGGGATGTCCTTGTTGCGCGGCACGCCGATGGCGGCGAACGAGTAGTCGCTGGTGATGTCCAGGCTGCCGTCGTTGCCGCCGCCGAGCAGGTGGCAGGCCATGCAGTTGCCCTTCTTTGGGTCCAGGAACACGCGCAGGCCGCGTGCCTCGGCTTCGGTCAGCGTGCCGCCGGTCTTGTTGTTGCGGTAGCGGTCGAACTTGCTGCTGTACGGATGGAAGCTCTTGTCCTCGACCTGGAAGGCCTGCAGCGCGGCGCCCGCCAGTGCGAAGGCGCGTTCGGGCTGGTCGAGCGCATCGGCGCCGAAGGCCTGGCGGAACAGCGCAGCGTAGGGCGCGTGGCGGATGGCTTCCACCACCGCGGCCGGGCTGTCGTTGGCCATCTCGTTGGGTGCCAGCAGCGGAATCGCGGCCTGCGCGGCCAGCGTGTCGGCGCGCCCGTCCCAGGCAAAGCCGCCGCCGGGTCCGGGCGGGCTGATCGCGTCCGGGTTTTCGTAGGTATCGGAGTACGCCTTGGTGTAGTCCTTGTACATCAGCGTGGGCACCGCGCGCGTGCCGGCCAGCGTGAGATCGCGGCCGCCGAGCTGTACCGCCAGCTTGTTCGGCGGGCCGTAGGCGTGCGCCGGATCATGGCAGCTGGCGCAGGACATCCTGCCCGAGCCGGACAGCGCGGGATCGAAGAACATCTTGGCGCCGGCCTGGGCGGCGAGCGAAAGCGGTGCGGGCGGGGCGAGCGTCTGCGAGGCCGTGGCCTGGACCGTTGCCGGTGCCGGTGTCGCCTGGGCCGTGGCCCCGCTGGTGACCTGCCGGTCCTTGCATGCCGCGAGGGCGGCGGCGAGCAGGCAGGCGGCGATGAGGGAAGTGCGCATGGTTGCGGCGCGCGGCGTCACCGCCGCGCGCCCGTCAAGGTGTTGCGGGAACAAGGAAGGGGCCGCGCCGCAGCGCGGCCCGCATCGCGTTACGAGTGCTGAGCCCAGATGTTGATCTGGGTGGTGTCCGGGCCGGCGGCCACGTTGCCGTTGTTGAACAGGCCGCTGCGGCCCGCGCCTGGCGTGGCGCCGCCCGACTGGCGGTCGCCGGCCTTCACCACGTAGCGGTGGTTCATCGGACGCACGGCGTCGAAGTGCGTGTCGGCGCTGCCCGAGTATTCGGCCAGGCTGGCGAGGTTGGCGGCGATGTACGACTCCGTGTACTTGGAGCGGTTCATGTAGGACGTATTCACGCCCGGGTCGGCCAGGGCGAACATGTCCTGCATGGTGCGCACGAAGGAGAAGTGGCTGTAGGAGTCGGAATCCGCCACGCCCTTGGGCGCGCTCGCCTGGTTGGTCAGCACCGCGAAGATGGTGGGACCGTCACCCTTGTTGCTG
Source organism: Cupriavidus sp. 05T41 (assembly GCF_056396525.1). Taxonomy (NCBI): domain Bacteria; kingdom Pseudomonadati; phylum Pseudomonadota; class Betaproteobacteria; order Burkholderiales; family Burkholderiaceae; genus Cupriavidus; species Cupriavidus sp. 05T41. Next base: position 103,294 of record NZ_JBFTLQ010000004.1, read on the forward strand.
CCGTTGTACTTCGGCACCGCGGTGGTGATGCCTTCGCCCAGCGGCGCGCCGCTGGTGGCGCCGCCGCCCACGTTCCAGCCGCAGCACGAGGAGCTGCCGAAGAAGCTGCTGCCTTCGTCGAACAGCAGCACGATGGCCGAGCGGCGGTTGGTGTTCTTCCAGACCGGCGAGGCCTTGATGGTCTCGACCAGGTACTTGGCGTACTTGTCGCCGCGCGCGATGCCGGTCGGGCCGGACACGCAGTCGGCCACCGCGACGCCGGTGCCGTGGATGTCATCGCACTGGTCGGGCACGATGTAGTTCAGCGCGCCGATGTCGCCGCTGAGCAGGTCATCCTCGAACTGGTGCGTGTTCCAGGTGATGCCGTGCGCCTTGGCATAGCTTGCGATCGCTGCATCCCACTGGCCGCCGCCCACGGTGCGGCTCAGGTTCTTGAAGAAGTCGGGGCGGGTGCGCACGTCGTCGAAGTTCACCGCCGGATGGTGCTTGGTCTTGTACAGGCTGGCGATCATCGGTTCGGTCGCGCCCAGCCCCGAGGTGGTGTTGACCGCGGTGATGGCCACATTGCCGGCGCCATCCTTGCGCGGGTCCTGGCCCGGGTCCATCGATTCGCTGTAGACGCGCGTGCCGATGCCTGCCTTGTACAGCGCCGTGAACATATTGCGGCGGCCCTTCAGGTTATGCACCTTGGTGTCGCCGTTGCAGGCGACCAGCGGCATGTAGGCGTCGGTCGGCTGGTTGGCGGTGTCGCCGGCCGGCAGGCAATTCCAGGCATTGTCGTCGGCCACGCCCCAGTCGTCGGCGCTGGCCAGCGAGATGTAGTTCGGCTCGCTGGGGTTGCCGGTGGAGAAGTAGTTCGAGGCCTTGTTGCCTTCGACGTTGAGGTATTTGTAGAAATTGGGATACGAGGCGCTGTCGACCGTCTGGTTGCTGTGGTTCTCGAACACCACCACGAACAGGTGGTCATAGCGCGGGATGCCTTCGGGGTTGAAGGCGTTGTCCTGCGCCACTTGCAGCGTCTGCACGGCATCGGTCGCCGCGCTGGTGACATAGCCGCGGTCGAGGATGGTGCTGGCCAGGGCGAAGCGGCTGGCCAGCATGTTTGCCTCGCCCAGCAGCGCCGCCTGCGCTCGGCTGTCGGTCACGGCGGCCACGTCGGCCACCACGCTGTCCGCTTGCACCGTCACGTCGGTCGGCAGCGCCGGGGTGTTCTGCAGGCTCAGGCGGCCGGCCAGCGCGGCCTTGGCGTCGGCGAAGGACTGCTTGCCGGCTTCCATATTGCGCACGACTTCGGTCGACAGCGGGCTGATCACAACCTTGGCGCCCGCCACGTTCTGCTCGCCCGCGCTGCGCAGGATCATCTTCTGCGCCACCTTGGCGCTGCTGCCGGTGTTGGGATCGGTAAAGGTAGCGTCGGTGCCCACCACCGCGGCCAGGCTGCCGGTGGTGCCGGCGGGCAGCGTGAAGCTGCCGTCGGCCGCGCTCAGCGTGGAGGCCTCGCCGCCGTCGCACAGGCCGTTGCCGTTGGTGTCCGCGCACACCTTGGCGTTGCCGTAGGCCACGAGCTGGAAGGTTTGCGACACGGCAACGCCGGTGGTGCTCAAGGCGTAGTCGACGCCACCGGCGGCGCTGGAGTTGGCCGCGCCGGTGGGGTTTTTCACTGCCGCGCCGATCACGCTGCCCTGCACGGCGGATTGCGTCGGCGTGACGCTGCCCGGGGTGCTGGCGGTGCCGGTGCCGTCGCTGCCGCAAGCCGCCAGCATGGCGGCGGCGGCAAGCGCCGTGACGGCGGGGATCAGGCGGTGTGGGCTTGCATTCTTCTTCATTGTTGACCTCGAGGGGACTGTGGCAAGGATGGAACCGGCACCGGCAAGCCTGCGCGACATGCCGGCTGGCGCGTCCGTGGCATCTGCATGAAGGCGCGCCGGATGCCGATGCGCACCCGCTCTTCACAGGCCGTACGGATGCATCCGTCGCCATGGTCGCGGGCCCCGCCGGGTGAGCGGAAAATGGGCTACGCGCCACGCCAAGGTTGCGGCAGGCGGGATACTATCGGCGTTAAGTGACAATTTAATTTCATTTGAAACTATGTGACGCGCTAATGTCCGTATGTAGTGATTTGCGTACATGGGCGCCGTGGCGCCATACTCGCGGCGCCATTTCGCTTCCTCCCCGCCACCTGCCCGCCATGTCAGACACCACGCTTGCCACCATCCATTTCCCCCCCGCGCTGCGCGACTGGATCACGCAGGGACTGCAGCGCGGCGCGGCGCCAGACAAGATGGCGCAGGCGCTCTGCGCGCAGGGCTACGATGCGCTGGTCGCGCGAGAACTGGTGGCAGCGTTCGCGCGCGCGCGCCGCGACGGCCGCCCCGCGCCGCAGGACAGCATCACCATGCCCCGGCCCAGGCCGGCGGCACCCGGCGCGCGCCTGGGGCCGGGTTCGCTGCTGCGCGCCGCCGATCGCGACGTGCGCGTGCTGTCGCGCATGGACCGGCCGGTGATCGCCGTGCTCGAGGGCGTGTTGAGCCACGACGAATGCGATGCGCTGGTGGCCATGGCGCAGCCGCGCCTGGCGCCTTCCACCACCGTCGATCCCTCGACCGGCTTCACCGTGGTCAGCGACGACCGCTCCAGCCATGGCATGTTCTTTCGCCTGCAGGAAAATGCGCTGGTCGCGCGGCTCGACCAGCGCATCGCCGCGCTGATGCAACTGCCCGTGGAGAACGGCGAAGGCTTGCAGGTGCTGCGCTACGGGGTGGGCGCGCAGAGTACGCCGCACTACGATTTCCTGATGCCGACCAACGCGGCCAACCAGGCTTCGCTGGCGCGCAGCGGGCAGCGCGTGAGCACCCTGGTGGTGTATCTCAACGACGTGCCGGCCGGTGGCGAGACCGCCTTCCCCGAAATCGGCTTCGCGGTTTCGCCGCGCAAGGGCAATGCGGTGTACTTTGAATATTGCGATGCGGCCAACCAGCTCGATGGCAGGACGCTGCACGCGGGCGCGCCGGTGCAGGCCGGCGAGAAATGGGTCGTGACCAAGTGGATGCGGCAGCGGCGCTTCGTGCCTGCCGGCGGCGCGCCGCAGAGGATGGCGGGCTAGCCCGGCGCGGCAGGGCGCGCACAAGAGGTGAATGGCATGGCACGCCTGTTCGTGGCGATCGAAGTTCCCGCGGTGCTGGCAGACGCGTTGCTCGCGCGCGTGCCGCGCGTGGCGGGCGTTCGCCTGGCAGCCCCGCATCAGGTCCACCTGACGCTGCACTTCCTTGGCGAGCGGGACGAGGACACGGCGGTATGCATCGAGCAGGCGCTGCAGGCAGTCTCGTGCACGCCGTTCGCGCTCAGCGTGCAGCAGGCCGGATGTTTTCGTGGCCGCCGCGCGAGCGTGCTGTGGGCGGGCGTCGCACGCTGCGCCGCGCTCGATGCGCTTCACGCGGCGGTCGAGGATGCCCTGGCCGGCTGCGACGGCGATGCCGGCGCACAGTCGCCGGCCCCACCCTCCACACACCGCCGGCATGCCGGCTTCCTGCCGCACATCACGCTCGCGCGCAGCATGCAAGCGGTGCCGGACAACGCGCTGCGGGCATGGCGCGCCGCGCAGATGGACCAGGTCGGCGCGCCGCTTACAGTCGAGCGCTTCGTGCTCTACCAAAGCTACCTGCGCCCCGGCGGCGCGCAGCATGTCTGCCGGCGGGCCTACGCGCTTGCCGTCACCGGCTGAGGCCCGGGCCGGCGGCGCATCTCAGGCGAGATTGCCGAGCCCCAGCGCCAGCCCGAGTCCCAGCAGTGCGCCGCCGATGACGCGGTCCAGCAGGCGCTGGCGGCGCTGCATGGCGCAGCGCAGCGCCGGCGTGGTGAAGCAGCAGGCGATCAGGCCGAACCACGCCAGGTGCGCCAGCGACATGAACAGCCCGTAGCCGAACTGCACCGGCAGCGGCGTTCCCGCATCCACCACCTGCGTATAGGTGCTCACCACGAACAAGGTGGTCTTGGGATTGAGCGCATTGGTGAGAAAGCCCATCTTGAGCGCCGCGCTCGCCGACAGCGCCGGCGCCGCGGTCGCGCTATCGGCAGCCGCGGCAGCCGCGGCGGGAGCACGCTTGCGCAAGGTCTGGATGCCGATCCAGACCAGGTAGGCGGCCCCCAGCACCTTGACCACGCCGAGCAGGCCGTGGGCATGTTCCATCAGCAGGGCCACCCCGAACATCGTGTAGAACACGTGCACCTGCACGCCCAGCGCAATGCCCAGTGCGCTGAGCAGGCCCGCGCGACGGCCGTGCAGGTAGCTGTTGCGCATCACCATGGCGAAATCGGGGCCGGGGCTGATGACGGCCAGCACGGTGATGGTCGCGACGGCCAGCAGTTCGGTGAACGGGTGCATATTCGTGTGAGGTTACCTGATGGTGATGGCATGCCGCGAGGCACGGCCCGTGCAGCCGGAAGCGCAGGAAATACTGCTGCAATTGCGCCATTCTCCCGGCCGGGCGGGTCCCTCACAACCGATTTATACTGCTGCAATTCCGTCAGGAAAATTCACGTATCTCATTGACTGGGGCGCCGCATGCACTGGCTTGGCTGGATCCGTTTCTTCGAGGCCGCGGCGCGGCACCAGAGCTTCATGCGCGCCGCCGACGAACTGCACCTGACCCACGGCGCGGTCAGCCGGCAGATCCGCCAGCTCGAGGACGCGCTCGGCGTGGCGCTGTTCGAGCGGCGCAACCGCGCGGTGTTCCTGACCGAGGCCGGGCACGCCCTGCATGCGGCCGCCACACAGTCGCTCGAGCTGCTGGCCGGCGCCGTGGACCGCATCCGCGCGCAGAGCCGGCAACAGACGCTGGTGTTGTCGTGCGAGCCCACCATCGCCATGCGCTGGCTGATTCCGCGGCTGCCTCGCTTTGCCGAGGCGCATCCGGATATCACGCTGCACCTGATGGCCGCGGGTGGTCCGCTCGATTTCGCGCGCAGCGGCGTGGACCTCGCGCTGCGGCGCGACGATTTCCGCTTCGGCGCGCAGCTGCATACGCATGAGGTGGCCGAGGAATGGGTGGGCGTGGTGTGCCGCGCCGGCACCGCGAACCTGGCCGGGCAGCCGCGCCTGCACACGCGCTCGCGCCCCGACGCGTGGCAGCGCTGGGCACAGGCTGCCGGCGGCAGGCATCGCTTTGGCGCCGACGCGTGGTATGAGCATTTCTACCTGAGCATCCAGGCTGCCGCGGCCGGGCTCGGCTGTGCCATCGCCTCGCGCCTGATGGTGGCCGACGAGATGGCCGACGGCCGCATTGCCGCGCCGCACGGCTTCGTGCGGGACGGCTCCTCCTACCATCTGCTCTCGCCGGTGGCCTTCGAGCGCGACGAACGGCGGCGCGCGGTGCGCGACTGGTTGTGCCGCGAGGCGCTGGCATCGCTGGGCGCCGAGCCGGCCAAGGTGACCGTGCCGGCACATCGCGCCACCGCGCCTGGCGGGGTTGCGCGCCCGCGCAGGGCGGCGGGCATCACCGGCCGGCCCGGCGCCGCGGGCGACGCCTGAACGCGGCCCGGCGGGCTACCCCACGGAAGTCTGGCTCAAGTTTTGCCACATTTCGCCGTAGACCGAACAAGAGCTTGCGCAGCGACCAGCGCCACGCTTAACATGCGGCGCTGGCCGCCCGCTCCATGTTCGCGGCCAGCCCGTTTTCCCGTCGCAAGCCAGTCTGGCGCGACGCAGGCCTCTCACAGACGTTTGCGTGATTTCATGAGTCTCCAAGATTCCCCGGAGCAATCCGAGCTAGACGCGGGCGCGTTGCCAGACGACCGCTATCGCCTTACCCATTCCTCGCAGATCGGCACCGTGCTGCGCGACCTCGCCTGGCAGAAGTGCGTCATCAACGTGCGGGCGCGTACCGCGCACGAGATGGTCACCACGGTCCTGCATGTCGATCCGGCCAACCGCACCTTTGTCTTCGACTGGTGCCGCACCGAGCCGGAGCGGCAGGCCTTGCTGGCCTCGCCCGAGAACGCGTTCTCCGCCTCGCTGCGCGGCGTGCCCGTGAACTTCGTGATCGGCACGCCCGAAGCCACCCAGTTCCAGGGCGGCCCGGCGTTTGTCGCACCGTTCCCGGAGAAGCTGTATCACTTCCAGCGCCGCCGCCATTTCCGCGCGCGCACGCTGGTCACCAAGGGCTACGGCTGCACCATCAAGATGTCGGACGGCGCCGCGCTCAAGCTCGACATTGCCGACCTGTCGCTTTCAGGCGTAGGCTTGCGCTCGAAGACGGTGGATGCCACGCACCTGCCGGTCGGCACCACGGTGGCCGGCGCGAAGCTGGACTTCGGCCCGCTGGGCAAGCTCGATCTGAGCCTGCAGGTAGTCGGCCACTGGCTGGCAGGACGCGACGACAGCGCCATCCACCACTTCGGCTGCGCCTTCTCCAACCTGGACGGCCGCATGGAGAATTTCCTGCAGCGCCTGGTGTTTTCCCTGGAACTCGCCAGCCGCGGTTAGGACCGGCCAGGCGCAAGGAGGCAGCGCATGGAAGAGACGGGTTGCGCGGATTTCCTCGTTATCGGGGGCGGTATTGCCGGCGCGTCGCTGGCCTACTGGCTGGCCCAGGCCGGACGGGTAGTGGTGCTCGAGCGCGAAGCGCAGCCCGGCTATCACTCGACAGGCCGTTCAGCCGCGCTCTTCATGGAGAGCTACGGCCCCCGGCAGGTGCGCGCTCTCACCATGGCCAGCCGCGCGTTCTTCGATGCGCCGCCAGCAGGCTTTTCCGAACACCCCGTGCTCAGCCCGCGCGGCGCCATGACCATCGGCAAGCCCGGCGAGGGCGCCGAGCTGGACCAGCATTTCGACGGCTTGCGCAGGCTCGGCGCGCGCGCCGCGCGCCTGCACCGCGACGCCACCTGCGCCCTGGTGCCGGTGTTGCGCGGGGAGAAGGTGCTGGGCGCCGTGCTCGAGCCCGACGCAGCCGACATGGACGTACATGTCCTGCACCAGGGCTACCTGCGCGGCATGCGCCAGCGCGGCGGCACCCTCGTCTGCGACGCAGAGGTTACCGCCATCGAACGCAGCCAGGGCATCTGGGAAGTGCAGGCGGGCGGGCGTACCTGGCGCGCCCCGGTGGTGGTCAATGCGGCCGGCGCCTGGTGCGACGTGGTGGCGGGACTGGCCGGCGCGAGGCCGCTGGGGCTCACCCCCAAGCGCCGCTCGGCCTTCGTGTTCGCGCCGCCGGCGGGACTGGAGATCGCCCGGTGGCCGATGTTCATGTGCTTCGACGAGAGCTGGTACCTCAAGCCGGACGCCGGCATGCTGCTGGGTTCGCCGGCCAATGCCGACCCCGTGTCGCCGCACGACGTGCAGCCCGAGGAAATGGATATCGCGCTGGGCATCCACCATATCGAGGACATGACCACGCTGGAAATCCGCCGCCCGGCCCGCACCTGGGCCGGCCTGCGCTCCTTCGTCGCCGACGGCGACCTGGTGGGCGGCTTCGACGACCAGGCCCCGGGCTTTTTCTGGGTGGCCGCGCAAGGCGGCTACGGCATCCAGACCTCGGCCGCGATGGGCGAGGCCTGCGCGGCGCTGGTGCAGGGCAAGCCACTGCCGCAGCGCATCGTGGATTTCGGCCTCGACGCGGCCATGCTCGGGCCGGCTCGCCTGCACCGCTAGGCGGTGCAGGGCCGCTCAGGCGGCAATCAGCTTGCCGATGGCCACGGCGGCTTCGCGCATCGGCGGCAGCAGCCGCGACACCATCTCCGCCTCGGATACCTGCGTCGCCTTCATGCTGACGCTGATGCCGGCCATCACGCTGCCGGAAATCCCCCGCACCGGCACCGCGATGGCGCGCAGGCCCGGCTCCAGTTCCTCGTCCACCATGATGTAGTCCAGCTCGCGCGCGTTGGCGAAGCTGGCCTCCAGCTCGGGGCGGGAGATCTTGGTCTGCAGGGTGCGCGGGCGCAGGTCGACGTGGTCGAAGTAATCTTCCAGCGCCGGCTCCGCCAGGTGGGCCAGCAGCAGGCGCCCGATCGAGGTGCAGTAGGCCGGCAGCCGGCTGCCCATGCCGAGCGAATAAGTGAGTACGCGCTGCACTTCCGAGCGCACCAGGTAAAGGATGTCGGTGTCGTCGAGGATGGCCAGCGCGGAGGTCTGCTGGATCCGCGCGCTCAGGCCGTCGAGGATGGGCTGGGCCAGCGATACCAGCGCCGTGGACGAGAAATACGCATGTCCCAGGTGCAGCACGCGCGGACGCAGGGCGAACTGCCCGCCTTGCTGGCTCACGTAGCCGAGCTGCTCCAGCGTGTACAGGCAACGCCGCACCGAGGCTCGCGACAGCTGGGTGCGCTGCGCGACCTGGGAGATGGTGAGCGGGCGCTTACGCTCCGAAAAGGCCTCGAGCACGCTCAGGCCCCGCGCCAGCGACAGCATGAAATTGGGGTCGCCGGCGAAGCTGTTGAGAAGGTCGGCCTGGGGACGGGCGACGCGGACAGTGGCGGCCGGTGCCTGGCCAGGGCTGCTGGGAATGGAGGCGTCCATTGGGCGGGTGCGCGCGTGTTGTTCGATAATCGCGCATCTTAAACTGCCTCGGCCCGCCCGGCCAGCGCTTTTCTTGTGCCGCCGGCCCCGCTTTGGTGCCACGCGCGGCGCCTGCGCACAAAAAAACGTCGCCGTTCCAAGGTGGCGGCGACATCGAAGGGGTGTCATCAAGACGGGGGTCTCGGCGACGTTCCCAGCATAGGACGCGGTGCGCAGACATTAAATACAACTTTTGAGGGGATCGATGTATGGGATCCGTCTCACTGCCGGCACGGGCCGGGACGGGTAGAATCGCGCCCTTGTTTCCGATGCAGATGCCGCCATGACCGACCAGCCCGAACTGTCCCAAGACCAAGCCGGGGAAGACGCCGAGAAGATCCAGGAAGCCCGCCTGTGGCGCGCCGACGGCTGGACCGCCCGCGTGATCAAGAACGAGGACGACGACGGCTGGGCCGTGGCCATGATCAAGGACGGCGAGCCCGAGCCCGCCCTGGTGGGCCCGTGGACCATGGGCCGGGACAAGAAGAATCCCAAGCCGCTGGACACCGGTGCGTTCTCGACCCTGGTCAAGACTGCCTCCGAGGTGCTGCGCCGCCACGAACAGCAGCTCCACGCCATGCTGCACAAGAGCGTGATGGTGGATACCGACACGGCCCGCATCGCCGTGACGCTCGATATCGTGCCCGACGAAGACAATCCCTACGCCGTGCTGCGCGCCTGCGACGAACTCGGCGCGGAACTGGCGCAGGTGCGCGTATCTCCCGCGTTCAAGCTGAGCAAGGCCAGCGCGGCGGCGTGGATCGACAACGCATACCGCCGGCCGAACTGAGCTTTCAGGCGCGGGCCAGCAGCACCAGTCCGATGGCCACCGCCGCCGGCACGGCCTGAATCCACAGGATCTTCCGGCTCGCCGTGCAGGCCCCGAACACGCCGGCCACCAGCACGCAGCCCAGGAAGAACAACTGCACCGGCACCGCCGCGCTGGCCAGGCCCCACAGCAGCCCGGCGGCAAGGAAGCCGTTGTAGAGCCCCTGGTTGGCCGCCAGCGCCCGGGTCGCGGTGGCGAATTCCTGCGTTAGCCCGAAGGCGCGCATGCCGCGGGGTTTGTCCCACAGGCACATCTCCAGCACCATGATGTAGACATGCTCCAGCGCCACCAGCGCGACCGCTGCGAGGGACAACCATTTCATAGCCAAGGCTCTCGGGAAAGTACGGCAGGGTTGGGAATCGTTCCGGTACCCGGCGGGTACTCTGCGGGTATTCGGCGGGTATTCGGCGGGTATTCGGCGGGTATTCGGCGGGTATTCGGCGCCGGCGTCGCCGCCACGCGTGTTCAGCCCGCCACGGCAGGCGCGAGCCGCGCGATCAGCGCGGCGTGGCGCGGGTGTGCCTTCTGCAGGCTGGCGGCGTCGGCCAGCTCGAATTCGCTGAATTCGAAGCCGGGCGCCACCGTGCAGCCGACCAGCGAGAATCCGTCCGGATCGCTGCGCTCGGCGGCGAACCAGCAACCCGCCCTGACTACCGCCTGGAACACCGTGTCCTCATGCGCAAGCGCATCGCCTAGCCGGTGCGTGGTGAGACTGCCATCGGCTTCCAGCACGTGCACATGCAGCGGGCAGCCCGCATAGAAGTGCCAAACCTCGTCGGCGCGGATGCGATGCCAGGCGGAGTACGCCTCGTCGCACAGCAGGTAGTAGATCGCCGTGGACGCGGCGTGCGTGGCCACGCCGGCCGGGCCGCCTTCGCGCGCCACGCGCGCGGTGTCGCGATGGGTCTCGCGGTAGTAGCCGCCTTCGGGATGTGCCTGCAGGCCGAAGCGCTGGATCAGTTGGTCTTGCAGGGCGGGTCGGGCGGGCATGCGTGGCTCCGGGACAGGCAAGGCGGGACGGGAAACGGATAGCCGACATGATGCCTGCTGGCCGGGGAGAAGTCAGCGGCGAAGGCTGGTCCGGCGCCCGGCCGGCGCGGCCGGGATCGACCTGCAAGCCTGACCTGCAAGCCTGACCCGCGCCGGCATCGCGATTGGCTGCATCCACCGCGCGCCGCGCGGCGTATCTGTCTTCAACCGCGCGATTCACGTGTGGCCGGAACAGCGCAACGCGCTGCGCCTTGCTAGCAATACTGCGATCCGCCGATCGCCAAGAAGGAGAGCATCATGAAGACCCCCAGCCTGAAGCTCCTGATGACGTCTGCCGCACTTGCGGGCCTCGCCACGCTGGCGATCCCGGCGCAGGCCACCGGCCCCAGGGACAGCGCCGTGTCCGCCGACCGCTATGGCTATGTATTCCACGCGTTCCACGCGTCGCGCTTCGACGTGTACAGCGACGGCGCGCGCCTCGACCCCGCCGCGCCGCCCGTCCCCGTGGCGTCCGCCAGCCAGCTGCGCAGGCCGGACCCGTACTCCGATGGCGCGCAGAAGCTGGCCGGCTGGGATCGCACCGGCGTGTCGTCCGACCCGGCACGCAAGATCGACACGTTCCAGGACGGCGCCCACGCCTGAGGTGCATCGGGACGATGCGCGCGGCGACAGCAGCGGCTGGCCGGCGGCTCTTCATTCAGGGTTTTTGAGGCCGCCATGCAAGACTCTGCGCCGCACGGTGCCGCCATGGTGGCACACTACGCCTATGCCCGCCGGCGCGGGCATCCCGCCCGCGCCGCCTGAGTTGAGGGGCAGAAAAGCGCGGAGAGTGGCGTGGGCAGTTTGGGCGAATTGAAGACCTTGCTTGAGAACCACGGCGTGATGCTGGTGTTTCTCAATGTGCTGGCCGAGCAGGCCGGGCTGCCGGTGCCGGCCGTGCCGATGCTGTTCGTGGCCGGGGCGCTCGGCATGCGCGACACCGGGCCGTCGATCGGGCTGGTGCTGGGGGCGGTCATCCTGGCCTGCCTGATTGCAGATACCGCGTGGTACTTTGCCGGCAAGCGCCTGGGCCAGCCGATGCTGCGCACCATCTGCCGCGTCTCGATTTCCCCCGACAGCTGCATCCGCCAGACGCAGTCGCTGTATCTGCGCGTGGGCCCGCGCAGCCTGGTGTTCTCCAAGCTGCTGCCGGGCGCCGGCGCGCTGTCCACCGCCATGGCGGGCATGACCGCCACGCCGTTCGCGATATTCCTGTTCTACGATGCGCTGGGCGCGCTGGTGTGGGCCGGCGGGGCGCTGCTGATCGGCGTGGTGTTTACCGATTTCGTGGAAGCCATCCTGCTTGCCTTCAGCACCTATGGCCCGGTGGCGGTGGCGGTGGTGCTGGCCGCTTTCGCGGCCTTCGTCGCGTACAAGTTCGTGCGGCGGGTGCGGCTGCTGCGCCGGACCCGCCTGGTGCGCCGCATGACGGTGGGCGAGCTCGAGGCGCGGCGCCAGGGCGACGCTTCCCCGCTGGTGGTGGACGTGCGCACCGAAGCCATCGAAAGGATTCCCGGTGCGCTGACGATGGATCTGCACGCGCCGCTGGACCTGCTGTCGACCCATCCGGCCAACGTCGAGATCGTCATCTACTGCGCATGTCCGAACGAGGTGTCCGCCGCCATCCTGGCCGAGCGGCTGCAAGGCGCGGGCTATCTCAACACGTGGGCGCTGGCCGGCGGCTTCGACGAATGGAAACGCCTGCACGACGCGGCGTCCGCCGCGGACGACCTCGCCGCGCGGGAGCCCGCCCCGCGCACGTCCTAGCGATCCGCCTGCGCTAGCAGCCGACCCAGTAGGCGTACCCGACCAGCCGCTCGCCAAGGAAATACAGCCGGTACTGGTCGCCGTCGCCATCCAGCGTGTACAGCGTGGTGTAGGCGAGGTGCTCGAGCGGATCGTCTTCGTCGCGGTCGGCCGGGCTGCGCACCTTGCCGGGTGCCTCCGCCATTTTCCAGCGCGGGTTCTTGCGCAGGGCCGAGTTGAGTTCGCTGAGCGTCGTGGTCGCGGCGATGTCGTGGCCCTCGAGCTTGAGCGTCAGTCCCGCCGGAATGCCGTGCAGGGAACGGATCACGGCGTCGCCGCTGCGGCCCACTTCGATCAGCGCGTCCGGGTAGCGGTAGTCCACCAGGTTCTCTTCGTCGAGTGCCGTACCGCATTCTTCCTGGTTGGGCGTGATATTGGGCGGCTTGCCCCAGGCAGCCTGCACGTCCGCCATGCTGGATAGCCCGCGCAGCGCCACCAGCGGGCGCGCCAGCGGGGCCGGAGCGAAGGCGGGCGAGTCGTCGGGCTGGCCGGCATCGTCGGCGCGCGCGGTCGAGGCGTCGGCCGCCGCCGGGGCAGCCGGTGCCGGCTGCTCGCGTTCGCAGCCCGTCAGCGCCGTCAGCGCGGCGCAGGCGGCGAGGATGGACAGGCAGCGCAGCAGCGGCGCGCTGGCGGGGGCGTTGAGGCAGGACTTCATGCAAAAAGAATAGCCGCTGGGGCTGGGACCGCGTCAGGTGCGCAACCATACACTGAAGCGGGCGCTCTGAACATCCTCCATGTGGCCTGCCGCACGCACGGCGCCACCAGCGCGGCCTCGCGCCGGCAGGCGCCGGTCTTCAGCGTGCCGTGCCGGCGCGCTGGAAGGCCGTCATGTCGGGATAGATCGCGCGGATCTTGTCCCACTCCACCGCGTTGAAGAAGCGGCACTTGTCCTGGCCGAAGCGCTTGGCCACTTCCACGCAGAAGCGCACCGCCTCGGCGATGTCGATCTCGTGGTTGGCGCTGGTGGCGCTGCCCGAGACCACCGATTGCGCGGTCAGCGCCACGCCCACCACCGGCGCGGAAGTGGCCACATGCGGCTGCATGATGCTGTTGAAATGGTACAGGCCTGGCTGCGTGCGGACTTGGATACAAGGTGGCGTTGCCTATACTGGGGCGGGTATCTGCGAGGGAGAGCCGCATGCCAGCCGAAGACCAGCCTTCCGGTGACGAATCGGCGCGCATCGCGCGGCGGCGCCGGCAACTCGGTATCGCCAGGCGGATGCGCGACGGCGACGGCAACTGGGCGCTGGCCCTGTCCGGCGGAGGCATCCGCAGCGCCACCTTCTGCCTGGGCGTGATGCAGGCGCTGGCCAAGGCGCCGCCGCCGGCGCTGGCGGGGCAGGCCGGCGCCACGCCGCACCAAGCCGGGCACGAAGCCGGGCACGAAGCCGCGCACGCGCCGCCGCCCGGGGCGGCGCGCGCCGATGTGCAGGAGGGCGACGGTCCCGACGCCATCGAGCCTGCCGCCGTGCCGGCCACCGCCTCGCTGCTCGGCCAGTTCGACTACCTCTCCACCGTCAGCGGCGGCGGCTACCTCGGCGCCTTCTTCTGCAGCCTGTTCGTGCCGGGCCGCCTGAAGCCAGGCACCAACGGCGTCGAGGCCGCGACGCTGGCCTACCGGACCTTGCAGCAGGAGCCACCCGGGCGCATCCGTTCCTCGGTGTCGTACGCCGGCGATCCCGGCCGCGCCGCGGTGGCGTGGCTGCGCGAGAACGGGCGCTACCTGACGCCGACCGGCGCCGGCGACTCGCTGTACGCGGCATCGCTGGTGGTGCGCAACTGGTTCGCCATGCAATACGTGATCGGCAGCGCGTTGCTGCTGTTGCTGGCGGTACTCGCGCTGCTGCGTCACCTGGCCGTGGGCACCTATATCGATCTGGGCCGGCACGAGATGGACCTGCTGCATGACGCACGGCAGGTCTTCAACGAAGGCGGCCTGGCGATCTGGTGGAGTGAACTGATGTGGCTGCCGCTGGCCGCGCTGCTGCTGTTCGCGGTGCCGCCTGCCGTGGCGTACTGGCTGGTCTACCCGCATCCCGCCGATGCGCGCCCGGCGCTGCGCTTCGACAGCCTGGCCACGCGCCTGGCCGCGCTGGCGGGCGTCGTGATGCTGGGCCTGGCGGCATGGCTGCACCGCATGGGGCCTGGCCTGGCGGTGGCCTGCCTGTTGCTGGGCGCGGCGGTGCTGGCCCTGCTCGGCGTAGCCTGCTGCTTTGCGCTGTGCCGCGTGCGGCCGGCCACCGTGCAGGCCTACCGCGTGCGTGCCACGCGCTTGCTCAGCGGCGCCGTTGGCACCGTGCTATGGCTGGCGGCGCTGGGCGTGGCGGATACCGTGGCGCGCACGTTCTACCTGTACACGCAGTCCACCGGACATCCCTGGGGCGCACTCGGCCCGGCCGGGCTGCTGGGCGGCGTGGTCTGGCTGATCCGCTACGGCGCGGGCCTGGTCGACGGCAAGGGCGGCGACGGCAAGGCTGGCGTGACCGGCTGGCTGTCGCGGCTGCCGGTATCGCTGCTGGCCGGCATCGCCGCGGCCGTGGTGGCGATGCTGGTCTTCGTGCTGTGGTCGTGGCTGGTCCTGTGGGTGCGCTGGAATGGCGGCGAGCCGGTCGACTGGCTGGTGTTCGGCAATGCCTACACCACGCCTGTGCTGGGCACGCTGAGCGCCCTGGCGCTCGGGCTGACGCTGATCGCCGGGCGTTTCGCCGGCTTCCTGAACCTGTCGACCTTGCAGCAGTTCTACTCGGCGCGGCTGACGCGCGCCTACCTTGGCGGCTCCAACGGCCAGCGCTTCGCGCCTGCCGCGGGCGAGGGAACGGCGGCGCGCCAGCACGCCATCCAGCGCGCCCGCCTCAGCGTCGCCGAGCCCGCCGATGGCGATCCGCTCAGCCTGAACGCCTACTACGATCCCGCCATGCTGGCGCCGCTGCACCTGATCAACATCACGCTCAACCTGACCGTGGATCCGGCCGAACAACTGGTGCAGCGCGACCGCAAGGGCAAGCCGCTGTGCATCGCGCCCGGGCCGTTCACGCTGCCGGCCACCACGGCGCGCGGGCTGCCCGCCGACGCCTTCGTGCGCTTCACGGTGGACGGGCAGCGCTACTTTCCGGAAACGCACAAGGCCGGCGGCAGCGAACTCTCGCAGGCGCGCACGCTTGGCGACTGGATCGCCACCTCGGGCGCGGCCATCTCCACCGGCCTTGGCCGCTCCACCACACTTGGTACCTCGCTGCTGCTGGGCCTGGCCAACCTGCGCCTGGGCACGTGGTGGCCGTCCTATCCGCTCGATGCGGGCAGCGCACCGCGCGCCGGCGGTGCCGAGCGCGACCGCGTGCAGGACGACCGCCCCGACCGGCCCTGGCTGGGTGCCTTCATCTCGCTGTTCCGCACGCATTACTACCTGGCCTGCGAGCTGAGCGCGCGCTTTCACGGCACCCGCCGCGGCTGGCAGTACCTGTCGGACGGCGGCCATTTCGAGAACACCGCGGTGTATGAGCTGCTGCGGCCGGAGCGCGCGGTGTCGATGATCGTGCTGTGCGATTGCGGGGCGGATCCGAACTACCAGTTCGGCGACCTTGCCAACCTGATCCGCCTGGCGCGCATCGACATGGGGCTGGAGATCGTGGTCGACACCGCCGCCGCCGGGGATCCCGTGCTCGGCAGCGTGTTCGGCACGCCAGCGGATTTCACGCCGCAGGCCCGCGCCGCGGCCTGCGAGAAATGCGCCTTGCTGCTCGATGTCTATCGCGCCGACGAGCCTGCCGCCACACGCAGGCCGGTGACGCGCATCGTCCTGCTCAAGCCTTGCCAGGTCGCCAGCGCACCGGCGGACGTGCGGCAATACGGTGGCAGCCATCCGGCCTTTCCGCAGGAACCCACCAGCGACCAGTTCTTCGACGAGGCGCAGTGGGAGAGCTACCGCGAACTTGGCTTCGCCATCGGCCAGCGCGTGTTCGGCGGCGGCGCGGCGGGCGATGCGGTGGCACGCGCGCTGTGGGCGCGCTGAGCAGACCCTAGCGTCCGAAACCGACGACTTCCTCGAGCCGCCGGCTGGCGTCGCGCAGGGCATCGAGCATGCGCGGCACCGCCTCTTCATCCAGGCGCTGCTGCGGCCCGGCGATGGCCAGCGAGCCGACCACCGCGCCGTGGTCGCGCGACCACAGCGGCAAGGCGAGCCCGGCTACGCTGGCGGCTGCCTCGCCGCGCGTGTGGGCCCAGCCCTGCGCGCGGATCTCCGCCAGCTGGGGCTCGATCACGGCCGGATCCGTCGTGGCCAGGCCCGGCTGCGCATGCGCGGGGTCGCTGGCGTGCGCGAGCACGCGGGCGCGGAAGGTGTCGTCCTGGAAAGCCAGGATGACCTTGGCATGGGCACCCGCATGCAGCGGGAACCGCTGGCCCAGCTCGATCGAGAAACGCAGCTGGTGCTGGCCTTGCACCATGCCCACGCACAGGCCTTCATGGCCGTCCAGCCATGACAGGAATACCGTCTCGCCGCTTTGCGCGGCAAGCTTTTCCAGCACCGGCTGCACTACCTCGGCCGGCGAGAAGGTCTTGCGCACCACCTGGCCCAGCTCGAACAGCCGCAGCCCCAGTGAGTACTTGCCGCTGGCCGCGTCCTGCACCAGGAAGCCGTTGGCGGCGAAGGTCGCCAGTACGCGGTGCACCACCGCGTGGTGCACCCCGCTGTGCTTGGCCAGCTCGCGCACGCCCCAGGTGGGCTGCCGCACCGTGAAGTAGGTCAGCAGGGCCAGCGCGCCGTCCAGAGTCTTGAGAGTCATACCATGTTCCCGCTTTGCATGGGCAGCATGGTACGGATAAGCGGCGCGCGGCTCAATGTCCGCGCGCCGCCCGTGTCGCCGCGGCTTAGCGGTTGACCACCCTGGCTGGCATGGCCAGCACCAGGAAGCAGGCGCCCAGCAGGCAGCCGGCGAACAGGATCAGGCCGGCGCTGGGGCTGTGGAACGTGTCTTTCAGCCAGCCCAGCAGGTAGGTGGCCGCGAAGCCCCCGAGGTTGGCGATGGAGCAGGCCAGCGCGATGCCGGCGGCGGCCGCGGTGCCGCTCAGGAACGTCGACGGCAGGCACCAGAACACCGGGAAGGTCGCCACGATGCCCACGTTGGCCAGGGTCAGCATCATCACGGTGGCGGAGGCCGAGCCGGTGACGAAGGTGCTGCCCACCAGGCCGGCCGCGCCCGCCAGGATGGGGATCACGATATGCCAGCGGCGCTCGCGGGTCTTGTCCGAATGGGCGCCGTTGAGCAGCATCGCCACGACCGCCACCGCGTGCGGGATGGCCGTGAGCAGGCCGATATGCAGCGGGCTGGCCACGCCGGTGTCGCGGATGATGGTGGGCATCCAGAAGCCGATCGAGTAGGTGCCCATGAGCAGGCACATGTCGATCAGGCCCAGCATCCACACGCGGCGGTCGGTGAAGGCCGCCTTGAGCGAATGGCTGCTTTCCGTGAGCACGTCGGACTCCAGGTTGCGCTGCAGGACACGCTTCTCGTCGGGCTGCAGCCATTTGGCGTCGGCAATGCCGTTGGGCAGGTAGATGAACACCATCACGCCCAGCAGCACCGAGGGAATGGCTTCCAGGAAGAACAGCCATTGCCAGCCGGCCCAGCCGTGCACGCCGGCGAACGCCGTCATGATCCAGCCGGACAGCGGGCTGCCGATCATGCTCGCCAGGGGCAGGCCCATCATGAACAGGGCGATGATCTTGCTGCGCTTGTGGGTGGGAAACCAGTAGGTCAGGTAGAGCAGCACGCCGGGGAGGAAGCCCGCCTCGGCCGCGCCCAGCAGGAAGCGCAGCACGTAGAACTGGGTCGGCGTGGTGACGAACATGGTCGCGCCGGACAGCAGGCCCCACGTGATCATGATGCGCGCGATCCACAGGCGCGCGCCCACCTTCTGCAGCACCAGGTTGCTCGGCACCTCGAACAGGATGTAGCCGACGAAGAACAGGCCGGCCCCGAGGCCATAGACCGTCTCGCTGAAGTGCAGGTCGTCGAGCATCTGCAGCTTGGCCAGCCCGACGTTGATGCGGTCGAGATAGGCTGCGAGATAGCAGGCGCAGAAGAACGGGATCAGGCGCCACGTCACCTTGCGGTAGACGTCGGGCCGGGACGCGGCGGGCAGTACGCCCGCCGCGCCGTCTTGATACTGATACGACATGTTCACTCCTTTGTTTTCTACCGTTGTCTGCCGTTGGGTGTCTTCGCCAGTGCTGCCGGCGGCGGGCCGCCGTCTTGCTATGCAAGCTGCGGGCCAGCGCCTGTGCAGTGATGGCTGGGTCGTTTTCTTATGGTTTGATGCGGGCCGCAGGGCACATTGGCCGTCTGCCGTGGCGCCGTCCTTGTGCAGGGCCGGCACCGCTTTCCTTCACGCCGCACTCATGTAGTGCCTGCTACATGATCATTCAGCGTAAGCTACATGAAACAGCCGTGCAAGGGCGAGGGCGTGGTTTTCTCCTCGGGGTTTTCCCGCCTGGAGGCGCTATCAGGGTCAAGCGAAGCGGTCCAGGCCAGGCGTAACTGCCGCAGGCAAGCCGTACCTGCCATGGCCGTGCGGCGAAGCCGGGACCGCCTCGATAGTGCTTCTCAGTGCGAAGGCGTGGCACGGGCCCTGGCCAGCGTCTCGTCGACGTTGTCCCAGGCGGGTTTGTCGGGGGCGAAACGGGCGCGCAGGTAGTGCACCAGTTGCGTCAGCTGGGCGTCGTCGAGGCTGTCGCCGAACGCCGGCATATAGCCCAGCGCGCTGGCCGCCGGCGCCGGGATGCCGTCGAGCAGCACGCGGATCAGGTTGTCGGGCTTGTCGCCATGCAGATTGGTATTGAGCGCCAGCGAAGGCTTGATGCCGAACTGGCGGATGCCCTGCTCGCCCTGGTGGCACACCGCGCAGGCGCTCTGGTACAGGCGCTGCGCCGGCCCGGCGAGCGCGCGCGCGGCAGCGGCGCTGCGCTGCTCGAGCAGCGCGGCCTGCGCGGCTGCCTGCGCCGCGTCCGGCGCGTTCTCGCCGAAGGACGCGACATAGTGCGCGATAGCCCGCACATCCTCTTCCGGCAACAGCGCCAGCTCCTCGACGACGGGCGCCATCGGTCCCGCCGCTGCGCCGTGATGGGGCGCGTAGCCCTGGCGCAGGTATGCGAACAGCGATTGTTCGGTCCACGGCACCGGCGCGCGCGACAGCGTATTCAGCGCGGGCGCCTCCCAGCCTTCGGCCTCGCCGCCGCCGAGGTAAGCGCGGCCGCCACGCTCGGCACCCAGCGCATTGCGTGGCGAATGGCAGGCGCTGCAATGCCCCAGGCCTTCGGCCAGATAGGCGCCGCGGTTCCATTGCGCGCTGCGCGCGGGGTCGGCTTCGAAGGGCTTGGCGCGATGGAACAGCAGGTTCCACCCGGCCATCAGCGGGCGCAGGTTGTAGGGGAAGGCCAGCGCCGTTTCCGGCGCCCTGGCGCGCACCGGCTCGGCCGCCATCAGGTAGGCGTAGAGCGATTGCAGGTCGGGGTCGCTGACCTTGGCGAAGGCGGTGTACGGAAAGGCCGGGTACAGATGCCGCCCGTCGCGGTGGATGCCCTCGCGCATGGCGCGCTCGAAGGCGCCGTAGGACCAGTTGCCGATACCGGTTTCCGGGTCCGGCGTGATGTTGGTGCTGTAGATGGTGCCGAACGGCGTATCGAGCGCCAGCCCGCCGGCGTTGCGCACGCCGCCGGGCGCCGTGTGGCAGACCGCGCAGTCGCCGGCGGCGGCCACCAGGCGGCCGCGTTCGATGGTGGCCGCCGAGTAGAAGCCGGGCGCGGGCGGCGCCACCGGCGCGATCGGCGCGCGCCAGGGCATGGCGGTTGCGATCAGGCCGGCGGCGGTCGTCGCCGCGGTGGTTGCGGCGGCAAGCAGCCAGTTGCGCTTGCGCCTGGCGCCGCGCGCATCCGTGCCGCCTGCCTGCGCGGCCAGCGCGGCGCGCAGGCGTTCGCCGCTGAAGGGCGGCTCGCGCAGGCGCACGCCGGTTGCGTCGAAGATGGCATTGGCCACGGCGGGCGCGGCCGGCAGTGTCGTCGCCGCGCCGGTGCCGAGGGTCGCAGGGCCGAGCGTGCCGGCGACGCGCACGGTGGGCAAGGGCGCGTCGGCAAGCGCCGGCAGGTGATCCTCCTGCTGCAAGGCCTGCGTCTCTCCCCAGCTGTCGAAGCCGCCGCCGGCGGTGAGGCGCTGCGCGGCGCGCATGGCTTGCTGCTGCAGTGCCGGCGCGTCGGCGGGGACAGGCTTGCCCGCAGCTTCGCCGTCGTGGCCCAGCGTGATGCCGGTCACGCTGACCTCGCCCGTGGCCGCGTCGACTTCGACGTCCGCCACCCATGCGGACCAGCTCCGCCCGGCATGGGCGTCGCCGGCGTCGATGGTGCTGGCGTAGGCGAAGCCACGCCCGCGCCGCACATTGCCGCTGCCTTGCGCGCGCGTGGCGCGCGGCTGCCAGCCGGCCTGGGCGGCGACACGGCCGACCAGCGCGGCGCCGCGAGCGTCTTCGAGATGACGCAGGCGCAATGCCACCGGATCCTGCGCACTGGCGGCCGCGATCTCGTCCAGATGCGATTCGCGCGCGAAGACGTGCGCGCGCGCCGTCTGTCCTGCTTGCCCCGCTTGTTCCGCCGGCGCCGCGGCAGGCGGCTGGCCCGGCGCGTCGGCCTGTGTCACGCGCAGGCTGGCGAAACGGTAGGGTGGCAGGATGGCGTCGCTCGCGTCGGGTTGCGCAGCGCCGCCATGCGCATCGGGGCGGATCTCGCTGACGGGCGACGGCGTGCCGGTCAGCCAGAGCGCCAGCGGCGGCGCACTTGCCAGCGCCGCGCTGTGGCGCGCGTCAATGGTGGCATCGGCAGCATAGGCCGTGATCTGGCCATCGCTCGCCCATGCACTTTGCAGATGGATGCCGGCCCACGCCTGCGTGGCGCCGAGTTCATGCGCCTGCACCCGCACGCGCACCGGGCGGCCGGCGGCGTGGGCCATCAGCGCTGCGTCGGCGGCGGCATGGTGGGCGTAAAGCGGGTCTTCGCCGGACGCGCCATCGTCCATGGCCTGCCAGCAGACCAGCGTGATGCGGTCCGCGCCGATCCCAAGCAGCGCGGCCAGTTCGGCGCGCAGGGCGCCGGGCGTGCGGCTGGGCAGCCAGACGCGCAGCGCGCCGCCGCGCCAGTCGGCAATGGCGGTGCAGCCACCGGGCTGCGTGCCGGCCAACGGCCAGCGGTAGTCTTGCGTGCTCCCGCCCGCGGCGCTCGCCGTGGCCTGGGCGGCATCGCCGTGCGCGGCGATCACGCGGGCGCCGGGCCGCAGCTCCGGCTTGCCGGTATCCGGCGCGCGCCAGCGTGCGCGCAATGCGCTGGCAGCCTGGGCCGCCTGCTGCGCGGTGCCGGCGGCAATGCCGAGAAAGTTTGCGCGCCGCGCCACCGCGGCCACGCCGGCCACCGCGCGCGCGGCGGCCTCATCGCAATCGACCAGCCGGGCGCTGCGCAGGGTGCCGGCCTGCCACGCAAGCTGCGGGGGCCGCACCATATGGCAGGCGAGGCAATCCGCTGCTTCCGGTGGCATCCAGGGCGCCGCGCCGGCCTGGCCGGCGACGATCTCGTCGCGCCCGCTCATGGCGCGCCTTCCGGTCCGGCAGCCTGGCGCAGCAGCACGGCGGCGCGCTGCACCGCGCGCAGGATTTCCACATGCGTGCCGCAGCGGCACAGGTTGAAGCGCAGCGCCTCGCGGATCTGCGCTTCATCGGGACACGGGTTCTCCGCCAGCAGCGCCTTGGCGGTCATGATCATGCCGTTCAGGCAGTAGCCGCATTGCGCCGCCTGCTCGTCGATAAAGGCCTGCTGCACGGGGTCGGGCCGCTCCGGCGTGCCCAATCCGTCGAGCGTGGTCACCGCGCGCTGCGCCACGGCCTTGACCGGGATCACGCACGAGCGTGCCGCGACGCCGTCGACCAGCACCGTGCATGCTCCGCACTGGCCCAGCCCGCAGCCATACTTGGGGCCGTTGCATGCCAGGTCGTTGCGCAGGATATAGAGCAGCGGCGTGTCGGGGTCGACCTCGGCATCGAGCAGGTGCGTGGTCCGGTTGACCCGGAGGGTGAGGGGGCGGGGCGTGTGCATTCCAGTGGGGCGGGGGCGTTCCAGAACATCACTCTGCGAGGCCCGGTCCCCGGCTCCGGCGCCATGCCTGCGACGTGGGCAGGCATGTGCGGCCGGAGGCCCCGGGGGCCTGGCGGTATTGCCGGATCTGGCTCAGGCGGCGATCGCCACCTGCCCGGCTTGCGCCAGCGGCACGTTGAACACATCGTAACCGAAGCACCAGTCCGGGTTCTCGTTGGCGCGCAGCCAGGTATTGTTGTGCGAAACAAGCTGCACCTTGCTGGCGCGCGCGGCGCGGTTGGCCTCGTACAGCGAGAAGGCCGTGCCGAAGTCCGACAGTCCGGTCTGCTCCAGGCAGCGCGTCAGCATGGCGGCATCCTCGATCGCCATGGCCGCGCCCTGCGCCATGTGCGGCTTCATCGGGTGGCAGGCGTCGCCCAGCAGCACCAGGCGGCCGCGGCTCCACAACGGCAGCGGGTCGCGCTCGAGCAGCGGCCACTTGGTGACTTCCACCGTGCCCTCGATCAGCGACTGCACCCCTGTGTGCCAGCCGTCGAAGGCAGCGCGCATCTCTTCGATGCTGCTCGGCAGCCAGCTCTTGCTCAGGTCCCAGGTGGGCTCGGGCACGCCGGTCACGTAGTAGATCTCGTCGAGCTTGCCGGTGTCGAAGTAGACCATCATGTGACGGTCGTCGGCCCACCATTTGGTGCAGCGGTCGTGCGTGAAGCCCTTCACGCGCGAGATCGGGAACACGGCGCGGTGCGCCACGTAGCCGGTGTAGCGGGGCGGCTCGGCACCCAGCAAGGTCTCGCGGATGCGCGAATTGATGCCGTCCGCGCCGATCACGATATCGGCTTCGTCCACCGTGCCGTCGGTAAAGCGCAGGCGTACCGCGTGCCCCAGGTCTTCCACGCTGTCCAGCTTCTTGTCGAACAGCAGCGTGCCCGGCGCTACCGCCTCGGTCAGCAGGGCGTGGAAATCGCCGCGGTGCACGGTCAGGTAGCTGGCCCCGTAGTGCGACAGCGCGTAGTCGCCGAGCGGGATCTGCGCGACCACTTCGCCGCTCTGCCCGTCGCGGCTGTACCAGAAATCCGGGTGGCAGCCCATCTGGTTGAGCGCATCCTCGATGCCGATGCGGCGCATGATCTTCATCACATTGGGCCCCACATGGATGCCCGCGCCCAGACGCGAGAACGCCGGAGCCTGCTCATACAGCCTGACCTCGAAGCCGCTGCGCTGCAGCAGCGCCGCGGCAGCGGTCCCTCCCAGTCCGGCCCCGATGATTGCGATCCGTGGTTTGCCTTGCACGATATTTCTCCTGGCGATGTATGTGGGTCTGGAGCGGCCTTTCGGCCAGTTGGTGAAATCGAGTGTACACACCATAAAAATGGAAGTAAAGGAACGATATGCGCGTCCTATGGAAAACCCTTATCCGGATGTGATTGCAGCGGTGCATTGCACTGTACACGGGAAAATATGCCCATTTTCAGGCATCATTTCGTTAAGCGAGCACTGAATAAGTGCGGCACGCGCGGCGCATTGATTTGTTGTGAAATTACAGTGTGTACACTACAATCGTTCGCAAGGTACCGGGGCGCTGGCAAGCCGCCGGGCCGCCGTGCAAGGAGCTGGCCACGCAAGCGCAGCGCCTGGGCGGGTGGACAAAACAGATGGATGATGGAGTCGACAGTGCAGAAAAATTTCCGTATCGGCCAGATCGTGCCGAGCTCGAACACCACGATGGAAACCGAAATCCCGGCGATGCTCGCGGCGCGCCAGCTGGTTCGGCCCGAACGCTTCACCTTCCATTCCAGCCGCATGCGCATGAAGAAAGTGGTCAAGGAAGAGCTGGCGGCAATGGACGCCGAATCCGACCGCTGCGCGCTGGAGCTGAGCGACGCGCGCGTCGACGTGCTGGGCTACGCCTGCCTGGTGGCGATCATGGCGATGGGACACGGCTACCACCGCGTCTCCGAGAAGCGCCTGCAGGCCCATACCGCGGCCAATGGCGCCGATGCGCCGGTGATCACCAGCGCCGGCGCGCTGGTGGACGCGCTCAAGGTGATCGGTGCGAAGCGCATCGCCGTGGTCGCGCCGTACATGAAGCCCCTGACCGAGCTCGTGGTGGACTACATCCGCAATGAGGGCTACGAGGTGGTGGACTGGCGCGCGCTGGAGATCGCGGACAACCTGGAGGTAGGCCGCCACGACCCTGCGAACCTGCCGGGCATCGTCGCGCAGATGAATACGAAGGACGTGGATGCCATCGTGCTGTCCGCCTGCGTGCAGATGCCCTCGCTGCCGGCCGTGGCCAAGGTGGAAGCCATGACCGGCAAGCCTGTCATCACCGCCGCCATCGCCACCACCTACGCCATCCTCAGGCAGCTCGATCTCGAACCGGTGGTGCCCGGCGCGGGCGCGCTGCTGTCGGGCGCCTACTGAGCGCGAGAGAGCCAGCCATGAGCGAGTTTCTCTACGGCGGCCATGTGTCCGCCAACGGCATCCGCCAGCACTACCTGCGCTACGGCGGCAACGCCGGCGCGCGCGCGCAGCGCGACGCGGTGATCATCGTGCCCGGCATCACCAGCCCGGCCGTCACCTGGGGCTTCGTCGGCGAACGGTTCGGCCAGCACTTCGATACCTATGTCCTCGATGTGCGCGGCCGCGGCCTGTCGGCCGCGGGCGATACGCTTGACTACGGCCTCGATGCGCAGGGCGCCGATGTGCTTGCCTTTGCCCGGGCACTCGGCCTTGCGCGCTACGCCATCGTCGGCCACTCGATGGGCGCGCGCATCGGCATCCGTGCGGCGCGCGCCAATCCCGCCGGGCTGACCCGCCTGGTGATGGTGGACCCGCCGGTGTCCGGTCCGGGCCGCCGCGCCTATCCGTCGCAACTGCCCTGGTATGTCGATTCGATCCGCCTGGCGCGGCAGGGCATCGATGCCGAGGGCATGCGGCGCTTCTGCCCGACCTGGACGCAGGACCAGTTGCGCCTGCGCGCCGAGTGGCTGCATACCTGCGACGAACGCGCGGTGGTGGCCAGCTTCGAGGACTTCCATCGCGACGATATCCACGCCGACCTGCCGGCGCTGCGCGTGCCCGCGCTGCTGATGGTGGCCGGCCGCGGCGATGTCATCCGCGCGGAAGATATCGAGGAGATCCGCGGCCTGCTGCCCGCCGTGCTGGTGGCGCGCGTGCCCGATGCCGGCCACATGATCCCGTGGGACGACGAAGCCGGCTTCTACCGCGCGTTCGGCGATTTCCTCGGCGCGCCGCTCGTGTGCGACCAGACCGCCGCCTGAGCGCGCCACCGCCAACCAAGGAGAAACCATGCCCGTAAGCGATCACGACCTGACCCAGGCCTGGCGCCAGGTGCTCACCTTGTCCAGGCTGCAGCCCGGACAGACCGTCACGGTGCTGACCGGCGCCGCCACCCACCCGCAGACGCTGCGCACCGCGCAACTCGCGGCGGCGTCGATGGGCGCCATCGTCAACCGGCTCGACCTGCCGCCCGTCAACGGCGAGCGCGCGCTCAGCCGCGACGCGCTGGCCTATCTCGGCACCACGCCGCTGACCGGCAACCCGGCCGCCATCGCCGCGCTCAAGGCCAGCGACCTGGTGCTGGACCTGATGACGCTGCTGTTCTCGCCCGAGCAGCACGAGATCCTGTCCGGCGGCACCAAGATCCTGCTGGCGGTGGAGCCGCCCGAAGTGCTGGTGCGCCTGGTGCCCACCGAGGACGACCGCGCGCGCGTCATGGCCGCCACCGCGCGGCTCGGGCGCGCCAGGGAAATGCACATCACGTCCGGCGCCGGCACCGACCTGCGCTGCGCGCTGGGCGAGTTCCCGGCCATCAGCGAGTACGGTTTCGTCGACAAGCCCGGGCGCTGGGACCACTGGCCGAGTGGCTTCGTGCTGACCTGGCCGAACGAGGGCGGCACCAGCGGACGCATCGTGCTCGACCGCGGCGACATCCTGCTGCCGATGAAGTCCTATGTGCAGGCGCCCGTCGACATCACCGTGCGCAATGGCTATGTCACGCATATCGAAGGCGGCCTCGACGCCGACCTGCTGAGCGACTACATGGCCTCCTTCAACGATCCGGAGGCCTACGCCATGTCGCATATCGGCTGGGGCCTGCAGCCGCGCGCGCGCTGGTCCACGCTGGCCATGTACGACCGCGAGGCCACCATCGGCATGGACGCACGCGCCTTCGAAGGCAATTTCCTGTGCTCCTTCGGTCCCAACAACGAGGCCGGCGGCAGCCGCACCACGGCTTGCCATATCGATATCCCGGTGCGGCATTGCACCGTGCGGCTCGATGGTGAGGCGGTGGTCGAGCGCGGCAAGGTGCTGGACGGCTGGCACCAGGCCGGCCAGGCGCAGTCGAACCAGGGGCAAACACACGAGAGCGGAGCCACCCATGCACGATGAAGCCACCACCTACCAGCGCCAGGGCTTTGGCGCCACGCTGGCGCCCAGGGCGCCCTACGGCCTGCTGATCATCGACTTCGTCAACGGCTTCGCCAATCCGGAGGTGTTCGGCGGCGGCAATATCCCTGCCGCCATCGCCAACACCGTGCCGTTGCTGGCCACCGCGCGAGAGCAGGGCTGGCCGGTGGCGCACAGCCGCATCGTGTTCGCCGACGACGACAGCGACCAGAATATCTTCACCCTGAAGGTGCCCGGCATGCTGGGCCTGAAGGAAGCCAGCCACGACAGCGCCATCGTGCCGCAGCTCGCGCCGCGCGCCGGCGAGCTGGTGGTGCGCAAGACGGTGCCCTCGGCCTTCTTCGGCACCTCGCTGGCGGCGTGGCTGACGCAGCGTGGCGTGCAGACGCTGCTGGTGGCGGGCTGCGTCACCAGCGGCTGCGTGCGCGCCAGCGTGGTCGATGCGATGTCGCTGGGCTTTCGCCCGCTGGTGCTGTCCGATTGCGTGGGCGACCGCGCTATCGGCCCGCACGACGCCAACCTGTTCGACATGGCGCAGAAATACGCCAGCGTGATGCCGCGCGACGAGGCGCTGGCGTTGCTGGCGCGCGCCGGTGGCGATGCGCGCTGAGCCGGGGCGGCTAGGCGCGCCGGGCGCGCGCGGCCTTCCTGGGAGGCGCGGGCTCCGTCGGCGCCGCGACCGGCGCGCTGCCGGACGGGACCACGCAGACCGTGCTCAGCACGGTGCGCTGCATCATGTTGCGCCAGTGCTCGAGCGCGGCCTTGCTCATCATCGGCTCGCCCAGGAAGGCGCTGAGCGTATGATGGTTCGAGTTGTAGAAGTAGCCCAGCGAGGCGATCACCAGGTAGACATCGCGGGCGCGCACATCGGCATGAAACAGGCCGGCGGCCTTGCCGCGCTCGAGGATGCCGTCGAGCACCGACAAGGCATAGCTGGAAATGTCCCTGAGCCGGCCGGATTTCTTGGCGTGCTTGCCCTGGCTCATGTTCTCGCTCGACAGGATGGCGACGAACTCGGGATGCTCCAGGTAGTAGTTCCAGACGAAGTCGACCAGTTGCGTCAGTGCGCGCACGGGGTCCCCGGCGTCGAGCTTGAGTGCCTGTTCGGCCTCGTTGAGCTGGGTGTAGATGGTTTCCAGCACTTCGACGAACAGCTTTTCCTTGCTGCCGAAGTAGTAATAGATCATGCGGTCGTAGGTCTTGGCCAGCGACGAGATGCGTTCCACGCGCCCGCCCTCGTAGCCGCCCATGGCGAAGACCTTGATGGCTGCCTTGAGGATCTTGGCCCGGGTGTCCTGAGCCTGCCGGGCCCGGGTTCCGGCTGCCGCGCTCTTCCTAGCGGTCGGGGTGTTCATATGTCTGGGGCCTGAAGCCGCGTTGCTGTGCTGATCAAGGCTGGGAGTATAACGGGCAGGGCATGGCGCGCCGCAAACGCGGCGCCCGCGCGCGCACCGAAGTGATGAACAAGGGATGGACAAGGGATGGACGAGTGAGGGAAGCCATGCAAACCGACCCCGCCGCCGCGCAGGCCGATGCGCGCGCATCATCGTCAGTGGCCGCCTCCGCGACCTCGCCCGGCGCGCTGCGCGACGCGCTGCTGCGCAGGCAAGGCGCCTTGCTGGTGACGCGCGCGCCACAGGCCGCGCCGCGTCCGGCGCCGGGGCAGCCCGGCGCGGCATCGGACTATGTGGCGGCGCAGCCTGACATCTTCGTGGCGCTGCTCGACAACGGCGAGATCCTCGCCTTCAACGGCCATGTGGACCTCGGCACCGGCATCCGCACCTCGCTGGCGCAGATCGTGGCCGAGGAGCTCGACGTGCCGGCCGCGCGCGTGGCGATGACGCTGGGCCATACCGAGGCCACGCCCAACCAGGGCCCCACCATTGCCAGCGCCACCATCCAGATCTCGGCGCTGCCGCTGCGGCGCGCGGCGGCGCAGGCCATGGCCTGGCTGCGCGAACGTGCCGCGCAGCGGCTGGGCGTGCCCGCCGCCACGCTGGCCGCCGACGACTGCCGGCTGCACGTGAAGGGCGCGCCGGACCAGGCACTGTCGTATGCCGAACTGCTGGCGGGCGAACATGTCGAGTTGCCGCTGGCCGACCAGTTCGACACCAAGCCGGTCTCCGAATACCGCGTGGTCGGCCGCGCCGCGGCGCGTGTCGATATTCCCGCCAAGGCCACGGCGCAACTGGCCTTCGTGCATGACGTGCGCGTACCCGGCATGGTGCACGGCCGCGTGGTGCGTCCGCCCTACGCAGGCCGCGATTGCGGCGACTTCGTCGGCACCAGCCTGCGCGGGGTGGACCGCGCCTCGCTCGAGGGCGTGCGCGGCGTCATCGACGTGGTGGTGCAGGGCGATTTCGTCGGCGTGGTGGCGCAGCGCGAGGAGCAGGCCATGCAGGCCGCGCGCCGCCTGCGCGTGGACTGGAAGCCGGTGCCGCCGCTGCCCGCGCTCAATGGCCCGGGCGAGGCGGAGGCCGCGCTGCGCGCCAACCCCGCCACGCGCCGCCAGCTGGTGGACGAAGGCGACGTGGCCGGCGCGCTCGAAGCCGCGCGGGGCAGCGGCAAGGTGCTGTCGCGCAGCTATGCATGGCCGTTCCAGATGCATGCATCGATCGGCCCCTCGTGTGCCGTGGCCGACTACCGCGACGACGGCCTCACCGTGTGGTCCGGCACGCAGAACCCGCATGTCCTGCGCATCGATCTCGCGCGCCTCACCGGTCTCGACGAAGGCTGTATCGAGATCGTGCGCATGGAGGCTGCCGGGTGCTACGGGCGTAACTGCGCCGACGACGTCTGCGCCGACGCCGTGCTGCTTTCGCGCGCGGTGAAGCGGCCCGTGCGCGTGCAGCTCAGCCGCGAACAGGAACACCTGTGGGAGCCCAAGGGCGCGGCGCAGCTGATGGACGTGCGCGCGGCCATCGGCGCCGCCGGCGACCTGCTTGCCTATGACTTCGTCAGCCGCTATCCGTCCAATGACGCGCCCACGCTGGCGTTGCTGCTCACCGGCATCGTCGACAATGCCCCGCGCACGCTGCAGATGGGCGACCGCACCGCGGTGCCGCCGTACCACTACGCCAGTGCGCGCATCGCCTGCGATGACACGCCGGCCATCGTGCGGGCCTCCTGGCTGCGCGGCGTCTCGGCGTTGCCCAATGTGTTCGCGCACGAGTGCCTGATCGACGAGATCGCCCACGAAGCCGGCGCCGATCCGCTCGCCTTCCGCCTGCGCCACCTGCCCGACGAACGCGCCAGCGCGCTGTTGCGCGAACTGGCGACGCACGCCGGCTGGCGCGAAGGCGCGCGCGGCACGCGCGGCACGCCTGGCGCGGACGGCCTGCTGCGCGGGCGCGGCGTGGCTTACGCCCGCTATGTCCATAGCCGGTTTCCCGGTTTCGGCGCCGCCTGGGCGGCCTGGGTGGTAGACCTCACGGTGGCGCCCGATACCGGCGAGATCGTCGTGCAGCGGCTGGTGGTCGCGCAGGACACGGGCATGATGGTCAACCCCGACGGCGTGCGCCACCAGGTGCAGGGCAACGTGGTGCAGGCCCTTGGCCGCGTGCTCAAGGAACAGGTGCGTTTCGACGCGGCGGGCGTGGCAAGCCGCGAATGGGGCAGCTATCCGCTGCTGGCCTTCCCGGAACTGCCGCCGATCGAGGTGCTGTTGCTGGAACGGCAGGAGGAAGCGCCCATGGGCGCCGGTGAGTCGGCTTCGCTGCCGGGCGCGCCGGCCATTGCCAATGCCTTGTTCGATGCCACCGGCGTGCGGCTGCGGCGCGCGCCCTTCACGCCGGAGGCGGTGCTGGCGGCGCTGGCCGGCAGCATCGCGCAGCCGGCCTGACGCCGGCTACGCCTGCGCGTCCGGCGCGGCGTCGCGTTCGCCGCGTTCGTCGCACTCGCTCATCTTGCGCAGCAGGTAGAGGATCGCCACACGTTCGGCCGGGTTGAGGTCGCCGAAGGTCTGCTCGGAGATGCGGTGCGCGAACGGCACCGTTTCCTCGATCAGCGCGAGACCGCCCGGCGTGACGGTGACCACCACCTTGCGGCGGTCGTTGGCATCGTGCGATACCGCCACCAGCGCCCGCGCCTTGAGCCGCTCGATGATGCCACGCACGGTGGCCTGGTCGATGGCGGTGGCGCGCACGATCTCGCTGAGCGAGCAGGAGCCGCGGTCGTTGACCGCGCACATCACCACGAACTGCGCGGCGGTGAGCTGCGAATCGGCAATGGTCTGCTGGAAGATCGCCACATGGCGCTGGTAGGCGCGCCGCAGCAGGTGGCCGACCTGCTCGGTGAAATCGTAGGGTGCGGCGGCGGGTGCTTGCGCGGCGGTCTTGTGCGCGGAGGAAGAGGACACGATGAGCGGTCTGCAGGCAGGGGTAGACGTGCCTGCGAGTATACCGGCCGTGACCGTGCGCGGCAGCATTTATCGCGTGCCATTCCTGCGCATTGCATGCGCGGCATGACGCAGCGCAAGGATGCCGCACGGGCAGCATTTCACAACCGCCACGGCGTCGCCGGGCAGCGCGACGGCAAACCATCGGACGTCGGCGGGTAGCCGCGCAATCCCTCCAGCTAGGTGAATGAACCTCGCCCTGATTCCGACCTCGTTGGCAGCGTCTGTCCCAGGCCAAGGCACTGGCGCCGGCGACTGCCGCCGAAGCGCTACTATATGCCGTGCCGTGCGGTGTGCCGCGTACGGGAATTCGCGCCGGATTCCGGCCTTGCCTGTGTGCGAAAGCCAGCACGGGCGTCAGGGTCTCACCTTGCCCCCTGCCGTGGCGGCGCGCGACAATGGGCACGGCCGCGTGCTGGCGCAGTGGGCGCGTCCAGTCGCCGAAGCATCCGCGCCGGCCAAACCGAGAGAAACCGAGACATGCTGCCGGCCCTTGCCGCCTCTCCAGACAGACTTACGCTGCCGCAGCGTCTCAAGCACGAGACCGCCGCGCAGGATGCCTTCGACCGCTTCGGCGCGTTGCTGCGGCGCCATTCCTCACTGTGGTGACAAGCCTTGGATGATGCCGACGCAGCCTGCGCGCGCGACGCGGTGCCGCCTACGAGGGCCGCCGCCGCGGAGGCTTCCCAAGACACCCCGCTGCGGCTGGCGCGCACGCGCACCGCGCGCGCGCTGCTGACGGCGCTGGCGCTGCTGAGCCTGGGCGTGGCCATCCTGGGGCTGTTCGTGCCGGGGCTGCCGAGCACGGAGTTCGTGCTGCTGTCCGCGTGGGCCGCGGCCAAGGGCTCGCCGCGCCTGCATGCATGGTTGCTGGGCCATCGCGTGTTCGGGCCCATGCTCTATAACTGGCATCACGGCCGCATGGTCAGCCGGCGCGCCAAATGGAGCGCCACGGCCGCGATGACGGTGTGCGCCGGCGTGCTGCTGTTCGGCATGCACCGGCCCTGGCTGGCCTATGGCGCGATTGCCTGCATGGCGTGCGTGCTGGCCTGGCTGTGGTGCCGTCCCGAGCCGCCGGGCTAGGCCGCCTGCACCTCCCGCCCCCTGGCGGCCCTGGTGGCCCTGGTGGCGCGCGCCGCTTTCACGGCCTTGCCGGGCCACGCCTGCATCGCCATCTCCGCCATCTGTTCCAGCGCGATACGCGTGGCGCCGTCGCGCGCCTGCATCGACATGCCCTGCATCACTGCGTTGAAGAAGCGCGCGAGCGCTGCGGCGTCGGCGTCCGCGGCAAGCTCGCCTTGTGCGATGCCGGCCTCGATGCGCGCCTGCATGGCTTGTTCCTTCTCGCGGCGACGCTGGCGCAGGGTGTCCTCGATATAGGCGCAGTCCGCCGAATGGCTGGTGCCGCTCATGAGGAAGCAGCCGGCCGGATTGCCCTTGGCGCTGAACAGCGCGGCCGCGCCGCGGAGCAGCCCGTGCACGGCGTCGCGGGCGCTGCCGCCGGCCTCGAGCGGCCCGTACAGCAGCGCGCCATGCGTCTGCGCATAGCGCTCCACCGCCTCGTAGAACAACTGCTCCTTGCTGCCGAACGCGGCGTACAGGCTCGGCGCCGTGATCGACATCGCCTCGGTCAGCGTGGCGATCGAAGTGGATTCATAGCCATATCGCCAGAACAGCGACAAGGCCTGGCCCAGCGCCGTCTCGCGATCGAATTGCCTGGGCCGTCCGCGGCCCGCACCGGAAACACTCTTTTTCATAGTGGTCATTATATTTTTCCGTTGCCAGTCGCACCAGCGTGTGATTAATATAGCGATCGTTCAATAAATTGCCGGGCTGGCCGCCGTTCTTCCGCCGGACCTTCCGCGGGACGTTTTGCCGCCATCCGTCGCAGTCAATCTTCGTCGCCATGATTCCCTATTCCCTGCTTGACCTGTCCCCCATCGTGGAAGGCGGCGATGCCGGCCAGGCCATGCGCAACTCGCTGGCGCTCGCGCAGCACGCCGAGCGTCTTGGCTACCATCGTTTCTGGCTGGCCGAGCACCACAATATGCCCGGCATCGCCAGCGCCGCCACGGCCGTGCTGATCGGTTATGTCGCCAACGGCACTTCCACCATCCGCGTGGGTTCGGGCGGCATCATGCTGCCGAATCACTCGCCGCTGGTGGTGGCCGAGCAGTTTGGCACGCTCGAAGCCTTGTTTCCCGGCCGCATCGACCTCGGCCTGGGCCGCGCGCCCGGCACCGACCAGTCCACCGCGCGCGCGCTGCGCCGCAGCGCCACGCAGGATACCGCCGACGCCTTCCCGCAGGACGTGGAAGAGCTGCAAGCGTACTTCGATGCGCCGCGCCCCGGCCAGCGGCTGCGCGCCGTGCCAGGCGCGGGCCTGAAGGTGCCGCTGTGGCTGCTCGGCTCGAGCCTGTTCAGCGCGCAGCTGGCCGCCGCCATGGGCCTGCCCTTCGCCTTTGCCTCGCACTTCGCGCCGGGCTTCATGCGCCAGGCGGTGGATCTCTACCGCCAGACCTTCCGGCCCTCCGAGCAACTGGCCAGGCCCCACGTCATGCTTGGCCTCAACGTCTTCGCCGCAGACAGCGATGCGCGGGCGCGCCGGCTGTTCAGCTCGCTGCAGCAGCAGTTCCTGGCGCTGGTGCGCGGCACGCCGGGCCCGATCCGCGCGCCGGTGGACGATATCGAATCGCTGTGGAGCGAGACCGAGGCCACCCATATCCGCCGCTCGCTGGCATGCTCGGTGGTGGGGGACGCGCAGGGCGTGCGCGCCGGCGTGCAGCGCTTTGTCGACGACCTGCGCCCGGACGAGCTGATGCTTACCGCGCAGATCCACGATCACCAAGCGCGGCTGCGCTCGTTCGAAATCGCGGCGCAAGTGATGAAGGAACTGGAGCCCGCCGCGCGCGCCGCCATCTGAGGCGCGCCGGAAAATAGACAGGGCGGCCGGGCCGCCCTTGCCGGCTCGCACGCCGGCGCGGAACAAGACGCGCCAGGCGGCGAGCTTGAACACGCCGACCGCGCGCATCATCGACTGCGCCTGCTCCGCCAGCGCCTGGGCCGCTGCCGCGGCCTGTTTCACCAGCGCGGCGTCCTGCTGCGGCACCGCATCCATCTGGTTGACCGCCTGCCCGACCTGCCCGATGCCGGTGGTCTGTTCTCGCCGCCACGCCGCGCGATCTCCGGTGCATTCACCGCCAGCGCGCCGGCCTGGCGCGCTGCCGCCGGCAAGCTTTGCGTTCCCTGCCTACAATGTGCTTTTCGCCGCGCCTGGACCGGCGCGGCACCTTTGCCGCCGGCAGTCATGCCAGATGGGGTTCGGGCAGGGCAGCGGCCCGACAGCGGTCTGACGGGGGCGGTTCGATGCAACTCGCGGAGCAACACGGATGACCTCAAGCATCACCAACAGCATCACCAGGCGCAAACTGGGCAGGTCCGGGCTGGAAGTCTCGCCGCTGGCATTCGGCGGCAATGTGTTCGGCTGGAGTGTCGACGAAGCCACTTCGTTCAGGTTGCTGGATGCCTTCGTCGGCGCCGGACTCAATTTCATCGACACGGCCGACGTCTATTCCCGCTGGGTACCCGGCAACCAGGGTGGCGAATCCGAGGCCATCCTCGGCAAATGGTTCAGGCGCAGCGGCAAGCGCGCCGATGTCGTGCTGGCGACCAAGGTCGGCATGGACATGGGCGAAGGCCGCAAGGGCCTGTCGCGCGCTTATATCGAGCGCGCGGTGGACGCCTCGCTGCAGCGCCTGCAGACCGACTACATCGATCTCTACCAATCGCACACCGACGACCAGGACACGCCGCTGGAGGAGACGCTGGACACCTACGACCGTCTCATCAAGGCCGGCAAGGTGCGCGCCATCGGTGCTTCCAACTACACCGCCGCGCGCCTGGCCGAGGCGCTGGAGACCAGCCGGCGCCTCGGCCTGCCGCGCTACGAGAGCCTGCAGCCGCACTACAATCTTTACACCCGCAATGAGTATGAGAGCGAGCTGGAAACGCTGGTACTGCGCGAAGGGATCGGGGTGTTCAACTACTACGCGCTGGCCAGCGGCTTCCTGAGCGGCAAGTACCGCTCCGAGGCCGATCTCGACAAGAGCAGCGCGCGCGGCCAGCGGGTCAAGGCCTACCTGGATGCGCGCGGCCTGGGCATCCTGGCCGCACTGGACGATGTGGCGGCGCGGCACGGCGCCAATCCCACGCGGGTCGCGCTGGCGTGGCAGATCGCGCGTCCCAGCATCACCGCGCCCATCGCCAGCGCCACCTCGGTCGCGCAGCTCGACGACCTGATCGCCGCCACGCGCCTGCAACTGGGCGCGGACGATATCGCATTGCTCGACAAGGCCAGCGCCTGAGCGCGGCCGAACCTGGAGCGGACATGGACAGCAAGAAGGAAGACAGCAAGGGCCACGGGCTTGGCGAGGTCAAGGCGCTGGTGTTCGATGTGTTCGGCACGGTGGTGGACTGGCGCAGCAGCGTCAGCGCCGACCTCGCCGCGTTCGGCAAGCGCAAGGGCATCGAGGCGGACTGGGTGGCGTTCGCCGATGCCTGGCGCGCCGGCTACGTGCCCGGCATGGACCGCGTGCGCGAGGGCGAGCGGCCCTGGGCCAATATCGACGTGCTGCACCGCGAGCGGCTCGACGTGCTGCTCGACGAGTTCGGCATCGAAGGCCTGGACGAAGTGGAGAAGGACTATCTCAACCGCGCCTGGCACCGGCTCTCGGGCTGGCCCGACACCGTGCCGGGCCTCACGCGCCTGAAGCAGCGCTACATCATCTCCACGTTTTCCAACGGTAGCGTGTCCTGCCTGGTGAATACCGCCAGGCATGCCGGCCTGCCCTGGGACGCGGTGTTCAGCGCCGATATCGTGCGGCATTTCAAGCCGGACCCGAGGATCTACCGGGGCGTGATCGGCTTTCTCGGCCTGCGCCCGCACGAGGTGATGCTGGTGGCGGCGCACAACGACGACCTGCGCCACGGGCGCTCGCACGGCATGCGCACCGCCTACGTCAACCGGCCTGCCGAATATGGCCCGAACCAGTCCAGGGATCTTGCCGCCGAATCCGACTGGGATGTGGTGGTGAGCAGCATGACCGAGCTGGCGGACCGGATCTGCTGATCCGCCCGGTTTCGTGCTTTCCGTTTCGCGCGGGTCGTCGCATGCGCCGGCCCGCGCACATCCAGGGCGGAGATCCGCGCGCGTGCGCGGCGCATGAAGTGCAGGCCGCACATCGCATGAAGAGGTTTGCCCAAGCGGTTTGCCCAAGCGGCTCCCTGTCGGATACATTAGGATTCCCGGCCGCCCGTCATTCCAGAGGCACATAGAGCCGGCGACGGCGCCAGGCCGGGAGACGACAAGGAGACGACGATGGACCTGCGGCAACGCGAGCACATCGATGCGGTAGTGCAGCTCACCACGCACGCCGGCGCGCTGTTGCCGCGCGCGCCCGAGACCATCATCCAGAACTCCTGGCGGCGCTGCGTGCACCAGTACGGCCTGGACCCGGCGCGCATGCAGCAGGCCTGCATCCTGCCGCAGACGCGCCTGCGCGAGCACCAGCAGCGCATCGACGATTTCGCCCGCATCGCGCGCCACGGGCTGCAGACGCTGTACAGCCAGGTCGCCGGCATGGGCTACGTGGTGCTGCTCACCGACGCGCAGGGCGTGACGGTGGACTACCTCGGCGACGCCAGTGCCGATGCGCGCCTGCGCCGCGCCGGCCTGTACCTGGGCGCGCAGTGGAGCGAGGCCGGCGCCGGCACCTGCGCGGTGGGCACCGCGCTGGCCACCGGGCAGGCGCTGACCGTGCACCAGGCCGACCATTTCGACGCCACCCATATCCCGCTGACCTGCACCGCCGCGCCGCTGTTCGATTCGCACGGCAGCCTCTGCGCCATCCTCGACATCTCCGCGCTGACCTCGCCGCAGGCCAAGGACAGCCAGGGCCTGGCGCTGCAGATGGTGCGCATCTACGCCAGCCATATCGAGAACGCCAGCTTCCTGCGCAGCCATCGCGAAGACTGGATCCTCAAGCTCAATGCCGCGCCGGAATTCGTCGACGTGAACCCGGAATACCTGCTCGCGCTCGACGCCGGCGGCCGCGTGGTCGGGCACAACCGCCGCGCGCAGCAGATGCTGGGGGCCGAACCCGGCCTGGGCGGGGCGCCCCTGCTTGGCATGGCCTTCGAGGCGCTGTTCGACGCGCGCCTCGACGAACTGGGCCGCTTCGTGCATTCGCGCCCGAGCGAGCAGCGCGCGCTGGCCCTGTCGCGCAGCGGCACGCGGCTCTACCTGAGCGTGATGCCGCCGGCCCTGCGCTGGCAGCCGGCCGCCGCCGTGCGCAGCCCGCCGCTGCAAGCGCCGCTGGCGGCCCTGTGCGGCGGCGATGACGCGCTGCAGCAGCAATTGCTGCGCGCCGCCAAGCTGGTCGACTCCCCGATCAACCTGCTGATCAACGGCGAGACCGGCAGCGGCAAGGAATATCTCGCCAAGGCGCTGCACCAGTCCAGCGGACGCCGCCAGGGGCCCTTCGTGGCGGTGAACTGCGCGGCGATCCCCGAATCGCTGATCGAGAGCGAGCTGTTCGGCCACCTGCCCAACAGCTTCTCGGGCGCCGGCTCGCGGCCCAAGCGCGGCCTCATCCAGGAAGCGGACGGCGGCACCCTGTTCCTCGACGAGATCGGCGACATGCCGCGCGAGCTGCAATCGCGCCTGCTGCGCGTGCTGGCCGAAGGCGAGGTGCTGGCCATCGGCGCGGCGCGGCCGGTGCCGGTCAGTGTGCGCGTGATCTCCGCCACCCACCATCCGCTGGACCAGCTGGTGAGCAGCGGCCGCTTCCGCGAAGACCTCTACTACCGGCTCAACGGCGCCCGCCTGATGCTGCCGCCGCTGCGCGAGCGCTCGGACCTCGACTGGCTGATCGGCAAGATGCTTGGCACTGGCACTGGCACTGGCACTGGCACTGGCATCGGCGCCGGCGCCGGCGCCGTCAGCCTGTCGCCGGCGGCGCGCGCGCGCCTGCACGCGCATGCCTGGCCCGGCAACCTGCGCGAACTGCGCAACGCGCTCGAGTATGCGCGCGCGATCTGCACCGACGGACATATCGAGGTGGAAGACCTGCCCGAAGGCATTGGCGCGGCGGCGCGCCAGCAAGGCCTGCTTGCCACGGCGGCCGCGCCGGCGGCGCCGGCCGCCACCATGGCGCAGCCGGTCCCGGTCCAGGTGCCGGCGATGGCGTCGCCGGCACCCGGCTTCGATCCGCACCAGCTGCCGCCCGAAGCGATGTTGCTGATGCAATATCTGCGCGCCGCCGGCTGGAACCTCAGCGCGGTGGCACGCCAGATCGGCGTGAGCCGCATGACGCTGTACCGGCGCATGGCGCGCTACGGCATCGCGTCCCCCAACCAGCGCGACGCGGCGCACGACTGAGCGCGGCGCCGCGCTGCGCCCCGCGCCTCGCGACACCTGTCCAGCGGCCGTACACCTGATGCTGTGACACCTGTCACGCGGTGCGCCGCCACGCCCGGCCAAAGTCCCTTTTTCCTGCGGGTAATCCCGCGCTTTTCCTGCCCTGCGCGCGTGTCCGGCGGGTGGCACGCCCATTGCGATATGCCTGTCACAAGACAAGACGGCAGGAGACACGCATGGGTGAGCAGACGCTGGCCGAACGGCCCCTGGTGGGCATCATCGCCAATCCGGTCTCGGCGCGCGATATCCGCCGCGTGATCGCCAACGCCAACACGCTGCAACTGGCCGACCGCGTCAATATCGTGCTGCGCCTGCTGGCCGCGCTGGCCGCCTGCGGCGTGGGTCGCGTGCTGATGATGCCGGACCGCGAGGGCATGCGCGTGCTGCTGGCGCGGCACCTCGCGCGTCGCCAGGGGCCGGACGCAGCGCTGCCCGGGGTGGAGTACCTCGACATGCCGGTCACCGCCCGCGTGGACGACACCTTCCTGGCCGCGCGCATGCTGCGCGAAGCGGGGGTGTCCGCCATCATCGTGCTCGGCGGCGACGGCACCCACCGCGCCGTGGTGCGCGAATGCGGCGACGTGCCGATCGCCGGCATCTCCACCGGCACCAACAACGCCTATCCCGAAATGCGCGAGGCCACCATCACCGGGCTCGCCACCGGCCTGTTCGCCAGCGGGCGCATTCCGGCGGCGCACTCGCTGGCCGGCAACAAGCGGCTGGACATCTGCATCGCCGGCACGAACGAGGTGCGCCGCGATATTGCGCTGGTGGATGCGGTCATCTCCCACGAGCACTTCATCGGCGCGCGCGCCCTGTGGAAGACCGAGACGCTGGGCGCCGTGTACCTCGCCTTCGCCGATCCGCAGGCCATCGGCCTGTCCGCCATCGGCGGCCTGCTCGACCCGGTGGGCCGGCACGAATCCGGCGGGCTGGCCATCGAGCTGGCGGCTGCCGGCGCAGGCCGCTTCGAACTGCGCGCGCCGATCGCGCCTGGCTTGCTCAGCGCGGTGCCCATCGCAGGCTGGGAGCGCCTGACCGACGGCGTGCCGCACCGCGTGCGCCAGCGCAGCGGCGTCGTCGCGCTGGACGGCGAGCGCGAGCTGGTGTTCGGCGAGCAAGACGAAGTCACCGTGACGCTGCGCGAGCGCGCCTTCCTCAGCATCGACGTGGCGGCCTGCATGCGCTACGCCGCCGCCGCCGGGCTGATGCGCGGCGGCCGCGCGCCGAGCGCGCAGGCGCCGCCTTCGCATGCGGCGCCGCCCCTGGCGTCCCGGCCAGTCTCGCAGCCGTACCCGCACCCGCATCCGCACCCTCAGTCGTAACCCCGCTCACATACCGCCACTGCAAAAACCGTGAAGGAGACAGACATGACGACAACCTCAAGCAGCCAGAACACGCTGCCCCTCGGCAAGGAAGACCTGCTCGCCGTCTACCGCCGCATGCGCACCATCCGCGATTTCGAGGAGCGGCTGCACGTGGACTTCGGCCGCGGCGACATCCCCGGCTTCGTCCACCTCTATGCCGGCGAGGAAGCCGCCGGCGTTGGCATCCTGCATCACCTCGGCGACGGCGACCGCATCGCCAGCACGCACCGCGGCCACGGCCACTGCATCGCCAAGGGCGTGGACCCGGTGGCGATGATGAAGGAGATCTACGGGCGCAAGGGCGGCTCGTGCAACGGCAAGGGCGGCTCCATGCATATCGCCGACCTGTCCAAGGGCATGATGGGCGCCAACGGCATCCTCGGCGCGGGCGCGCCGCTGATCTGCGGCGCCGCGCTGGCGGCCAAGTTCCGCGGCAAGGGCGAGATCGGCATCACCTTCGCCGGCGACGGCGCCTCCAACCAGGGCACCTTCCTGGAGAGCCTGAACCTGGCCGCCGTATGGAACCTGCCGGTCATCTTCGTGATCGAGAACAACGGATACGCCGAATCGACCGCGCGCGACTACGGCACCGCGGTGGACAGCTATGTGGACCGCGCCGCCGGCTTCGGCATTCCCGGCGTGACCGTGGACGGCACCGATTTCTTCGCCGTGCACGAGGCTGCCGGCGAAGTCATCAAGCGCGCCCGCGAAGGCGGCGGCCCGGCCCTGCTCGAATGCAAGATGGTGCGCTTCTACGGCCATTTCGAAGGCGATGCGCAGACCTACCGCGCAAGCGGCGAGCTCGACGACATCCGCGCCAACAAGGACTGCCTGAAGAAGTTCTCCGCCACCGTGACCCAGGCCGGCGTGATCGCGCCGGAGGAGCTCAAGGCCATCGACGAACAGGTCGCCGCGCTGATCGAAGACGCGGTGCAGCAGGCCAAGGCCGCGCCGTTCCCGACCGCCGCCGACCTGCTGACCGACGTGTACGTCAGCTACTGAGCGCGGCGCAGACCGGACCGCACGAACGAACAGCACGAACAGCACGAACAGGAGACCAAACCATGTCCCGCAAACTCAGCATGAAGCTGGCGATCAACGAGGCGATCGACCAGGAAATGACCCGTGACCCGAGCGTGATCATGCTCGGCGAGGATATCGTCGGCGGCGCCGGCGCGGACGGCGAGAAAGACGCCTGGGGCGGCGTGCTCGGCGTCACCAAGGGCCTCTACGCCAAGCACGGCGACCGCCTGCTGGACACGCCGCTGTCCGAGTCCGCCTACGTGGGCGCGGCCATCGGCGCGGCGGCCTGCGGCATGCGCCCGATCGCGGAGTTGATGTTCATCGACTTCATGGGTGTGTGCTTCGACCAGATCTTCAACCAGGCGGCCAAGTTCCGCTATATGTTCGGCGGCAAGGCCGAGACCCCGGTGGTGATCCGCGCCATGGTGGGCGCGGGCTTCCGCGCGGCGGCCCAGCACAGCCAGATGCTCACGCCGCTGTTTACGCATATCCCCGGGCTCAAGGTGGTGTGCCCGTCCACGCCGTACGACACCAAGGGTTTGCTGATCCAGGCCATCCGCGACAACGACCCGGTGATCTTCTGCGAGCACAAGAACCTGTACGGCTTCGAAGGCGAGGTGCCGGAGAACTCGTATGCGATCCCGTTCGGCGAAGCCAATATCGTGCGCGACGGCAAGGACGTGTCCATCGTCACCTACGGGCTGATGGTGCACCGCGCGCTGGAAGCCGCCGCCACGCTGGCCAAGGAAGGCATCGAGGCCGAGGTGGTGGACCTGCGCACGCTCTCGCCGCTCGATATCGACACCGTGCTGGAGACCGTGGAAAACACCGGCCGCCTGGTGGTGGTGGACGAAGCCAGCCCGCGCTGCAATATCGCCACCGACATCGCCGCCCAGGTCGCGCAGCAAGCCTTCGGCGCGCTCAAGGCCGGCATCGAGATGGTGTGCCCGCTGCACACGCCGGTGCCGTTCTCGCCCGCGCTGGAAGACCTCTACATCCCCAGCGCGGCGCAGATCGCCGATGCCGCGCGCAAGACCGTGAAAGGAGGGAAACACTGATGGCCGAGATCACCCCGATCGTCATGCCCAAATGGGGCCTGTCGATGAAAGAAGGCACCGTCAACGACTGGCTGGTGGAAGAGGGCGCGCAGATCACCGTGGGCATGCCCATCCTCGACGTGGAGACCGACAAGATCGCCAACGCGGTGGAAGCGCCCGACGCCGGCACGCTGCGCCGCAAGGTGGCGGCGGTGGGCGATGTGCTGCCGGTGAAGGCCCTGCT
The DNA here is from genome assembly GCF_056396525.1 of Cupriavidus sp. 05T41. Taxonomy (NCBI): domain Bacteria; kingdom Pseudomonadati; phylum Pseudomonadota; class Betaproteobacteria; order Burkholderiales; family Burkholderiaceae; genus Cupriavidus; species Cupriavidus sp. 05T41. Next base: position 145,607 of record NZ_JBFTLQ010000004.1, read on the forward strand.
CGGCGTGCTGGCGCCCGCCGGGGTCAGCGACGCGGAGATCGATGCCTACGTGGCCGCCTACGAGACCCCGGCGGCGGATGAGGACGATGACGCTGCCGCGGCGGCCGCCTATCAGTTCATCGATATCGACGGCATCCGCGTGCGCTACGCGAAGCGCGGCGAGGGCGCCGAGACCGTGCTCTTCCTGCACGGCTTCGGCGGCGACCTCGACGCGTGGCTGTTCAATCTCGATGCGGTGGCCGGCACCCATACCGTGGTGGCGCTGGACCTGCCCGCGCATGGCCAGTCCACGCCGCGGCTGCCCGGCACCACGCTGGCCGCGCTGGCGGGCTTTGTCGCGCAGTTCATGGATGCGCTGGATATCGGCCAGGCCCACCTGGTGGGCCATTCGATGGGCGGCGGCGTGGCCACGCAACTGGCGGTGGACGCGCCGCAGCGGGTGCGCTCGCTGGCGCTGATCTCGCCGGTCGGCTTCGGCGACGAGATCAACAATGGCTACACCGAAGGCTTCGTCAGCGCGCAGTCGCGGCGCGATCTCAAGCCGGTGGTGGAGCAGCTGTTCGCCGATACCGGGCTGGTCAGCCGCCAGATGCTGGACGATCTCCTGAAGTACAAGCGCCTGGACGGCGTGACGCAGGCGCTGGCGAGCCTGGGCGAGAGCCTGTTCGGTGGCGGCCGGCAGACCGAGCAGCCGGGGCGCAAGCTCGGCGGCAAGCCGGTGCTGGTGGTGTGGGGGGCGCAGGACCGCATCGTGCCGGCCTCGCATGCGCGCAACGCGCCGGCGCAGGCGACCGTCAAGGTCTTCGACGACACCGGGCATATGAGTCAGATGGAGCGGGCCAATGAGTTCAATGCCTTGCTGAAGGCGCACCTGGGAGGGTGAAGCCTGGCGTTGGGTCCGGGCGTGGCCGCCGTGGCAGCGCCTGGCCATCTTTGTATCTCGGCGGGGACGTGGCAGTATTGGCCGGCGGTACTTGTGCAACGTCGTCACGATGCAACCCATGTCCTTCGCCTACCTCACTCCCGACCCCACCGATCCCGATCCGCTGCGCGCCGAGCAGGCCATGCTCGAGCAGGCCGCCGCCGGCCGCTGGCTGGCGCACCTTTGGCAGGCACCAGTGTCGCTGGTGGTGCCGCGCAGCTACCTGCGCCACGCGCAACTCGAGGCCGGGCGCAGCGCCTTTGCCGCGCGCGGCTGCCCGGTGTGGCTGCGGCTGTCCGGCGGCGGACTGGTGCCGCAGGGTCCGGGCATCCTCAACCTGAGCCTGGCCTATCCGGTGCGCGGCGGCGCCGGCACGCATGCCGAGGCGGTCTACCTGCACCTGTGCGAAGTGCTGGCCGGCGCGCTGTCGCAGCTCGGGCTGCGCACGCACTGGCAGGCCGTGGACGGCTCCTTTTGCGACGGCCGCTTCAACCTGGCCTGGGGCCCGGCCGCGGACGCGCGCAAGATTGCCGGCACGGCGCAGTACTGGCGCCGCGTGGCCGGCGCGGCCGATGCGAGCCTGCACGTGGTGCTGGCCCACGCCGTGCTGCTGGTCAGCGCCGACCCGGAAGAGATCAACCAGCGCGCCAACGCGTTCGAGGCCGCCATCGGCAGCGGGCGCCAGTACCGTGCCGACAAGGTGGTGAGCGTGGCCGGCGCGCTGGCGCAGGACGGGCTCGCCGTGCCCGCCGGGCTGCCGGAGCTGACCGCGGACGCGCTGCGGCACGCGCTTCGCGCCAACCCCCCGGCTTTCGCCGTGCCCGGCATCTGACGTCACCGGCAGCCCGATTCGTCGCTATTGACGATTCGCCCGCCCGGCGCCCGTGGCAAACTGCCCGCCAAGGCACATCCGGGGCGCACCCGGACACAGACAACCGGAGACAGGATATGGCGGGACCCTTGGCAGGACTGAAGGTGGTGGAGATGGTAGGGATCGGCCCGGCGCCGTTCTGCGCGATGATGCTGGCCGACCAGGGCGCCGAGGTGATCCGCATCGACCGGCCCAGGCCCGCCGCCGCGGGCGAGCCGGCCGCCACCAGCGCCGGCCGCGCGCGCTGCGACGTGACCGCGCGCGGCAAGCGCTCGCTGGCCATCGACCTGCGCAAGCCCGGCGCGGCGCAGGTGGTGCTGGACCTGATCGCGAAAGCCGACGTGCTGATCGAAGGCTTCCGCCCCGGCGTGATGGAGCGCCTGGGCCTGGGCCCCGAGGCCTGCCTGGCGCGCAACCCGGCGCTGGTGTACGGCCGCATGACCGGCTGGGGCCAGTACGGGCCGCTGTCGCAGGCCGCCGGCCACGATATCAACTACATCGCCATTGCCGGCGCGCTCCACGCCATCGGCCGCGCGGGCGAGCCGCCCGCGGTGCCGCTCAACTATGTCGGCGATTTCGGCGGCGGCGGCATGCTGCTGGCGTTCGGCGTGATGTGCGCGCTCAACGAGGCGCGCCAGTCCGGCAAGGGGCAGGTGGTGGACGCCGCCATGACCGACGGCACCGCGCTGCTCGGCGCCATGATGTACGGCTTCAAGGCCGCCGGCCGCTGGACCAACAAGCGCGGCGACAACCTGCTCGATGGCGCGGCGCATTTCTACGACACCTATGCCTGCGCCGACGGCAAGTACGTGGCGGTGGGCGCCATCGAGCCGCAGTTCTACGCGCTGTTGCGCGAGCGCTGCGGCCTGGACGACCCGGCCTTCGATGCGCAGCTGGACAAACGCCAGTGGCCCGCGCTCAAGGCTCGCATGACAGAAATGTTCCTCACGCGCACGCGCGACGAATGGTGCGAATTGCTCGAAGGCAGCGATGCCTGCTTCGCGCCGATCCTGGACTGGGACGAAGCTCCCGCACACCCGCACAACCGCGCGCGCGAGACTTTCCTGGAGATCGAGGGGGTGGTGCAGCCGGCGCCGGCGCCGCGCTTTAGCCGCACGCCGGCCGGCGTGCCCCGGGCGCCGGTCGAGGCTGGCGCGGATAGCGAGGCGATCCTGCGTGAATGGGGTGTGGACGCGGGCGTCGTTGCCGCGCTGCGGCGGGACGGGAGCATTTGAGCCTGGGGTTGGCCGCGGCGCCTCAGGGCCGCGCGAACTCGTAGTCGCGCTCGACCTTGCAGATGCGCGTCTTGTACGCCTCGTACCAGCGTTCGCGGCCGAGCTTCTGCGCCATCAGGTGCGCGGCGTCGCGCTTCCATGCGGCGATCGCTTCGAGGCTCTCCCAGTACGACACCGTGATGCCGATTTCCTCGCGCGCCGACTCGACGCCGAGAAAGCCGGGCTGCTGCGATGCGGAGGCTTCCATCGCGTCGGCCATGGCGCCGTAGCCGCCGTCGGCATCGGTGCGGATGGAGGTGAAGATCACTGCGTAGTAGGGCGTGGCTTTGGTGTCTGCGATGGGCATCGGGGGCCTCGTATCGTGGGGTCAGGGCGCTGACTGGCCGATTCTATCAAGCACGCCGCGGTGCCGGTGCGTCCCGTTAGCGCACCGCTTCCGGCTTTTCCTCCCTTCCGCGTTCCGCGTTCCGTTTCCTTTCCCTCCGCCACGCCGGAGCGGAATGCCCGCGCGCGGCCGTGCCCAGGCATCGGCGCAAAAAAATCGCTTGCAAGGCAGGAACGGTTGTACCTAGAATATAAACACATAACAACAGTACTGTGCTGGGCGGACACGGCCAGCGCAAGCTTGGTCCGTTCCCGTCACCCGCTCCGTCCAACCGCTCCGTGCGATCACTCCGCCCTGCCATGTCCCAACAGCAATCACAACCGCAACCGCAGTCCCAGGCCCAGGCCCCCACCGATCCGGCCGGCCCTACCGGCCGGCTCGCGCTCTGGCTCGCCGGCTTCGACCTGGCGCATGCACCGGAGAAGGCCCGCGAGCGCGCCAAGGCGCTGACGCTGGACGGCATCGCCTGCGCCATCGTCGGCGCCCGGCTGCCGTGGTCGCGCACCGCGGTGGAAATCGTGCGCAAGACCGAAGGCCAGGGCAGCCACACCATCGTGGGCTGGGGCGCGGGCACCAGCGCGCCGGGCGCGGCGCTGCTTAACGGCACCTTCATCCAGGGCTTCGAGCTCGACGACTATCATCCGCTAGGCCCGCTACACAGCGCCTCGCTGGTGTTGCCGGCGCTATGGGCGGCGGCAGCCGGCGAGCAACGCGTGAGCGGCCGCGAATTCCTGCAGGCGGCCCTGGCCGGCTACGAGGTCGGGCCGCGCGTGGGCATGGCGCTGCACGGCGGGCAGATGCTCTCGCGCGGCTGGCATTCCGGCTCGGTGTTCGGCACGCACGCGGCCGCCGCCGCGGTGGGCAAGCTGCTGGGCCTGGACGCCGCCCGCTTCGAGGATGCGCTGGGGCTGGCGGGCACGCAGTCGGCCGGGCTGATGGCTGCGCAGTACGAGGCCATGTGCAAGCGCATGCACCACGGCTTTTCCGCGCGCAACGGCTTCTATGCGGCGGTGCTGGCGGCGGGCGGCTACACGGGCATCAAGCGCGTGTTCGAGCGGGAGTACGGCGGCTTTCTCTCCACCTTCGGCGAAGGGCATGCGCCCGATGCGTCGCAGATCACCGATGGCCTGGGCGAGCGCTGGGAAGTCGAGCGCATCGTGATCAAGCCATATGCGGCCATGGGCGGCATCCACGCGCCGCTGGACGCGCTGTTCGACGTGGGCGCGCAGCGCGCGCTGCGCGCGGAGCAGATCGCGCGCATCGAGGTCGACGTGTCGCACGCCGTCTACCACCACGGCTGGTGGGTGCCGGAGCGCCCGCTCACGCCGATCGGCGCGCAGATGAACATCGGCTACGCGCTGGCGGTGGCGGTGCTCGACGGCGCCGCGCTGGTGCCGCAGTTCGCTCCTTCGCGCATCGACGCCGACGATGTCTGGGCGCTGCTGCCGCGCATCGCGGTCAGGCACGATCCCGGGTTCGACGCCGCCGGCCAGCATGGCCGCGGGCGCGTGCGCCTGGCGGTCACCTTCACGGACGGTCAGCGCATCGAGATCAACCGGCAGATGTCGCGCGCCATCGAGTCGCCGCAGTCCAATGCCGAGGTGGCGATGAAGTACCGCGCGCTGACCGGCGGCCTGATCGATGCAAAGCGCCAGTCCGACATCGAAGCCATGGTGATGAACCTCGAACAGCTGGACGATGTGCGCGAGTTGCTGGCCCTGCTGGCGCCGCCGGTGAAGAGCGCCTTCGAGTAAGGACCGGGCGGCTCGCTGCCCGCGCTCAACCTGGCGAGGTTCGGCTGAGCGGCTTCGCCAGCAGGCGCAGCGCAACGCCGTCGGCGAGGATGACAAGGGCGGCGCCGATCACGGTCGCCGCCACGCGGTCGGCCAGCATGCCGCTCATGGCCCCGGCCGTGGACGCATTGCCCGCGCCCGTGATCAGCACCATCAGCGGCGTCATCGCCGCCGAGTAGGCGAGGTAGTTGCGGCTGCGCAGCAGGGGCCGCATGCCGGCCAGCCAGCCGGCGTTGACGGCGATGACCCAGGCCGGCAGCTGGTGGCCGAGCAGCAGGGCGGCCAGCAGCACACCCAGCACGGTGCCGCCTACGCGCTGCGTGGTCTTGAGCGAAGGCAGTCCGGGCTGGCGCTGGATCAGCAGGGCCACCGTCAGCGCGATCCAGTCGAAGTGATGGCCGGGAAACAGCCAGCGCAGCGCGGCGGCTGCGGCGAGCGCGCCGGCCAGCGCGAGCAGCAGGAAGCCGCCGCGGTACGGCGCCGCGCCTGCGCTATTGGCGGCGATGACCAGGAACAGCAGCAAGCGCGTCGAGGCAACGGCGAGCGGGCGGCTATAGGCCCCGATGGCCGCGGCCGCGACGGCAAGCAGGATGACGATGGCGTCGCTGGCCGCGCCATGGCCGGAGCAGGCCGCGGCAACGGCCGCCGCCGCAGCGAACGGCGCCAGCAACGCGGCCAGTTCGCGCGCCTGGGCGCCGGCGCTGCGGGCCATCTCCGCTTCGCTGCCCGGCGCGGCCGGCGTGGTGCCGGAACCGATGGCCAGGCTGCCAAGCGCCGCGGCAAGGCCGAGGGGCTGGTGCCCCATGGCGCCGGCCAGCAGCAGCGGTGCGGCCATGCCCAGGCCGGCGGCCAGCATCTCGCCGGCATGTGCCTGCGGACCGGCGGACCAGTGGATGGCGCGTCCCAGATGTGTTTTCTCGCCCAAAGGCTGCCTCCGCGAGCTTGGCCGCATACGTTGATACGCAGGCGAATCTACCCGGTTTCGGTGGCGCTCGTCCATGCCCGGCTGCCGTCCCCTGGCGGTCCCGTCTACGCTTCGGCCCGGTGCGCGAGGAAGTCGCGCGGTGCCTGTCCCAGGGCGCGGCGGAACATGGTGGAGAAGGCCCCGGCATTGGCGTAGCCGGTTTCCGCCGCCACATGGGCCAGCGGCTTGCCACGGCTCATCAGGTCGACCGCGTGGGCCAGGCGCAGCTGCTGGCGCCAGGCCGCGAAGCTGGTGTGCAGCTCGGTGCGGAACAGGCGCGCCAGCGTGCGCTCGCTGGCGCCTGTGTGCGCCGCCCATTGCGCCAGGCTCAGGGCCGAGCCGGGGGCTTCCATCAGCGCATCGCACAGCGCCTTGAGGCGTCGGTCGGTGGGCAGCGCCAGCCCTGGCCACAGGGTGGGCGCCACCCGCAGTTCCTCGAGCAGAAGTTCGGCGCTGAGCTGGCGCCGGCGCGGCGAGAGCCGGGCGGCATCGGCCAGCGTGACCAGCAACTGGCGCATCAGCGCCGACACCTCCAGCACCGTGCAGGTGGACAACGACAGCGGCGACGCCGCCGGCAGCACATAGCAGGCATGCAGCGCGGCGTCGCCCAGCGTGACCACCTCGTGCTCCACGTCCGGCGGGATCCATACCGCGCGCATGGCCGGCACCACCCAGGTGGTGCCGGCCGCGGTCACGCGCATGCTGCCGCGCAGCGGCAGGGAGACCTGGCCCCAAGCATGCCGGTGGCGGCGAATGATCGCATTGGGTGGCGGCAGGCGCAGGTGCACGATGACCGGTTGTTCGGCGGTGGGCTCGGTCAGCGGTATGGGCTGGTAAGTCGGACGTGGCATGCGGGGCGAAGTGATGGAACCGGATTGCCGATGGTGGCTGGAATTCGTAAGAACTTGCCCGGAAAGTGTAACCCGGCCACGGCGCATCGCCCTAGCATGGCGCACATCCCAAGGCACCCCGGAGTTCGCCCCCATGAGCCATACCAGCCCCCAGCCAGGCTATCCCGCGGCCGGCGCAGCCGCCGCGGCCCCGCCGAAGCCCGCGCCCAGCCCGCCGCAAGCCGGCAATCTCTCCGACAGCGCGCGCGCCGCCGCCGTCATTGCCGTATGCGTCACCGCGGTCTGGCTGGCGGGGCACGCCCTCGGCGCGCCCGGCCCGCTTGTCCTGGCGGCGGCGCTGGTGCTGTCCACGGTGTGCTGCTGGGCGCTCGGCGTGCTGCCCGAGCCCACCACCACGCTGCTGTTCTTCCTGTGCGCCGTCCTGCTGCACGTGGCGCCGCCCCCGGTGGTGTTCTCCGGCTTTACCTCCACCGCCTGGTGGCTGATGTTCGGCGGCGCCGTGACCGGCGTGGCCTTGCGCCAGACCGGGCTGGCGCAGCGCCTGGCGGCGATCATCTTCCGTGGGCGGGTGGGCAGCTACCGGCAGGTGATCGCCACCGTGGCGCTGAGCGCGGTCGGGCTGGCCTTCCTGATGCCGTCGACCACCGGGCGGGTGCTGCTGTTGATGCCCATCGTGCTGGCGCTGGCCGACCGCCTGGGCTATGGCCCCGGCTCCAACGGCCGCATCGGCATGGTGCTCACGGTGGCCGCGGCCAGCTATATGCCGCCGACCACCATCCTGCCGGCCAATATCCCCAATAGCGTGCTGCTCGGCGCGGCGAGTTCGCTGTACGGCGTGAACCTGAGCTACGGCAGCTATCTCTTGCTGCATTTCCCCATCCTCGGCGCGCTCAAGACCGTGCTGCTGGTGTGGCTGGTGTGCCGGCTGTTCCCGGAGAAGGGGCAGCTCGCCGCGCTGCCGCCCCAGGACCTGGGCACGCCGGGCCGGCAGGAGACCGTGCTGGCGGCGATCCTGGCGCTGGCCGTGGCCGGGTTTGCCACCGATGCGCTGCACGGTATCTCGCCTGCCTGGATTTCGCTGGCGGCCTGCATCGTGTGCCTGCTGCCGGGCGTGGGGCTGGTGTCGCCGCGCATGCTGGCCGAGCAGGTGCACCTGACGCCGCTGATCTATGTAGCCGGCTTCCTCGGCCTGGGTGCGGTGGTGGAGTCGACCGGGCTGGGCACGGCCATCAGCAAGGCCTTGCTGCAGTGGCTGCCGTTGTCGCCGGGACATAACGCCGCGAATGTGGCGGCGCTCGGCGCGGTGGGCGCGGCCCTGGGGCTGGTGACCACGCTGCCGGGCCTGCCGGCGGTGCTGACGCCGCTGGCCAGGGAACTGGCGCAGGCCACCGGCCTGCCGCTGGAAACCGTGCTGATGCTGCAGGTGCCGGTCTTTTCCACGGTGTTCTTTCCCTATCAGTCGCCGCCCATCGTGATCGCCATGCAGCTTGGCGGGGTGGGGCTGCGCGCAGGCACCCGGCTGTGCCTGGCGCTGGCCGTGCCGACCTTGCTGGTGCTGATGCCGCTGGACTATGTCTGGTGGCGGCTGCTGGGCTACCTGCCGTGAGCCGGACCGCCGCCTGCAAGCTTGCGCCATCTGAGGCATGATCACGCCCTTCGACCTCTGGTTAACCCGTATCGGGCGCCGGCCGAGGTCAGCTGCAGGAATACGATCATGACGACAAGAGCGGACTGCGCGGCGACAGCGCAGGCGGGCCCCGTGGGCGGCGCGAGCTGGATGACGCTGCTGCTGGCGACCGCCTGCGGCCTGATCGTGGCCAATCTGTACTACGCCCAGCCGCTGGTCGGCCCGATCGGCCATGCGCTGGGGCTGTCGCCGCAGGCCGCCGGCCTGATCGTGACCGTGATCCAGGCCGGCTACGGCGTCGGCCTGCTGCTGATCGTGCCACTGGGCGACATCATCGAAAACCGCCGGCTGATCTGCACGCTGCTGGCGGCCAGCGCGGTGGCGCTGGCCGCCGCGGCCCTGGCCGGCCATGCCGGCGTGTTCCTGGCGGCGGCCGTGTGCATCGGGCTCAGCTCGGTGGCGGCCCAGGTGCTGGTGCCGTTCGCCGCGCACCTGGCCCCCGAGCATGCGCGCGGCCAGGTGGTGGGCAATGTGATGAGCGGGCTGATGCTCGGCATCATGCTGGCGCGGCCGGTGTCCAGCCTGGTCACCGACCTGTGGGGCTGGCATGCCATCTTCGCCGGCTCGGCCGTGGGCATGGCCGTACTGACGACGGTGCTGGCGCGCCTGCTGCCGGACCGCCGCCCGGCGCCGGCGGTGCGCTACGGCGCGCTGCTGGCTTCGATGTGGCAACTGCTGCGCAGCCAGCCGGTGCTGCGCCGGCGGGCTGCCTATCAGGCGTGCATGTTCGGCGCCTTCAGCCTGTTCTGGACCACCGTGCCGCTGTGGCTGGCCGGGCCCGGATTCGGCATGAGCCAGAAGGGCATCGCCCTGTTCGCACTGGCGGGCGTGGCCGGCGCCGTGGCGGCGCCGCTCGCCGGACGCGCGGCCGATCGCGGACTCGGCCGCCGCATGACCACGCTGGCCATGGCGCTGGCGGCTGGCGCCTTCCTGCTGGGCATGGCCGGCACGCCGGGATCGACGCCGGCGCTGGCGGCACTGACCCTGGCTGCCATCACGCTGGACTTCGGCGTGGCCGCCAACCTGGTGGTCGGCCAGCGCGCCATCTTCGCGCTCGGCGGCACCATCCGCAGCCGGCTCAACGGCATCTTCATGGCGATCTTCTTCACGGGTGGCGCCGTTGCTTCCGCGCTGGGTGCCTGGGCGTTCGCCTACGGCGGCTGGGCGCTGACCAGCTGGATCGGGTTCGGGCTGCCGGTGCTGGCGGTTTTGTATTTCGCCACGGAGCGGCAACAACGGCCGGCGGCGCACCGCTGAGTCGCGGCCAGCAAGCCCCCCGCATCCCGGAAGGTCCCCCCGGAGGTCCCGAGAGACCCCCAGCCGGCATCAGCCGGCTTTTTTTCTTGCGGCCAAAGATTCTTCATCTCCCGGTCAACGAGACGTATTACCATCCGTTACGAATTATTACGAGATGGATACATTTGCCCGGTTCTGGCCCCTGGTCCGGATCCGGCCGTTTCGTGAAATTCGTGTCAAGGGCAGCAATCAGCATAAGACCGGATACCGGCTAGCTGCATCAGGAACAGGGGAGCATCAAGTCGTGCAGGGACCCATGTCTAGCCTTCAGTGGCTGTCGGCCATCCATGCCCGTGGTTATTTCAATAACCTCGGGCCGTTTTTCTATCTTCGCTATCTCGCTACGCTGACGGCGCTGGCGGCATTCTGCTATCCGCAACAAGGTGGCCGCTGGCGCTTCAAGCGGATAAAGCTGATTTGCCGTTCGGCGTTCCGTTTCGCCGCAGTGCGCGGCTGGTTGCAGGCCGTGGAGTCGTGTGCGCTGATGCGGCGCGTGGCCGCGGCCAAGCCGGCGCTGCTGGAGCGTCCGTACCGCCCGCTGGGCGTGTCCGGACTTGGTTTTCGCGAGCGCATGGGCACGGTACTGGACCACTACCGGACCTTGAACGCGCTGGTGCCGCTGGCGCTGTGCGAGCGCATTTACGTGCAAGGCGGCCTGGAATGTGCCTTCGGCGAGGGCCGCTACGTGCTGCGCCTGGCCGATGCCGGGCCGAATCCGAAGGAAGGCGAACTGGCCTTCTACTGGCAGGACATCGCCAGCGGCACCTGCCTGAGCCAGATCAGCTTCTACCTCAGGCGGGGCAAGGATGGCGCGGAGATCTTCGTCGGCGGCCTGCAGGGCCCGATGGGCGAGAACAGCCGGGACCTCATCCGCGAGTCGACCAAGGCCTGCGACGGTCTGCGCCCCAAGGACGCAGTGATGGAAGCGCTGCTGGGCTTTGCCGCCGCGCTGGACGTGCAGCGCATCGTGGGTGTGTCCCGGGCCAATCACGTCGGGCGCCAGCGCCACACGCCGCGCGAGATCCTGTGCGACTACGAGAGTTTCTGGATGGAGTGCGGGGGCGAGGTGCTTGAGGGCGGCAACGTGGGCATGCCGGTCGGATTGCCGCGCCGCGATGCAATGGAACTGCCGTCCAAGAAGCGCTCGGCCTACCGGCGCAAGCAGGCGCAGGCCGACGGCGTCCAGGCCACGGTGCAAGGCTGGCTGGCCGCGCCCGTGGCGGCGTCGGCGGTCATCCCGGCGCCCGACCTCAGGCAGGTCAGGCCGCCGCAATACGCGCAGGCGCTCGCGGCGTGAGCCACGCGGCGCCATGCCGCACGACATGGACTGCAAGCGAAGCGCGGGAGCCATCCCGCGCTTTTTTCATTTCCGGCCCCTGCTCGGCCCCGACCCCCTAGTTAACCCTAGTAGTCTAGCTTTGTAGACCTTACTAAAGTAGCTCGCTTGCAGCCACGGCTGCGCCAGCCGCCGCCGGGCCAGCCCGCGCACCCGGACGCCCATGCAGAACCCTCCGCCGAACCCGGCCTTTGCCAGCGATCTCCTCTCGCGCAGCCGCCAGCCCGTCTATCTCCAGCTTGCCACCATCTTCCGCCGCCATATCGAGAGCGGCGAATGGCGGCCGGGCGCCCGCATCCCCTCGCTGGAACAGCTCTGCCGCGAGTTCGGCGTGGCGCGCATGACGATGCACAACGCGCTGTCGCTGCTGGACGAGGAGGGCCTGCTGACCCGCGAGCGCGGGCGCGGCACTTTCGTCAAGACCGGCTACCGCGAGCGGCGCCCGCTGATGCTGCCCGTGAGCTGGGACCAGGCCGTGGCGGTAGGCGACCGGCTCGGCACCGAGGCGCTCAGCGAATCCGACGGCCTGGTGCCATTGCCCGACGAACTGGGGCTGCCATGCAGCGCCGCGCGCGCGCCGGGCTATCATTTCCTGCGCCGGCTGCACCGTATCGAGCAACGGCCGTTCGCGCTTGGCGAGGTCTATATCGAGGCCAGCGTGTTCGCGCGCGAGCCGGAGGCCTTCCGCCAGGGCGCCTCGGTGCCGGTGCTGGACCGCTTTCCGCATCTCAAGGTGACGGCCGCCCGCCAGCGCCTGTCGATCATCGCCGCCGGCGCCGAAACCGCAGCCCGGCTGGCGTTGCCGGTGGGCGCGCCGGTGGCCGAACTGCGCCGCCATGCCTGCGTGGACGGCGTGATCGTCTACTACGCACGCATCGAATTCCCGAGCGAGTTCGTGTGCCTGGATTTCGACCTGCTCGCGCCGGGCGCGGGGGCTGCCCCGGCCTATCCGGCACGCGCGGCCACGCAACCGTGAGCGGGCCAGCAACCCGATTCCGCATCCCGATTCACATCCACATCCCCATCCAGCAACCCAACCGGAAAACAAGCAAATGCAGACTACCGAGCGCAACCAGGCGAATCATGGAGACCACGGGCAGGGCGAACTGAACGGCGCCGAGAGCCTGGTGAAGACGCTGCTGGCGTGCGGCGTGGACACCTGCTTTGCCAATCCCGGCACCAGTGAAATGCACTTCGTGGCCGCCCTCGACCGTATCCCCGGCATGCGCTGCGTGCTCGGCCTGTTCGAAGGCGTGGTCACCGGCGCGGCCGACGGCTACGCGCGCATGGCCGACAAGCCCGCGGCCACCCTGCTGCACTGCGGCCCGGGCCTGGCCAACGGCCTGGCCAACCTGCACAACGCGCGCCGCGCGCAGACCCCGGTGATCAACATCATCGGCGACCAGGCTACCTATCACCGGCCGTTCGACGCGCCGCTGACCGCCGACACCGAAGGCTGGGCGCGCCCGGTTTCGGTGTGGACCCGCACCGCCACGCACGCTGCCTCGGTCGGCGCCGATGCGGCCACCGCCGTGCAGGCGGCCTGCGCCGCGCCGGGCGGCGTGGCCAGCCTGATCCTGCCCTCGGACGTGTGCTGGGACGCCGGCGGCAAGGTGGCCGCCCCGCTGGCGCCGCTGCCGGTGCCCAAGGTCTCGCCCGACGCCGTGCAGCAGGCCGCGCGCGTGCTGCGCTCCGGCCAGCCCACGCTGATCGTGCTGGCCGGCACCGCGCTGCGCGAAGCCGCGCTGGCGGACGCCCATCGCATCGCCGCCGCCACCGACGCGCGCCTGATCACGCCGATGTCCAATGCGCGCGTGTCGCGCGGCCGTGGCCGCTTCAACGTAGACCGCGTGCCGTACTCCGGCGACGCGGCGCGCGCCAAGCTGGCCGGCATCCGCAACGTGATCCTGGTCGGCGCGCCGCCGCCCGTGACCTTCTTCGCCTACCCCGGCAAGTCGCCGCGCCCGTATCCGGAAGACGCCGAAGTCTTCGTGCTCGCCCGCCCCGAGCAGGACCTCGCCGAAGCGCTGGCGCGCCTGGCCGACGAACTTGGCGCGCCCGTCGTGGCGCTGCCCGCCTCCGTCTCCATGCACGAGATCGCCAGGGGCGCCGTGACCTCCGAAGCCGTGGCGCAGACCCTGACCGCGCTGCTGCCAGAGCAGGCCATCGTGGTGGAAGAAAGCGTGAGCTTCGGCCGCGCCTTCTATCCCGGCACCGTGCACGCCGCGCCGCACGACTGGCTGCAACTCACCGGCGGCGCCATCGGCGAAGGCCTGCCGCTGGCCACCGGCGCCGCCGTCGCCGCGCCCGGCCGCCGCGTGGTCGCGCTGCAGGCCGATGGCTCCGGCATGTACACGCTGCAATCGCTGTGGACCATGGCGCGCGAAAAGCTCGACGTGACGGTGGTGGTGCTCGCCAACCGCAAGTACGCCATCCTGCTGGGCGAACTCGCCGGTGTCGGCGCCAATCCCGGCAAGACCGCGCTCGACATGCTCGACATCGGCAACCCCGATCTCGACTGGGTGAAGCTGGCCAATGGCATGGGCGTGGAGGCTGCGCGCGCGGTGGACATGGAGGGGTTTGCGGCGCTGTTCACGGCGGCCAATGCGAAGGCGGGGCCGTTCTTGATTGAACTGGTGATTTGATTTTTCATGTTGCCGGCGCGAACCTGACTCCACGTTCGCGCCGGCGCGCTCCGGCCCCATTGCCGGACGGCGGCAGCATCTCGCCATCGCGGAAGCCAGCCGCGACGAAATCCGTGCGCTTTCTGAATTTTCAGCCGCATGAATGGGAAACGGCCTATATACGGGGGCGCTGTTTACCTGAAGCATGGCTTGTATCGCCTTTGGCATTCCAAAGAGATCGGCCATGCCCAATCATTCCGCCCTGCGTTTCAACGTCGCCTGTGCTGGTAACTCACCGCCGCTAGCGTGCGCTCCAGCATCCGGCAGACCGCCGGACGGCGAGTTCTCCCAGTCTTTCTCGGACGCTTCGTAAGCGCACGGGAGTGACCATGCCTTCGTTCAAGTTCCCCTTCAAAGACAAGGCCGGCAAGGAGGTGCGCGACGCCGCGCTCTACTACACGGCGCTCAGCCTGGCCGACAACGGCTTCTATCCGCTGGGCCCCTCCGGCGTGCATTGCGGCATTCACTACGTCCAGGCGATGGCCAACACGCTACCTGCGCTCGTTTAGCGACTACGAGCGCCTGGGTGCCAAGGTCAAGCGCCCGGACTACTGGCCGGCAACCGTCTACCGCGTGGCGCAGAAAGCGGATCACAAACAAGCCAGCCCCAAGCAGGCAGCCGCGTCGGGCGCAACCGCACAAGCGGTCTTGGGCCTGCGCATCTGTTCGCTACCCAATCCCAAGGGCACCATCCTCGGCATCCTGCCCCGCGGAGCCCGCTTCACCGCCGTCGAACGCAGCGCGGACAAGAATTGGGTCAGGATCCGCAGCTTGATCGAGGGCACTATTGCCCCTCCAACTACTGGCCAAATCGAGCCGCTGGGCGGCGCAGAGCGTGGCTGGGTGCCGCTCAGCCATCTGGAGCCGCAAGGCAAGGCCCCCGAAATCTTCGACAGCGTGGTCACGCCCAAGTCCGCCATCGCCATCAAGGCTGGCGCCTTGCTCGGCCACCTGGGGGAGTACCGGCGAATCAAGGATCCTGGCCAGGACAGGGTGATCCTGCACCAGGAGATCATTGCCGGTCCTGAATTGAGTGGCTTCCTCGCCAAGAGCCGGGCGGCCGCGGCATCGGCCAAGTTGCAGGAGAAGACACTGCTGCGCGTGGCGCCGAAGGCGCCACTGTGCAACCCGGTGCTGGCCGAGGCCAAGGCCGGCTTGCTTGCCGCCAACACCCTCGTGGAGCTGGACGGCACTCCGCATGAGGATGCCCTCTACGTGAAGGTCAGGCCGGTGCAGACCCTGCAGTGGATCGAGCGCAAGGCAGCGTTGCCCAAGGGCGCCAAGGAGGCGAGCCTGTTCCGGTACGGCAACGGCGTGCCGTATGCGGCGAGGGATATTGTCCGACCGCCCAAACAGGGCACCGTTGGCAAGCCGGGCGCCACGCTCTATCGGGGCATCCTGGTGGCTGCGGCTGCCGGTGCCCCCGTGTGGATCACCAGAGCGGCCTATGACGCAATACCGACCTTGGGCAAAGGCGATCGAGGCAAGCTACTGGTGGCCGATCTGGAACAGGGCTGGCCGGTTTTTCCCCTGACGTTTGTCGCCAACGGTCCCATCAACGGCCCGTATCCCCAGCGCTTCGACATTGCAACACTGACGCAGTCAAGGCCGGCCGCGCCGGATCCCACTAAGCTACCCACCACCTTCGCCCTGGACGAAACCGGCAAGCGCTGGTGGCAGGTGCAGATCAGCGACGACACCACCACCGCTATCGGCTGGGCTGGGGAAGTGGGCCATACCGGCATCACCCTGCATTCACCGCATGAGTGGGTGGACTTCAAGCTGATCGAGTCCAAGCCAACGGGCGAAGGCTACGGCAACATCTTCACGACCGCGGCCCAAATGGCTGCGTTCCAGGGCGGCGAGCTGGCGCTCACCGATGCGCAACTCGACGGCTCCATGCGCGAGGTCTTCGCCAGCCTCGATACCATCCCCGATCACCGCCTGACCCTGGGGGAACTGCGGGCTGCCCAGCGCAGCCGCGGCAAGCTCGGCGAGCTATCGCGGCTGATCATTCGCTACCCGAGCGAATGGAAGGCCGACCCGGCGAGCTGGGATGCCTGGGACAAGAACGTGCCGCGCTCAGCCCGGCCCGCGTGGCAGAGCGAGAAGGCGCGGATTGCCAAGCTGGTGTGGTGGGATGCCGTGGCGGGGAGGGTGGAGGGTTTTCCTGTCGATCCGTTTGTGTTTCACATCCATCCCGTGGCAGTGGTTGGGAACTTCATGCGATTTTCTGCAACGCGGCTTTCAGAGAAGGGGATGTGGTTCATTTACAAGCAGGAGTCAACTCCCGGGACTTCAGAGAAACTGCATTGGCCGGGCTGGGCGAGTGGGGTAACGCTAGGGCCCGGTTACGACATGAAAGAGCGCAGCACCTCCAGCATAAAGCGCGACATGGTCGCCATCGGTATTAAGGAATCTACGGCGATTGCAATCTCGGCTGCATCAGGCCTGGGAGGCAGTGAGGCTCTCAAATTTGCCAAGGATAATTCCGCTCTCATTATCCTGACGGAGGCTCAGGAGTTCGCGTTGCTACGTCACGTAGTTCCAGGCTACGAAAACATGGTGAAAACGGCAATTCATGTCGACCTTGATCAAAACGAATTTGATGCCATCACTTCTTATGCTTACAACCCAGGAGATAGTTGGGCAAAGGTTGTATCGTTCATAAATGACGGAAAAATTGAAGAAGCTATGGCGATCATAAGGAAAAATATCTACTCAGGCGGCAAGATTGCTACCGGCCTGGTAAAAAGGCGAGAAGATGAAACAAAGCTTTTTCTTCATGGCGTGTATGAATACCATGGAGCCCCAATAAGCTAGCACAAAACCAATAATGAAACACATACCATCAATCATTTTTTTTGCAAAATTAGTATTATGCGCATTAATTTTTTTCCGCATTTTGATTTTTCCTGCGGCTGCAGGGGGAAAAAAAAATGAGCCAATACCATCAAGCCTCGCCGGAAGATGGGAGGTATCAGAGGTGCACGTAAACATGGAATCCGGACGCACAATGCACTACGGCTGGAACTCTCCGTCGCTCCGATGGAGAATTTTTAATTTTAATGCCAAAAAGATCTCAAGTGACACCTCGGAGGATGTTGTAGCATGCAACAACCCCACTGCAACTCTCAGGCGATTGAGAGTCGACGACCTAATTAAGTTAAGTTTCGGTGGCTACGGGATTAATTCCGGCGACTCTCCTATCAAAGACTATAGATTGGGACTTGCAAATAACCTCAAAGCCGATGTTATCGTAATTCACTGCAAATCTGGAGTATGGAATGGCTCTATCGCTACGCCTCATCTTTCGCCAGACGGGGGGCCTCCTGGATCCTGGCTGTTTCTTCTCAGCAAGAAAAGGATGGTTATGCGCTGGTATGATCAAACAATATTGGTATTGTCGAAGCTCCCCTCCAACGCAAAACCCTCGCCGTCGTTCCATTGCGACAAAACCAAGCTCAATGCGGAGCTCGCGATTTGCCACTCGTTCGAACTTTCCGGCCTCGATAAGAGCATCGCCTTTGGATATCAGTTGCTCGTAGAACAGGAGCGGAGAATTTCAGGTGCCACGACCGAAATACGTCAACAACAACGCTCATGGTTAGAAGAACGTAATGCCTGCGACAAAAACGAAGCATGCATTCTTGCCACCATGAGGGAAAGACTTGAATGGCTCAGATCAAAGGTCCCTTGAGACGGCCGAACCGTAACAATCGTCCTTGTCACTCAGCCTGATAGCCTTCTCATTCGGGCCCAGTACTACGTCGAGTCCTCCGCTAACGGTCCCCCAGCATGCACTGAACGCTATTACTTGCTGAGTCAGAGTGCCGAGGCAGTCAGGCCAATCACTAAGGCCCACCGTTCTTGCACGGCACCAGAGCCTGGCATCAATTAGTCGCCGCCCCTGCATATGAATCCAGCATATTTTTGGAGTTGGCCCCACGAAGCCCGTCGTCCTTGCCGGCTATCGTCATTCCAATTTACGGTGCCGGCGCGGTCGTCAGCAGCGGTACCAATGTCAATTTCAGTGACAGTGCCGTGAGACAGCGGGAATACTGTGCAATAGAAAATTATCGCCATGACGGAAGACACTATCGCAGGATAGTTCGGCAATCGCGTCGACTACACCAAGGTCGAGGTACACCGCGACCAATGGAGGTTGAAAACAGATACTTGTCGACGAAATGTCGCCGCCAGCAGCAATAGCCACGCCCGCGAATTTCTGATTATTCTGATTGAAATGGGTCATCTGATGGCCTATATAGTTCATCTGAAATCCATTGCGAACGGAGAAGAGGAACGTCATGGCAGGATGTGGAAGCCCCGATTGTCTGACCTGCCGCGCCGTGCGGGTTCCCGTACAGCCCACGACAGATCCACCCCCCCGTCTTTGATGAGCAACTGTGGCTGTTAGGCAAAGATGGCGAGCCTGCCCTGTCACTTGCCTTACAGCGTCCTGCTTGATGATGGCAGCAGGCGAACCGGTGTCACTGACAGCAACGGCTGTACCGAACGAATCGTTACGTATCGCCCCAGTTCCATCCTCTCCCTCACGTTGACACCGCCGCTCATTGCGCAAGAGGCAGCATGTTGCGCCACAGAACATGGCGATGGGCGATCAACAGACAGGATATATATCAACAATCAGAGCAACTCGGTCGCAACAACCAATAACAACAATGTAGGGACGTCCAAAGTCACAGTGTCATTGCCGGAAGGTACCGAACGCGGCCTTACCGCGGAAGAAATTGCCATGGCACGTACGGTGTTCGGCAACGGGATTGACTACACCCAGGTCAGAGTTCACCACGGCGGCTGGTGGTTATTCATGGGAAAGCAAGACCCCACAACCGCAGTCACGCCGAACGGGGAGATGTACTTCCCTTCGGCCATTTACCGAGATGACTTCGCAGGCGCCGACGACAGGGGTCGTGCGTTGTTCATGCATGAGCTGGCGCATGTCTGGCAATACCAGATGGGCTATGGCATCAAACGCAATGCCCTCACTGTCACGAGCCGAGGCGCATCCGCCTATGGCTACAGCCTGACACCCACCAGTCGCCTGAGCGACTTCAACATGGAGCAGCAGGGCAACATCATGTCCGACTACTACATGATCTGCATACTGAGGCGGCCACAGCATGCATACAATCCACAGATGAGCTCAGAGTTGCTATACAACGTCATGACGCCCTTCGTGAACCCGCGCGACAAGAGCCACCTCCCGAAATAACCCAAGGCGCCCATGAACATTCATCGCATTGTAGTGAGCTGCCTTTTGGCTGGCGGTCCGGTCGTGAGCCATGCGGATACCTCCCTTTGGCCTCCATCACTGGACATCAAGCAGATGGGAGACATTCCTGTCGCCTGCTTGCCGAAGGAGGCTAGCACGAGCATCGGATTGCAGGTCGCTGCCGTTGCAGAGATAGCCTCAGGCTGGCCACCGAAAGAATGGGCCATTGAGCTAATGCCGGGTATGAAGCCTTTGATCTTGCGTCCCGGCGATTGCGTCTTTTATGGCCGGCCATTGAGAGGCTACAAGGAGATCGGCGGGTCAAAACCACTTGAGGCAGGAAACACGTATGGTTTTGCATTCCGTCAAACCGGGCAGACTGGCAGCAGATACGTTGGCATCTTCTGCGTTCAACCACGCCCTGATGGTCATCGCGTCTTCCTGTCCTACGTAGACCATCCCGACGGAACGACTACGTATCCCGCATGTGGTCGTTACATCGGTAACCCACCGGCCGCCGATGGCATTGTTCCGCCAGATACGCCTCAGCCATAACCAATTCTGCAAGCTCTCAGGGTAATGGGTGATATCGCGAGCCAGGAAGTGTGAGCACCGGATCGTCCTTGCTCGATGCGCCGGCTCGCGACAGCACAACCTCGCCACTAGCGTGCATGGTGTAGCGAATACAATCTCGTGCGGTGGTGGCCACGGGTCATCGAGCAGTCCGAAGGCATCAAAGGCGGTACAGCCTTCAAGGTTCCCTTCAATTTCTCGGGCAAGGGACAGTTCGAGCAGGTCAAGCTCTAGAACCGCGGCGACAAGCACCGACAGCACACCAACAAAAAGCCCCGCGGGTCCATCAACCCGCGGGGCTCCAAAGTTCAAGCGGCCTCTCGACCCAACCGCTCAAACCCAATCGCAAACCTCAATCCGTCGCATACCGGGGCGACCGAGGTCCGAACAGAATGCTCCCCGGATGCCCGGCCGACAGCAGTCGCGTGCTTGTCACGCCGGCTACCTTGTGCCCGGCTTCGGTGACGCTGTTGAGCACCTGCTTGACCGCCGCGGCCACCAGCGCGCCGATCAGCCCGCCGCCGCTGTTGCCCTGATCATCCGTCGCCGACGCGCTGCCGCTCCACAGCGTGGCGCCGGTCTTCAAGTCGACCAGCTTGGCGCTCGCGGTGACGACCGTGATGCTGTTGATGACCACGTACGAGGTGCCGTACTTCGATACCGTGACGTAGAGCGCGGCGTCGGCACCAAAGATCTCGCGCAGCTTGGCCGGTGCGACCTGGTGGATGTCGCCGGGAGTGGTGAGGCCGTTCTGCTTGAAGGTTTCGTCCACCAGCGTCACGGGCAGCACGTAGTAGCCGGACTCTGCCAGCGGGTAGGTGACCTGGGACAGCATGCTGTAGGTCGCCTTCACTTCGGGCGATTCGTTCAGCGGCGGCAGGACCACGATGGAGCGCGGGCGGCTGGCCTTGAACGCGGCGTAGTCGACGTTCTGTCGCGGCGCGGCGCAGCCGGCGGCCAGCACGGTGACCGCCGTGGCGGCAAAAAGGCGTTTGAACATGGGCTTCATTTCTTTTCTTCACCCCGCTTGACGTTCTTCATCAGGAAGTCGACATAGGTGGCCGACTCGGGGAACAGGGTCTTCTCGGTCTGGAATTCCTGCACCATCTGATCGTCTTTGCCGATGTCGGCGTACAGCAGGCCCAGGTGTGCGTGATAGCCCGGCGGCGGCGTGGCGCCGGCGGCCACGATCTTCTGCATGTCGCGCTCGAGCGCTTCGATCTGTGCCTGCTTGGGCTCGCCCTTGAAGTATTGGTAGACCTGGGGCTGGTAGCTTTCCCATTGGTACAGGGTCTTGGGCGACGCGCATCCGGCCAGCAGAACGCTTCCCGTCAAGGCCAGCGCCACCAGGCGCCACGGCCGATACTGCTTTGGCTTTTTGACTTCTTTCACTGCTTCTTCTCCTCTTCGACAATCAGACCGGCTTTACGGATTGCCGGGCTTCCACGCGCCGCTTTCGATGCCGGTGATCAGGTTGGTGACCGCTTCGCGCATGGCGAGGTCGAGCACCTTGCCGTTGAGCGTGGAGTCGTAGCTCTGCGTGCCGCCGAAGCCGATGATTTCGCGGCTGGACAGCGCGTACTCGCCGGCGCCCTGGCTGGAGAACACGACTTCCGAGGTGGTGATGTTGACCACGTTCAGTGCGACCTTGGCGTAGGCCACCTGCGACTTGCCGCGACCGAGGATGCCGAACAGTTGCTGGTCGCCGACTTCCTTGCGGCCGAATTCGGTCACGTCGCCCGTGATCACGTAGTCGGCGCCCTTCAGGCGCTGCGCCTGGCTTTTGATGGCTGCCTCGCGCCTGATCTCTTCCATGTTGTCGCGGTCGAGCACGTTGAAGCGGCTGGTCTGCTGCAGGTGCGTGATCAGCACGGTCTTGGCCTGGCCGCCGAGGCGGTCGATGCCGTCCGAGAACACGCCGCGCATGTAGCTGGAGCGGTTGTCGAACTTGCCCACGGCGATCGGGGTGCGCACGCCGGCGTATGGGCGGCTGGCGCTTTCCACCTTCGCCACGGGGAGCGCGGTCGATGTTTCCGTGGCGCAGCCACCGAGCAGAGCCAGCAGGGCCGCCGCCCCGAGCAGATGCATTGCATTCGCTTTTTTCACTAAGACTTCTCCTATCGATTGCCCCTTGAAACAAGGGATTTCCGCTTTGCGGGCCGGGTGCGGAAATCCAGTCACCCGAAAAGGGTAACGGCAATCGACAAGCAAGTACTCACCCTTCGACGGTTGGGTGTACAAGGGCAACGCGCAGCGCCTGCGGCCGCGCGGCTCTCTGCAAGCTGCGGTGAAATCTCTGCGTCGATCGCCTAGACTGAAGCAGCCATCAAGGCGCAAGCGGGCCGGGCTGCGATGCACCGGGCTCGCGGCCGGCGTGCAGCGTGGCGCCCATGTCTTGAAGACGATACCGATGATGGCCTGCTCGCATGGATGCGTTTTGTAGCAACGACGCGACACGCCGCGACGTGTCGTAAGAGCAGTCTTATGCAACGGACCAACCGAGAGAAAATACTCGTGGAACCTGCAAACCAGTCCAGCCATTCGTGGCTCTGGCTCATCCTGCTGCTCCCCTATATCGCCCTGCTGTGGCTGCCGTTCTACAACGATACGCAGCCTTCGTTCGCGGGCTTTCCGTTCTTCTACTGGTACCAGTTCCTTTGGGTGCCGCTCACCTCGCTGCTGATCTACATCGTCTACCGGTGCGTGAAATGAACGAGGTCCCGCCTGTCGATCCGGTGGCGATGACGGTCTTCGTCGCGTTCTTCGTGCTGGTCACGGTGGTCGGGTTCTTCGCGGCGCGCTGGAAGCGCGGGGACCTGACGCAGTTGCACGAGTGGGGGCTCGGCGGGCGGCAGTTCGGCACGCTGATCACGTGGTTCCTCGTGGGCGGCGATTTCTATACGGCCTACACGGTGATCGCGGTGCCGGCGCTGGTGTATTCGGTGGGCGCGTACGGCTTCTTCGCGCTGCCTTACACGATCATCGTCTACCCGTTCGTGTTCGCGGTGATGCCCAGGCTGTGGCAGATCGCGCATGCGCACAACCACATCACCGCGGCGGACTTCGTGTATGCGGAGTACGGCGGCAAGCTGCTGCCGGCCGCGGTGGCGCTCACCGGCATCGTGGCGACGATGCCGTATATCGCGCTGCAGCTCGTGGGCATGCAGGTGGTGATCAAGGGGCTGGGCGTGACGGGCGAGGCGCCGCTGATCGTGGCGTTCGTGATCCTGGCGCTCTACACGTACACGAGCGGGCTGCGCGCGCCGGCGATGATCGCCTTCGTGAAGGACATCATGATCTATATCGTGGTGATCGCGGCGGTGTGGCTGATCCCGTCCAGACTCGGCGGCTACGGTCACGTGTTCGAGGCGGCGGACCAGTTCTTCCAGGCCAAGGGCGGGGTCACGGGCATCATCCTCCAGCCGTCGCAGTACACGGCGTACGCGTCTCTGGCGCTGGGCTCGGCGCTGGCTGCCTTCATGTACCCGCACACGATGACGGCGGTGCTGTCGTCGTCGTCGGCCGCCACCGTGCGCAAGAACGCCATCCTGCTGCCGGCCTACACGCTGCTGCTGGGACTGATCGCGCTGCTTGGCTACATGGCGATCGCGGCCGGCGTGCACGTGAGCTCGCCGTCGGACGTGGTGCCCACGCTGTTCGGCAAGCTGTTCCCGGCGTGGTTCGTCGGCTTCGCGGCGGCGGCCATCGCGATCAGCGCGCTGGTGCCCGCGGCCATCATGTCGATCGGCGCGGCGAACCTGTTCACGCGCAACCTGTGGCGCCCGATGGTCTCGCCGGACATGTCGTCTTCCGCGGAGGCCTCGACGGCGAAGATCGTCTCGCTCGTGGTGAAATTCGGCGCGCTGCTGTTCATCGTGTTCCTGCCCACGCAGTACGCCATCGACCTGCAACTGCTCGGCGGCGTCTGGATCCTGCAGATCTTCCCCGCGATCGTGTTCACGCTCTACACGCAGCGGATGAACACGTGGGGGCTGCTGGCCGGCTGGGCCGTGGGCATCGTGCTGGGCACGTCGCTGGCCATGTCGCAGGGCCTCAAGCCGGTGTTCGCCATCCACCTGGGCAGCGCCACGTATCCGCTCTATATCGGCCTGATCGCACTGGTGGCCAACATCGTGGTCACGTTCGCGGTGTCGGCGGTGACGCCCGGCCAGCGTAGCGCCGAGCTATAGCGGCTGCAGGTTCTCGTCGCGCAGGCCCACCAGCAGGGCCTGGCCTTGCGGCCCCACGCGGAACTCGCCGTAGCGTGCTTTCCCGAAGCGCGCACCGTGCCCTTCCTGGAAGAAGTAAGCGTCCGTCGAGACCTGCACCTGCACGCCACCCCAGCGCGACGGCACGGTCTGGAAGCGCAGCAGTTGCTCGCCCGCGGCGAGCGGCGCGCCGGCGGTGTGCAGGCGCACCAGGCTGGCCTCGCCGTGCGCATCGCGGCGAACTACCGCGACCTGCTCGCGCTCGGCGGGCAGGCCCTGCCGCTCGCGCGCCGCGCGGATGGCATCGGCGATGGCGAAGTTGAGCGCCATGTAGTCGCCCTGCATCAGCGAGCGCGGATCGACCGGCGCCAGGCGCAGGTAGAGCGTATCGCCGCGCGCGAGCAGGTGTTCCTTGGTACCGATGGCGGCTGCCGCCACCCCGAGCGCGAGCACCCATGCGAGCAATATCCAGCGTTTCATGCCTGGCTCCTTGCGATGCCGCGCCGCAGTCCCGTGCGCAATGCCAGGACGGCGACACCGGCGGCGACCAGCGTGGCGGACTTGGCCAGCAGCGTCCAGTGCAGTGCGCTGTAGTACCAGATAAAGCCGGCGGCGAGCGTGGCCACGGCCAGGCCAAGCCAGGGCAGCGAGCCGCGGCGCAGCGCCAGGCCCAGCGCCAGCACGGCGGCCAGGACTGCCGGGGCACCGGCCAGCAAGGCGGCGAGGAGCGCCGCGCCCGCCACGGCGATCGCGCGTACCGGAGGGCGCAGGCGCAGGCGGCCGCTCTCGGCAAGCACCAAGGCGACGAGCACCACGCCGCACAGCGCGCCGGCCGTCCAGTACGGACCTGCCTGGTGCGCCGCGCCGTCATCGAACAAGAACGCATAGGGCAGGCCCAGGCCTGTCACCACCAGCGCCGCGCTCAGCGCAAACAGCAGGGTGGCATCGGCTGCCGGTTCGAGCCAGCCCTGCCGGCCCGCCGCGCTGAGCCGTCCCTCGGCCCACACGAAGCCGGTCAACAGGGCCAGCGCAAGCGGCGCCAGCCAGCCGAGCGAAAGCGCCATCGACTGCCAGAAGTGGCGCAGACCCGGCGTCATGCCAAGGTGCAGTGCCAGGGCAACGCCGGTCCATGCACCCAGCGCGGCCAGGCAACGATGCAGCCGGTTGGGCATCACGGCGTACAGCACGGCTTCGAGCATTGCCAGCGCCGCCCAGAAGGCAGGCGTCTCCAGCAGGCGGCTGCCGCCGTACGCCTGGCTCGCGCCGAACACCAGCAGCCCTTGCCCGCTGAGGCTGACCGCCAGCGCGAACTGTTCCAGCGCGGTTCCGCTGCGGCGCGCATACAGCACGGCGGCCAGCGCAATCATGGCGGCGCCGCACAGCGCCATCGCCGCGCCGTTGTCGCGCGCGGCCACGAAGACCGAGCCGAGCAGGAAAGCGAGGAAGAAGACCGCGCCCAGCCAGCCGGCCAGGCCCATCAGCAGCCGCACCGCCCAGGGCGTGCGGGCCGGGTCCTGCGCGGGCTGCCCATGCGCCAGCCCGCGCGCTGCGAGGTCTCGCCACAGGACCGTGACGACTTGCCGTTCGTCGCTCATGCCGGCTCTCCTTCGGCGCTGGCGCCGTCATGCTGGCGCCAGGCGCGCAACAGCCAGGTTGCGGCCACGGCGGCCAGGCCGATGATCAGCAGCCCCAGCAGCAGGAAGGCGCCGAATCCGCCATGGCTGACATCCAGCAGCAACCGCGCGACGGCGGCCACCACCACCACGATCAAGGTGAAGCTGGCCATGCTGAGCGCCACCACATCGAAGGCGCGCAGCCGGAACCAGGCCAGCAGCACGGCCGGCGCCAGCAGGGCAAGGCCGAACGCGGCGGCATCGACATGGTCATGCAAGATGCTGCCGAGTCCCAGCCAGCCGGCGTAAGCACAAGCCAGCGCGGCCAGGATGCGCGCGCCGGCCAACCCGCGGAAGCCCTGCGCGGGCCATGCCGCGCACAGCACGAACCACAGCGCCAGTTGTGCCAGCGTGGCGCCAAGCAGGAACAGGGGCGTGCCGCGCCCGCCCTGCATGCCGATCAGCAGTTCGAACATCCCGCCCGCGCCCAGCCGCACGCTGCAGTAGCGCAGCAACGCCACGTTGGCCAGCACGATCACCAGCCACCAGTGCGGCGCAGCGCGCGCGGCCAGCGCCCACGGCACCGCCAGCAGCGCCCACAGCGCAAACAGTTGCCAGGCGTCGGCGCCGGTCTGGTAGACCTGCCCGATCACCGCCAGCAGCACGCCAGCCACCACTTGCGCGCCGCACAGCGCGGCGCGGCCCGCCATATCGCCCGGCGGCCGCAAGAAGGCGAATGCCGCCAGCAAGGTCAGCGCGCCGGCCAGCAGGCCGAAGCGGGCGAATTTGTGCAGGTCCTGCCAGTTGAAGGCGAAGAAGACGATGACGCCGGCACAGAGCAGCGCCGCGCCCAGCGCCAGCAAGGCGCGGTCGAGCCAGTGCCGCCAGGCCGCCGCATCCGGCTCGGCGTGCGACCAGGCCGCGGCCACGCCGTCGGCAGCGATCGCGCCTTGCTCGCGCCAGTGCGCCAGCGCCTGGCGCATGGCGCGCCGGTCTTGCATGCTTTGCATCGAGGATGGCTGCATGGGTGTTCCGTGTGATGGATACGCCAGTGCACTGTAGCAAAGGCGGGGGCGCCTGCGCAGCTTTCGTGCGCATCCTCTGTGCTGCTTTGCGACGGTCCTGCGGGCCGGTATGCTGTGCGTTTTTCCGCATCCGCCCCGCCCGGCGCGCTCCAGACATGACCCTCGGTATCCTCGCCGCCATCCACGACGAAGTCGACGCCCTGGTGGCCGCCATGCGCCACGACGACGCCCGCGCCACCGTGCAGCGCATCGGCATGCGCGATTATCACGTCGGCCAACTGCACGGCCAGCGCTGCGTGCTGGTGCTGGCCCGCATGGGCAAGGTGGCGGCCGCGGCCACCACGGTGACGCTGGTGCGCGAGTTTGGCGTGGACGAGATCGTCTTCACCGGCCTGGCCGGCGGCATCGGGGCGCACACACGCGTCGGCGACGTGGTGGTGGCAGACCGCACGCTGCAGCATGACCTGGATGCCCGCCCCTTCTTCGGCCGGCACGAGGTGCCGCTGCTCGACCAGGCGGAATTCCCGGCCGACGCGGCGCTGACCGCCGAGTTGCGCGCAGCCGTGGAAGGCTATCTGCGCGAAGACCTGCCCAGGACCATCCCCGCGGACGTGCTCGCCCGCTTCGGCGTCAGCGCGCCATCGCTGCATGTCGGCATGATCGCCAGCGGCGACCAGTTCATCGGCTCGCCCGCCGCCGCGGCTGAATTGCGCGAGCGCCTGCCGGGCGTGCTGGCGGTGGAAATGGAAGGCGCCGCAGTGGCGCAGGTCTGCCACGAATATGGCGTGCGCCATGCGGTGATGCGGACCGTGTCGGACCGGGCGGACGATACCGCGCACGTGGATTTTTCCGCGTTTCTGACCAACGTGGCCAGTCATTATTCGGAAGGGGTTTTGGGCAGGTTCCTGAAGAACCGGGAAAAGGGGAATAAGCGAGATTAGGAAGGCAGATAAGGCGCCGGGATTAGTGGAGCCGCGGGTCCGGCAAGCCGGAAAATCCCGCCGCGGGAATCTCGCTCACCGCGCCCTGAACATCCCCCGGATTCCGACCAGTACGCCCGCGCCCAGAATGCCGGCAAACCAGCCGGCCATCTGGCCGTCGGCGAACCAGTGCATGGCGCGGCCGCCGTAGAAGGCAGCGAGCGCGCCGAGTGCCCCGAACACCACGGCGGCCAGCAAACCGACCCGCCCCGAGGGATGCAGCGACCGCGCCGCCAGACCGACCAACACGCCCACAACCAGCGTCCCCAGCATCACTTTTCCCCGATGATCTCGACAGTCGCGCGGTCTTCCCGGCACAAGCGCCGGCCGCGCGTGGTCCCGAGGATACGGTAAACCTGTCCGGGGACGGCCCCGGGCCCTCGCTTCGCCGGCAATTTTCGCGCCGGGCGTTATAATGTAGCCCGGTTCGGCGGCGCAATGCGCCGGAATCCGCCTCGTGGAAACCACGCCGCGGATTTGCCTTTTGAAGCCCGCGCGGCAGCCAGCCTGGAGCATGGCACCCCGCGGGGCCCGCGCCAAAAGACATGCCCTCCACCATGCAACTGCTTGCGATCGGTATCAATCACACTACGGCGCCCGTCTCGCTGCGCGAACGGGTGGCGTTTCCGCTTGAGCAGATCAAGCCGGCGCTGGGCGCCTTGCGCACCCACCTGGCGGGCCGGTCCGGCACCGAGGCCGCGATCCTCTCCACCTGCAATCGCACCGAGATCTACTGCGCCACCGACATCCTGGTCAACGGCGACGAAGGCTTCGATCACACGCTGCGCTGGCTGGCCCAGCACCACAACGTGCCGGCCGGCGAACTGGCGCCCCACCTCTACGCCCTGCCGCAGTCCGAAGCCGTGCGCCATGCCTTTCGCGTGGCCAGCGGGCTGGATTCGATGGTGCTGGGCGAGACGCAGATCCTCGGGCAGCTGAAGGACGCGGTGCGTACCGCCGGCGAGGCGGGCGCGCTTGGCACCTACCTGAACCAGCTGTTCCAGCGCACCTTCGCGGTGGCCAAGGAAGTGCGCGGCCAGACCGAGATCGGCGCGCATTCGGTGTCGATGGCCGCCGCCGCGGTGCGCCTGGCCCAGCGGATCTTCGAAAGCGTTTCGACCCAGCGCGTGCTGTTCATCGGCGCGGGCGAGATGATCGAGCTGTGCGCCACGCACTTTGCCGCGCAGACGCCGCGCCAGATCGTGGTGGCCAATCGCACCGTGGAACGCGGCGAGCGGCTGGCCGAGCAACTGGCCGGACAGGGCCTGACCACCGAGGCGATCCGCCTGTCGGACCTGGGCGCGCGCCTGCATGAATTCGACATCGTGGTGTCCTGCACCGCCAGCTCGCTGCCCATCATCGGTCTGGGCGCGGTGGAACGCGCGGTCAAGCTGCGCCGCCACCGCCCCATCATGATGGTGGACCTGGCCGTGCCGCGCGACGTGGAACCCGAAGTCGCGCGCCTGGACGACGTGTTCCTGTACACCGTGGACGACCTTGGCGCCATCGTGCGCGAGGGCAACGCCATGCGCCAGGCCGCCGTGGCCCAGGCCGAAGCCATCATCGAAAGCCGCGTGCAGAACTTCATGCACTGGCTCGAGACCCGCAGCGTGGTACCGGTCATCCGCGACCTGCAGGCGCAAGGCGAGGCCATGCGCCAGGCCGAGCTGGAACGCGCGCGCCGCATGCTGGCGCGCGGCGACGACCCAGAAGCGGTGCTCGAGGCACTGTCCGGCGCGCTCACCCGCAAGTTCCTGCACGGTCCTACCCACGCACTCAACCATACCCAGGGCGACGACCGCGAAACCCTGCTGCGCCTGGTGCCGGGCCTGTTCCGCCACAGCAGCCACTCCGAGCGCTAGCAGCGCTCTTCGTCCGGCGGTGCGCGTCCTGCGCACTGCCAGCCTTGCCTGCCGTGGCTTCTGGTCCGGGCATGCAATCCCGACGCCGCCCTAGCCGGCATCCGCCTCAACCCAGCTGCGACCCCGCATCATCGCGACCCTGCCCGGATACCCATGAAAGCCAGCATGCTAGCCAAGCTCGACCAACTGGCCGAGCGAATCGACGAAGTCAACGCCCTGCTCGGGCGCGAAGACGCCACCGCCAAGATGGACCAATACCGCAAGCTCACGCGCGAGCATGCGGAGCTGTCGCCGGTGGCCGAGCAATACGGGCAGTACCGCCAGGCGCAGGACGACCTGGCCACCGCGCAGGCGCTGCTGGACGATCCCGAGATGAAGGATTTCGCCGCCGACGAGATCGATGCCGCGCGCGCGCGCCTGGCGGCGCTGGAAATCAGCCTGCAGAAGCTGCTGCTGCCCAAGGACCCCAACGACGACCGCAACCTGCTGCTGGAAATCCGCGCCGGCGCGGGCGGCGAGGAAAGCGCGCTGTTCGCCGCCAACCTGCTGCGCATGTACACGCGCTATGCCGAGCGCCAGCGCTGGCAGGTGGAAGTCATGAGCGAATCGCCCTCCGACCTGGGCGGCTACAAGGAAGTGATCATCCGCATCGCGGGCGACGCGGCCTTCTCGCGCCTGAAGTTCGAGTCCGGCGGCCACCGCGTGCAGCGCGTGCCGGCCACCGAGGCCCAGGGACGCATCCACACGTCGGCGTGCACGGTGGCAGTGATGCCCGAGGCCGACGAAGTGGCCGAAGTCCAGATCAATCCGGCCGACCTGCGCGTCGATACCTTCCGCGCGTCCGGCGCGGGCGGCCAGCACGTGAACAAGACCGATTCGGCCGTGCGCCTGACCCACATCCCCACCGGCATCGTGGTGGAATGCCAGGACGACCGCAGCCAGCACCGCAACAAGGACAAGGCCATGAAGGTGCTGGCCGCACGGCTGATGGACGCGCAACTGCGCGCCGCGCAGGCCAAGGAAGCCAGCACCCGGCGCAACCTGATCGGCACCGGCGACCGCAGCGACCGCATCCGCACGTACAACTTCCCGCAGGGCCGGGTGACGGACCACCGCATCAACCTGACGCTCTACAAGATCGAAATGATCATGGACGGCGACCTGGAAGAACTGCTGTCCGCGCTGGCCGCGGAACACCAGGCCGATCAATTGGCGGCGCTCGGCGAAGACCATTAATGGCGTAAATCGGCAGCGAGGGAGCGGCATTATCGCGGGGCGGGATTACAGCGGCGAGGGGTAATAAACCGGCCCGCCGGAATCAAACTCATACCGCACGGCATAAATCGAGCGGGCCGAGGAAAACCTTTGTATCTGTTGTAAATGCTTGCAACAGCACTAGCGTGACATTTTTCGCTGTCTATAATCCATTTCGACTGAGCCGCCGCGCAAAGGACGGCGTGTCGACCCTCCTACCGGACAAAAGGACAAAATCATGAAAAAAATGCTCGCGCTGTTGATGATCACCGCTGCCCTGGCTGCCTGCAGCAAGAAGGAAGAAGCCCCCGCGACGCCTAGCGCCGACAGCGCCATGCAAAACGCGGCCGAATCCGCCAAGGCCGCCGCCAGCGATGCCGCAGCCGCAGCCGGCAATGCCGCCGACGCCGCCAAGGCCGCTGCCAGCGGCGCTGCCGCCGATGTCTCCGCCGCCGCTGAAAAGGCCAAGGTAGATGCCGGCAACGCAATGCAGCGCGCCAAGGAAGCCTCCAAGGACGCTGTCAACGCCGGCGCCGACAAGGCCAAGGACGCCGT
Source organism: Cupriavidus sp. 05T41 (assembly GCF_056396525.1). Lineage (NCBI taxonomy): Bacteria > Pseudomonadati > Pseudomonadota > Betaproteobacteria > Burkholderiales > Burkholderiaceae > Cupriavidus > Cupriavidus sp. 05T41. The sequence continues at coordinate 176,940 of NZ_JBFTLQ010000004.1, forward strand.
CAACAAGTAATGCCATGCCGCTGCCGGCGGCGGGGCGGGAAAACCGCCCGCTCCCGCAGCGCGGACAAGCGCGTTACACTGCAAACCCCGCCCAGGCGCATGCCGGCGGGGTTTTCGCTTTTATCCCCGGCATATTTCCGCTAGCCAGCCTGCGTCCATGTCCAGCCCCTCCCCGCTAGTCCCGCCCGCCGTCCCGCCCGCCGTCCTGCCCGCAGCCGTCACGGTGCACCAGGCCCTGGCGCTAGCCACCGCAGCCGGCCTGCCGGCGCTGGAGGCGAGGATGCTGCTGACGCACGTGACCGGGCTGACGCGCACGCAACTGATCACGCGCGACGGCGACACGCTGGCGCCGTCCGACCGCGACAGCTTTGCCGGCCTGCTGACGCGCCGGCTCGCCGGCGAGCCGGTGGCCTACCTGCTCGGCGAGCGCGAGTTCTTCGGGCGCATGTTCCGCGTGACGCCGAATGTGCTGATTCCGCGGCCCGACACCGAGATCGCGGTGGAAACCGCGTTGCGGCTGCTGGCACCGCTGCGCGCGCCGCGCCTGCTCGACATGGGCACGGGTTCGGGTGCCATCGCAGTCACACTGGCCTGCGAGCGACCCGACGCCGAAGTCTGGGCCACGGATGTCTCGGCAGGCGCATTGCAGGTGGCGCAAGACAACGCGCGCGCGCTCGGCGCGGCCAATGCGCGCTTCCTGGCCTCGGACTGGTACGCCGCGCTGCCGGCCGGACTGCGCTTCGACTTGATTGTCAGCAACCCGCCTTATATCCCCGCGGGCGATCCGCACCTGACCCAGGGCGACCTGCGCTTCGAACCGGCCGATGCGCTGACGGACCACGGCGACGGCCTGTCCGACCTTGCCGCCATCGTCAGCGGCGCCGCCGGTCGGCTGCATGCGGGCGGCTGGCTGCTGATGGAACATGGCTACGACCAGGGCGAGGCGGCCCGCAGCCTGCTGGCGGCGGCCGGCCTGGGCGACATCTTCACCGCGCGCGACCTCGCCGGCCACGAGCGCTGCAGCGGCGCGCGGCTGCAGCCCGCGTCCGGTGGCGTCGCCTGAAGGCAACGGCCGATTCCGGTAAAATCCATTCCTTGATGGCGTGCACCTCGCATGCCTGCCGATTTCCCGATTGCGGCGTCCGGCGTGGACCGGCCCCGCTCAACCGAAAGAGACATCATGAGTGACGTGCAACAACGGATCGACCAGATCGTCAAGGGCAGCCCGGTAGTGCTGTTCATGAAGGGCACCGCCCAGTTCCCGATGTGCGGCTTCTCCGGCCGCGCCATCCAGATCCTGAAGGCCTGCGGCGTGGACGCGCCCACCACGGTCAACGTGCTGGAAGACGACGGCATCCGCCAGGGCATCAAGGAATACGCCAGCTGGCCGACCATTCCCCAGCTGTACGTCAACGGCGAATTCGTCGGCGGCTCGGACATCATGATGGAGATGTACCAGAACGGCGAACTGCAATCGCTGCTCAAGGCCTGAGCGCGAGATGTCCGCAGCGGGTGATGCAGGTGGCCCCGGTGGTCCGGGTAGCCCGGGGGGCGGCAAGCCGCGGCGCCTGATCGTCGCCATCACCGGCGCCACCGGCGCGGTCTACGGAGTGCGGCTGGTGCAGACGCTGCGCGCCGTGCCCGGCGTGGAGACCCACCTGCTGATCTCGGCCGCGGGCGTGATGAACCTGCAGCACGAACTGGACATGGGCAAGGCCGAAGTCGAAGCCTTCGCCCACGTCGTGCACAACGTGCGCGACATCGGCGCCACCATCGCCAGCGGCTCCTTCGCCGCGCATGCCATGGTGGTCGCGCCCTGCTCCATGCGCACGCTGGCAGCCGTGGCGCACGGCCTGTCCGACAATCTCATCACCCGCGCCGCCGATGTCACGCTCAAGGAGCGCCGCAAGCTGGTGCTGATGGTGCGCGAAACGCCGCTGAACCTCGCCCACCTGCGTAATATGACCGCCGTCACAGAGATGGGCGGCATCATCTTCCCGCCCGTGCCCGGCTTCTACCAGAAGCCCCAGAGCGTGGCCCAGCTGGTGGACCACACCGTCGGGCGCGTGCTGGACCTGATCGACATCCCGCAAACCCTGGCACCAAGCTGGGGCGGCCTCAACGGCCAGGCCTGAGGCCCCGCGCGGGCCGGGGCCCGCTGGCCTCAATGCCAGTAGCGGTAGCGGCGGCCACCGTAGTAGCCGCGATAGCCGTAGTACCCGCCGTAATAGCCCGGCGACACCACGACCGACGGCGCCGCGTACACCGGCGCCGGCGCCACGGCCACTTCGCCGCCGCCATAGCCGTAAGCCGGATAGGCCGGATAGACTGCGCACCCGCCGAGCATGGCGGCACCCGCCACTGCGATCCCAATCATCCACGTTTTCATTTTCATTGTCCTTTGCGGGCAGGTTGTTGCCTGCCCTTAAGAACGTTATACGGGGCTGTTTGGTAATACAGGGTCAATGTGCTGTAACCGTTGTTACGAATGGAAACGGGTTGGTGTCGGTATGTGGGGAATGGGACGGGGCCGGGCAAGCGGCCGCGGCCCCGGTCCGGACCCGATTCGAAGACAAAGCTCAGACCTCGAAACGAATGCCCTGCGCCAGCGGCAACGCATCCCCATAGTTGATGGTGTTGGTGGCCCGCCGCATATACCCCTTCCACGCATCGGATCCCGACTCGCGTCCGCCGCCGGTTGCTTTTTCGCCGCCGAACGCGCCGCCGATCTCCGCCCCGCTGGTGCCGATATTCACGTTGGCGATCCCGCAATCGCTGCCCGAGGCGGACAGGAAGCGTTCCGCTTCGCGCAGCGATTCGGTGAAGATGCAAGACGACAGGCCATGCGCCGCGGCGTTGTTCAGCGCGATGGCCTCCTCCAGCGTCTTGTAGGGCATCACATAGAGAATCGGCGCGAAGGTCTCGGTCAGCATGGTCTCATGCTGGCGGTCGGTCAGCACCAGCGCCGGACGCACGTACTCGGCATTCGGGTAGCGCTCCGCCAGCACGCGTTCGCCGCCGTGCACGACATTGCCATGCTGGCGGCAGCGCAGCAGCGCGCCGGCCATGGCGGCGCCGGCGGCACCGTCGATCAGCGGGCCTACCAGTGTCGACTCGGCGAGCGGATCGCCCACCGGCAGGTTGTTGAAGACTTGCATCAGCCGCGTGGTCACGGCGTCGAACAGATCGGCGTGGACGAAGGCGCGCCGCAGCGTGGTACAGCGCTGCCCGGCCGTGCCGGCGGCAGAGAACGTGATGGCGCGCACGGCCAGTTCGATATTGGCCGAAGGCGCGATGATCGCCGCATTGTTGCCGCCCAGCTCCAGGATGGCGCGCTTGAACTGCCCGGCGCAGGCGATGCCGACCTCGCGGCCCATGCGCGTGGACCCCGTGGCGCTGATCAGCCGCACATCGGCATGGCCGACCAGGTGCTGCCCCAGCGCCTGCGCACCCGCCAGCACGGTGGCGATGCCGGCGTGATGCGGCGCGGCGATCTCCAGCACGCCATCCAGCAGCCCCTGCACGGCCAGCGCGCTCAGCGGCGTCTTCTCCGACGGCTTCCACACCACGCCATTGCCGCACACCAGTGCCAGCGCCGCGTTCCAGGCCCACACCGCAACCGGGAAATTGAAGGCAGAGATCACGCCGCACAAGCCATAGGGATGCCAGGTCTCGCGCATGGCATGCTGCGGCCGTTCCGAGGCGATGGTCAGGCCGTGTAGCTGGCGCGACAGGCCGACCGCGAAATCGCAGATGTCGATCATCTCCTGCACCTCGCCCATCCCCTCCTGCAGGATCTTGCCGGACTCGAGCGCGACCAGCTGGCCGAGATGCTTCTTGTGCTCGCGCAGGACCTCGCCAAAGCGGCGCACCACCTCGCCACGTACCGGCGCCGGCACCAGGGCCCAGCTGGCCTGCGCCGCGCGCGCGCGCTCGATGCGCGCGTCGGCCTCGGCCGCGCTGCAGGCGGGCAGGTGGCCGAAGGCTTCTCCGTCGATGGGCGAGCGCACCGGCAGCGCACCCGCGGGTCCTTCACCCTCGCGCCACGGCGCGGACAAACCGAGGGCCTGCCAGCAGGCCGCGAATTCCCTGGTCTTCATGCCATTGCCTCCTGTAGCGGATGACGCGTGTAGTGTCTGCCGAAACGGTTGGCGAGGAAAGCGTCCAGCGACATCGCCTCCTGCGGCACGAAGCCCGCCTGCGGCAGCGCGCCGCCGGCCACCAGGTCCAGCGCGGTGCAAATGCCCGCGGCGGTGGTGAGCTGGATCGCGTTGACATGGCCGGCGTCGGTGTCGGCCCCGCCGATGCGCGCCGAGAACGAGGCCTGCATCAGGCGGCCGCGCGCGCCCTGGCTGCCGGCGGCATGGCCGGTGGCGTTGGCGAACACGATCACCACATCCTGCTGCGTGGCGGGAATCGCGCTGTCGAAGATCTCGCGCATCCAGTCGCGCCGCTCGCGCAGGCGCAGGTCGTTGAGCAGCAGCTTCATCACCGCGCAGTGGCCCGGATAGCGGATCGACTTGTAGTCCACGTCGCGCGCGCGGCCCGCCAGGGTCTCGGGCAAGGTGCCCAGCCCGCCGGAAGTATTGAAGGCCTCGTACTCGATGCCGTCCAGCGCAAAGCTCTCCAGCCCCTCCAGCGCCGGCACTTCCACCCGGCGCCCGTCGACGATGGCCTCGCACGGATTGCAGTATTCGTTGATCAGCCCTTCCGTGCTCCAGGTCAGGTTGTACTTGAGCGCGTTGCTGGGATAGCGCGGCAGCGCGCCGACCCGCATCTTGAGTTCGAGCAGTTCGCCGCCGTCCTTCAGGAAGCGTTGCGCCAGGTCGTTGCCGACCACGCCGATAAAGCCCGGCGCCAGCCCGCACTGCGGCATCAGCACCGAGCGCGCGCCGGCCGCCAGGCCGCGGATGGCATGCGTGGCGGCCACGTCTTCGGTCAGGTCGAAGTAGTGCACGCCCAGGCTGGCTGCCACCGTGGCCACGCCGAGCGCGGCGTGGAATGGCAGCGCGTTGAGCACCGCGTCGGCGCCTTGCAACAGGGCCGCGCAATCCTCGGCGCGGTCCGGCGCGCCCTGGCGCACGACAATGCCTTGCGGCAAGTCGTCGAGTTGCGCAGGCTCGCGGTCGACCAGGGTGACGCGGTAATCGCCGCTGTCATGGAGCATGACGGCGATGGTGCGGCCGATCTTGCCCGCGCCTAGCACCACCACGCGCAGCGGAACCTGCCGGACAGCGCCGGCGGCATACGTTGCGACGGCGGCACGGCCGGGTGGAATGGGTCTGGTCATGATGTCCCCTGGGTGGCAGTTGTTCGTTCGTCGGTCGTTCGTCGGTCGTTCGTCGGCATAAGCCCATGGCTGAAGTATGGTTGCGGGCACGGTCGGAATGAAGGGACAAGAATGACGAAAACACCGCATAATCGAGCGAATCGACAACGCCGGCAGTCGAAACGGCATCAACGCCAGACCTAGACCAGACCTAGTCCACCGCGAGGCCACCGCGCGCCATGACCGAACTCGACCAGACCGACCGCCATCTGCTCTCGCTGCTGCAGGCCAACGCGCGCGAGAACGCCGCCAACCTGGCGCGCAAGCTGGGCATCGCCCGCACCACCGTGGTGGCGCGCATCGCACGGCTCGAGCGCGACGGCGTGATCGCGGGCTACGGCGTGCGGCTCGGCCAGCAGATGGAGGACAATGCCATCCTGGCCTTCTGCGGCCTGTCGGTCATGCCCAAGACCGCGCCTGCGGTGGTGAAGGCGCTGCAGCGCTTTCCCGAGATCGAGGAGCTGAATTCCGTGAGCGGGCCGGTGGACTACATGGCGGTGATCCGCTGCGACACCCACGCCCGGCTGGACAAGCTGCTCGACGAGATCGGCGCGCTCGACGGCGTCAACCACACCACCACGTCGATCGTGCTGGCGCGCAAGATCGACCGGCGCCGCGCGGCGGGCTGACGGCAAAGGCCCTGCAAAGGCCTGAACTGCCCGGCACGCAGACCAACAACCAGAGGAGAACAGCACGATGAGCAATCGCATCCGAGTCGCCGTGGGCGGCGTGACCGGCTGGGCCGGCGGCGAACTGGCGCGTGGCGTGGCGCATGCGGACGACATGACGCTGGTGGCCGGGCTGTCGCGCGGCGCGGCCGGCCAGACCCTGGCCGAGCTGACGGCGCACAAGGGCACGCCCGGCCTGGCAGTGGCCAGCATCGACGAGCTGGCCGCCGGCAGCTTCGACGTGTATGTGGAGTACACCAAGCCCGACGTGGCCAAGCGCAACATCCTGCAGGCGCTGGCCAAGGGCGCGCATGTGGTGGTTGGCACCTCGGGCTTGTCCGACCAGGACTACGAGGAGATCGACGCCGCCGCGCGCCAGGCCGGCCGCGGCGTGCTGGCCTGCGGCAATTTCGCCATCACGGTGGTGCTGCTGCAGAAGTTCGCCGAGATGGCCGCGCGCCACCTGGAGCACTGGGAAATCATCGACTATGCCAAGGCCGGCAAGGTCGACGTGCCCTCCGGCACGGTGCGCGAGCTGGCCTATCGCCTGGGCCAGGTCCGCCAGGCCGCGCAAACGGTACCGGTCGACCAGGTAAAGGGCCCCAGGGAAACGCGCGGCGCGACCATGTCCGGCAGCCAGGTGCACGCGGTGCGCCTGCCTGGCTACCAGCTCGGCGTGGAGGTGATCTTCGGCGCCGACGGCCAGCGCCTTCACCTCAAGCACGAGGCTGGCGACGGGTCCAGGCCCTACGTCACCGGCGCGCTGCTGGCGATCCGCAAGGTCAGCGGGCTGCAAGGCCTGGTCCGTGGGCTGGACAAGGTGATGGAGGGGCTTTGAGGCCCCGTCCCCTGCCGGCTACCAGCCCTTCTTTTCCACCGGTTTTCCTGCAGGCGCCGCCTTCGGCGCGGAGGCGGCCTGCGGATTGAGCTGCTGCGCCATGGCCGCGTCCTGGCTGGCCATCAGCGCGCGTGCCTGCGGCAGCAGCAGTTCCACCGTGCCGGTGTTCGGGTCTTCGGGTATGGCGTACAGCTCCACCGTCAGCGGACGCTTGGTCCAGCCGGCGTGAATGGTCTTGACGGGCTTGCCGGCCTTGTCCTTGAGCTCCACCGCTTCAGAGCGGAAGGGCTTGCCGTAGCGCGCGGTCAGGCTCTGCACCACGGCCTGCTCGGAGCGCACGCCGTCGGTCGGCACGATCAGGCCCACCAGGGCGCTGCGGTCGACGAAGGCGACCACGTGCGGGCCGTCCATGAAGGCGGGGCGCTTGTCGCGCGGTACGCCGACCTGGCGCATCGTGCCGTCGCCGCGCACTTCCACGCACAGCGCGGTCACGTCCCGGCCGTCCGGCGTGCGCTTGTCGGCGCAATCGGGAAGCGTGGGCAGCGGGCTGCCGATTTCCAGGGTATCCAGCATTGGCGCCAGCGCGTCGGCGCTGTCCTTGGCCGCGGCGCCGGCCAGCGGCGACAGCAGCAGCAGGCTGGCGGCGGCCAGCCCGGCGAGGGGGTATTTCATCCAGACTCCTGAGAAAAGCTGCGGATTGGAGCGCCCCCCGCGCGCGTGGTTCCGCCAGGGGCTAATGCGTCATACGGAGCACCGCGTTGGCCAGCACGGCCAGCAGCAGCACCAGCAGGGTCCACAACAGCAGGCGCGGCACGCGGCTGGGCGGCAGTTGCCGCTGCGGCGAGCGGGCCGTGCGCGCGGTCGTCGTGCGCAAGCGGGTATGGCCGTGCAGGCCGCGCGTATGCCAGACGGTGTCCGGGCCAAGATCGCGCACGGCGGTGCTCTCCCGGCCGGGCGGCCTGGCCGCCTTGTGCGACATGTGCGGCCGCGGGCCCTGCGCGCCGGCCGGACGCCGGGCGCCGGTTGACGGTTGGGTGCCGCTACTGCCGTGCGGTCGTTGCGTGGCCATCTGTGCTCCCCGGTTTGTGGTGCCGGCGCGGATCATCGTGTGCCGCCGGGGCACAGCACCGGACCATGGCCCGGGCGCCGCCAATGGTAAGACAAAGCGGCACCGCGCACCATGTCCCGAACGCGCCTTATGTGGTCTGGGCCACTTTGCGCGTGGCGTCCAGCGCCTCGCGCCGGAATGCATGGGCCACATGGTGGTAGAACGGATTCGGACAGAACTGGCGGGCCACGAAGGAGGCCAATAGCGCTGCCGCCAGCAGGAACACCGTGAGATCCTGCGAACGCGTCATCTCCATCACGATCACGCTGGCGGTGATGGGGGCCTGGGTGGCGCCGGCCAGGAAGGCGGCCATCGACACCAGCGCCAGCACGCGCGGCTCGGCCAGCGGAATGGCGAGGTAGGCCACCACCTGCTCGAGCCCGGCGCCGATGCCCGCGCCGATCGCCAGGCAAGGGGTGAAGATGCCGCCCGGGATGCCGGCGAAGTAAGACACCACGGTCGCCACCAGCTTGGCCAGGCCGAACCAGAGCGTGGGCGGCACATCCCCGTTGATCAGTCCGTTGGCCTGCTCGTAGCCGGTGCCGAAGGTGGCGCCGCCGGTGGACCAGCCGATCGCCGCGGCCACCAGCCCGCACAGGAAGGCCACCAGCACCGGGTGCTCGCCCGGCCACATGCGCAGCTTGCCCGGCAGCAGCCCTTGCACGCCGCCGGTCAGCGCCTTGGCGAACACGCCGCCAAGCACGCCATTGACCAGCGCGCACAGCAGCACCGGCCCCCAGGCGTTGTGCAGGGCGAGGATCGGTGTCTTGACCGCGAAATACGGGTTGTTGCCCAGCAGCGCCAGCGAGAGGAAACCGGCGGTCAGCACGCCCGAGAGCACCAGCCGGTCCCAGCGCACGGCGGTACCGCGCCCGAGCTCCTCGATGGCGAACACCACGCCGGCCAGCGGCGTATTGAAGGCGGCCGCCAGCCCGCCTGCGGCACCCGCGGCAATCAGCGCGTTGGGATGGAAGCCGATGCGAAAGCGCAGCCGTTCCTGGCACCAGCGCCCCCAGCTCAGCATGGCCGCCGCGCCCACCTGCACCGACGGCCCTTCGCGGCCGATCGAGGCGCCGGCCAGCAGGCCGCCGGTGGTCAGCAGCACCTTCCACATCGCCTGGCGGAACGACACCAGCAGCGTCTGCGCCGGCCCGGACGGCGGCAGCGAGAAAGACGCGATGACCTGGGGGATGCCGCTGCCGCGCGCCTGCGGCGCCAGGCGCAGCGTCAGCCAGCGCAGCGCGGCCAGCCCGAACGGCAGCAGCACGAAGGCCAGCCAGGGCGTGGCCCCGGTGAGCTTGTGGTTCCAGCCCAGCGCCAGCTCGGCGACCCAGGCAAAGACCAGGGAGAACAGCGCCACGCAGCCGGCGCCGCACATGAATACGGCATAGCGCAGGGTGGTGCGGGAGATGCGCCACATCTGGCGCGACTTGCGGCCGGCGGCAAGGCGGGCGCGGCGGCGCAGCGCACGCAGGCGGTCGTGCGCCGCATTGGCGTGCGCCTCCGCCCGGGCTTCGGCCCGGGCTTCGCGCACGACGTCCTGCGGCCCGCCCGGGTCCGGGCCCGGACCGGAATCAGGCCGGGAAGGCGGCAGATCTGCTTCGGGACTCTGGTCTGGCGCGGCGTCTTTCATGAAAGCGGCGGTCGGGGCGACAAAACACCGTGAGCGGCCCGCGGGCCGGGCGCATCACGGCGTCCCGGAACTATACGCTTTTCGCCGCGCCGGCTTCAGTCGAGCGAGATATGGTTGGCCTGGATCACGCCGCCCCAGCGCGCGCGGTCCGCGTCCACATAGCGCTGCACCTCGGCGCTGTCGCGCGGGCGCTGGATCACCAGGCCGAGCGCGGCAAAGGTCTGGCGGAACTGCGCGTCGCCGGTGGCCTTGGCCGCCGCTGCCTGCAGGCGTGCGATGGCTTCGGGCGGCGTCTGCGCCGGCACCGCCAGCCCGAACCAGGTGGCCGCCTGATAGTTGGGATGTCCGCTCTCGGCCACGGTGGGCACGTCGGGCAGCACCTCCAGGCGCTCCTTGCTGGTCACCGCCAGCGCCTTGAGCTTGCCGGCCTTGATATGCGGCAGCGAGGTGCTCACCACATCGATCATCAGCTGCACGTCGTTGGCCAGCAGCGCCGCCAGCGCGGGCGCGCTGCCGTTGTAGGGCACGTGGGTGAGATTGATGCCCAGCTCGGTCTTGAGCATCTCGGTGGCCAGCTGCAGCGGGTTGCCCAGCCCGACCGAGGCATAGTTCAGCTTGCCGGCGTTGGCCTTGGCGTAGCTGGCGAACTCGCGCACGTTGGCGGCCGGCACCTGGGTATTGGTCACCACCACCAGCGGGAGCTCGGCGGCGACCGAGATCACCTTGAAATCGCGCCTGGCGTCGTAGTTGACCTTCTTGTAGAGCATCGGGTTGAGCACCATGCTGGCATTGCTGGCCAGCAGCACCGTGTAGCCGTCGGCCGCGGTGCGCGCCACGCCGGTGGCGGCGATCATGGTGTTGGCGCCCGGGCGGTTCTCCACCACCACCGGCTGCTTGAGTTCGCGGCCCATGCCATCGGCCAGCGCGCGGGCCAGCTGGTCGGCCGAGCCGCCGGGCGTGTACGGCACCACCAGCTTGACCGGCCGGTCGGGAAAGGCGCCGGCCGTGGCCAGCTGCGCGCAGGCCAGCGCGCCCGCGCCGAGCATGGCGCGCCATGCGGGAATCCAGCGTTGCATATCGTCTCCTTGATTGTTTTTTTCCTTGCCGGCGGTGCCGGCTTGTCCTTCTCAGACGCGGCGTGACCGGCCTTCCCAGTACTTGTCGCGCAGGCGGCGCTTGGCCAGCTTGCCGGTGTCGTCGCGCGGCAGCTGCGCCTCCACCACGATGGTGCGCGGCACCTTGAAGCCCGACAGGCGCTGGCGCAGCCACTCGATGATGACGCCCTCCTCCAGGCTGGCGCCCGGCACCGGCTGCACCATGGCGAGCAGGCGTTCGCCGTATTCGTCGTCGGGCACGCCGAACACCACGCAGTCGGCCACGCCGGGATAGCGCACCAGCTCATGCTCGATCTCGGCCGGGTAGATGTTCACGCCGCCGGAGATCACCATGTCGGAGGCTCGGTCGCAGATAAAGAGATAGCCATCCGCGTCCACGTAGCCCATGTCGCCCAGGCTGACCAGGCCGCCGCGGTCGATGGCGCGGCGCGCTTCGTCGTTGTTGCGGTAGCTGAAGTCGGGGTAGGCCGGCTGGCGCACGTAGACCAGGCCGATTTCGCCGGGCGCGCAAGGCTTGCCCTGCTCGTCGAGGATGCGCACCTCGGCCTGGTCGACCGCGCGGCCGGCGGTGCCGGGCCTGGCGGCGGCGTCTGCCGGCGTGGCCACGGTGATCATGCCGGCCTCGCTGGAAGCGTAGGTTTCATGGATGACCGGGCCGAACCAGTCGAGCATGGCGCGCTTGACCTCGGGCGCGCACGGCGCGCCGGTGGAGGCGACGAAGCGCAGCGACGACAGGTCATAGCGCGCGCGCAGCTCGGCCGGTACCTTGAGCATGCGCACGTACATGATGGGCACCAGATACAGCACGTCGATGCGGTGCTTTTCCACCAGCGCCAGCACCTGCTCCGGATCGAAGCGCGCGCACAGCACCAGGCGCTCGCCCATCTGCAGCACGTTCTGGATGAACACACCCGGCGCGCTGTGGTACAGCGGCGCGGCCATCAGCGCGCGGCAGCCGGGCACGATGCCCATGGTCTGCGCCACCACCGAGCGCATGCGCTCGAGCTGCGCGTCCAGCGTGCCCAGCGGCACCGGCGCGCGCAGCACGCCCTTGGGGCGGCCGGTGGTGCCGGAGGTGTAGGCCATGTGGCCGCGCGGCGCCACGCGGGGGCCGTCATAGGGTTGCTGCGCGGCGAGCCAGCCGTCGTAGTCGGTGGCGCCGGCGGGCAAGGCTGTGTCGGCTTCCGCCACCGCCAGCACCTGCACGCCTTCCGGCACCACCGCGCGCACGCCGTCCAGCAGGCCGGCATGGACGATCAGCGCGCGCGCGCCGCTGTCGGTCAGCAAAAAGCGGATTTCCTCGGCGGTGAAGTGCCAGTTGATCGGGCAGTAGTAGGTGCCGGCGATGCGGCAGGCATGCACGATATCGGCGAAGACCGGATCGTTGCGCAGCAGCACGGCGACCACGTCGCCCTCGGCCAGGCCCAGCGCGCGCAGGCCGCCGGCCAGGCGCGCGCCGCGCTCGAGCAATGCGTCGCCGCTGCGGTGGGTGTCTTCGAACCAGAGGTCTGCGGCCATCAGTCGTCTCCTGCTTGCGTGGGGGTGGGGGCGTTCACGGTGCGGTTGGCGCGGTCGGCGGCGTTCTTCGCCGCGATGCGCTCGCGCGCGGCCTGCCACTCGGCATCGCCCCAGCCCAGGTACTGCTTGAAATAGGCGCCGTTGGCGAGGTAGTCGCCGCCGTCCAGCGCGATGGTCTGCCCGTTGATCCAGGAGTTGTCGCGCGCCAGCAGGAAGGCGGCCAGGTTGCCGATGTCCTGCGGCTGGCCGATGCGGCCGGTGGGGTTCTGCCCGCTGAGCTGGTCCTGCTGCGAATCCTGCGGGCGCAGGCGCGAGCCCGCGCCTTCGGTCGGGATCACGCCGGGCGCGATGGCGTTGCAGCGGATGCCGTGGCGGCCCCACTCCACCGCCAGCGACTTGGTCATCGCGTCCACGCCGGCCTTGGACATGGCGGACGGCACCACGAACGGCGAGCCGGTCCAGACCCAGGTCACCACGATCGACAGCACGGAGCCGGGATGGCCGTCGCGGATCCAGCGCTTGCCGACCGCCTGCGTGGTGTAGAAGGTGCCGCGGAAGACAATGTCGGAAATCGCGTGGAAGCCGTTGGGCGAGAGATCCTCGGTGCGGCTGATGAAATTGCCCGCGGCGTTGTTGACCAGGCAATCCAGCGGGCCGTGCGCGGTCCAGATGGTCTCGATCATGGCATCCACGGCGGCGGCGTCGCGGATGTCCACGGCATGGGTCACCACCTTGGCGCCGTGCCGGTCGCGCAGCATCTGCGCTGCCTCGTCGAGCACCGGCAGGCGGCGCCCGCACAGGTGCAGTTCGGCCCCCAGGCCGGCCAGGCGCTCGGCCATGATCAGGCCCAGCCCGGTGCCGCCGCCGGTGATCAGCACGCGCTGCCCGGCGAAAAGATCGTCCTTGAACATCTTGTCTCCTGTTTGGCCCCGCGCATGCCTGACCGGCGGGGAAAGCACACTGTAGCCCCGTCATGCGGCATCGACAATTCCCGCTCCCCGACTCACAATGTTGCGCCATATGTGACAATCCTCCATGGAATCCCGGATGGACCTGAACCTGATCCAGGCTTTCGTCGACATCGTCGAAGCCGGCAATTTGTCCGAGGCCGGCCGCCGGCGCGGCGTCACGCGCTCGCAGGTCAGCCGTCAGCTGCGCGAACTCGAGCACCAGGCCAACGCCCAGCTGCTGCGCCGGACCACGCGCCGGCTGGAGCTGACCGAGCCGGGCCACGCGCTCTACCAGCACGGTTTGCGCATCCTGCAGGAGGTGGCTTCGGCCCAGGCCGAGATCGACAGCCTGGGCAAGACCCTGCGCGGACATGTGCGCGTGAGCGTGCCGACCGGGCTGGGCGACACCTTCATCGCGCCGCTGCTGCTGGAGTTCGCCGGGCAGCACCCTGGCATCTCGCTGCGCGTGTTCTTCGCCAACCGCGTGGTGGACCTGATCGCCGCGGAAATCGACGTGGCCCTGCGGGTCACCTCGAAGCCGCAGCTGGACCACGTGGCGCGCGACGTCTGCGCGATCGACTGGCAGCTCTTTGCCGCGCCCGCCTACCTGGCCCGCTGCGGGACGCTGCGGGCGCCGGCGGACCTGGCGCGCTGCCAGTTCCTGTGCCCGCCCTATGCCGCGCGCCGCTTCGTGCTCACGCTGGACCGCGGCGAGCAGCGCGAGCAGGTGGCGCTGGTGCCGCACCTGCAGTCCGAGCATTTCCCCTTCCTGATGCGCGGCGTGCGCGACGGCCACGGCGTGGGCCTGCTGCCGGTCTACGCCGCCTGGGAGGACATGCGGGACGGCCGGCTGGTGCGGGTGCTGCCCGAATGGAACGCCGAAGGCCTGGGCAACCGGCTCTACATCATCACCACGCCCAACCTCCACCCGTCCATGGCCACGCGCGCCCTGATCGACTTCCTGCGCGAGCGGATCCCGGCGCTCGACGTGTTCGCCGCCGGGGGCGGCGGGCCGCCTTCCTGATCCGCCGCGCGCGGCGCGGCGGGAAAGGCACTGCGGGAAATCCGGCAAGCTTTCAAATTGCAAGTTAATATGCGTGGAACTGGCTTGCAAAACGAAAGCTACGGTGCGGATCCGATCCCGCCGACCCGCAAGCCGCATGGAGAAGACAAGGAATATGGGACACACAGACTTTGCCAGCATGCCTTGCCCGATTGCCCGCTCGATGGCGGTGCTGGGCGAGCGCTGGGCCATTCTCTTGCTGCGCGAGGCGTACTACGGCAGCACGCGTTTCGACGAATTCCAGCGGCACCTGGGCATTGCGCCCAACATCCTGAGCGCACGCCTGAAGACGCTGGTCGAGCACGACATGCTCGAGCGTGTGCCTGTGCCCGACAGCACGCGGCACATGTACCGCCTGAGCGCGAAGGGCCGTGACTTCTTCCCGGCATTCGTGGCGCTCAAGGCCTGGGCCGACCGCTGGATGAACGACGAGCGCGGCCCGATGACCTTGTTGCTGGACAAGCACACCGGTGAGGAGATCAAGGCGCATGCGCTGACGCGCGCCGATGGCCGCGCGCTGACGCTGGACGATCTTCGCGTGGCGCCTGGCCCGGCCGCCAACGGCTACCTGCGCCGCCGCTTCGGCGAGGCGGACCACGCGAAGGGCGAAGCGCAGACGAGCGCAACGGTGGCCGGCGATGCGTGAAGCGCAAGCCAACCCGCTGGCTGCAGCGGTACTCGCATCCGCCGCATCCGCCGCATCAGCCGCATCCGTCGCGGCTGCCGGCGCGCCCGCCCTGCAACCGCCGTTGCGCGAGTTGACGCGCCGTATCCTGGTGCTGGCCGCGCCCACCAGCCTGATCGCCCTCCTGCAGGCCACCGCGCAACTGATCGAAACCTGGCTGGCGGCGCGCCAGGGCACGGCGGCACTGGCCGGCTGGGCAGTGGTGCTGCCCTTCGCGCTGTTGCTGCAGCAGATGTCCACCGGCGCCATGGGCGGCGGCGTGGTCGCCGCCATCGCGCGCGCGCTCGGCGCGGGCAAGCGCGACGAGGCTTCCTCGCTGGTACTGCATGCGCTGATCATCGCGCTCACCGCGGGCCTGGTGTTCGCCGTGACGCTGGCCGGTTTTCCGCGCGGCATCCTCGGCGCGGTGGCCGGGCAGACCGCCGCCGACGCGGCCGCCACCTACGCGATCTGGCTGTTCGGCGCCGGCGCCGTGCCGGCCTGGCTGGCCAACACGCTGGCCTCGGTGCTGCGCGGCGGTGGCCGCCATGCGCTGGCGGCGCGCGTGCTGTCGCTGATGTGGATCGCCTTCCCGGTGCTGGCCTGGGCGCTGGCGGAGCCGGCCGGCATGGGCCTGGCGGGCATCGGCGCGGCGCTGGCCACGGTGTCGTGGGCAGCGGCCCTGGCGATGGCCGCCGTGGTGCTGCGCGGCGGTGCGGGCTTCGCGCCCACGCTGCGCGTGCGCCCGTCGCGTGCGCTGTTCGGTCGCATCCTGTCGGTGGGGCTGGTGGCCTGCCTGCTGGCCTCGGTCGCCAACCTGACCACCATCCTGGTGACGGCGCAATTGCGTCACTACGGCACCGCGGCGGTGGCCGCCTACGGCATCTCCGCGCGGCTCGAGTTCCTGATGATTCCGCTGGCCTTTGGCGTGGGCTCCGCGCTGACCGCGCTGGTGGGCCGCGCAGTGGGCGCGAACGACTGGACCACCGCGCGCCGCACCGCATGGGCCGGAGCCTTGCTGGCGCTGGCGGTGGCCGGCGCGGTGGGGGCTGCGGTGGGGCTGGCGCCGGCCGCCTTTGCCGGGCTCTTCACCAGGGATGCCGAAGTCGCGGGCATCGCCGCGCGGGCCTTGTCCTGGGTGGCGCCGGCCTTCGGCGGCTTCGGCCTGGGCATGGCGCTGTACTTCGCTTCGATGGGCGCGGGCCGCATGGGCTGGCCGGTGGCGGCCGGGGTCTCGCGCATCGCGCTGGCCGCCGGCGGCGGCTGGGTGCTGGCCAACATGGCCGGCATGGGGCTGGACGGGCACTTTCTTGGGGTGGCGCTGGGCATCAGCGCCTACGGCGTGGTCACCGCCTTCGGCGTGCGCGGCGGGAGCTGGGCGCCGCGCTGAATGGCGCGCCGCGCCGGGCCATTCAGGCTTTTTCTTGCAGGCGATGCGGGGGCATTCGGCAAGCGGGCCGGCGCGGCGCACGATGTGGACAATTCCCGGCTCGCCCTTGAATCTGCGCTCGCCCAGCCTCACCTAGTGAGTTCGCGCGCGGCGCACTGCGACGGCACGGACCGGGCATGGCGATGACGGCGCCGATGGCGGCACTGATGCCCGCCAAGGCGGCCCGGCAATGCGCGCAGCGGCTCCCCGGACCCGGCATGCGCCGGATCCGCCTCTCACTCCCTGGAGGTGGCATGCCCCCTCGCACCACCGTTTTCGTGGCCGCCCTCGTGGTCGGCTTGCTGCATGGCTATATCGGCCTGCGCCTGCTGCCCGACCTGCCGGTGGCCTTCGCCTTCAAGGCGCTGGCCGTAGCCTGGCTGGCGCTGTCCTGGCCCCTCATTCCCGCCGGCCTGCTGGCGCGGCGCCTGGACCAGCCCTGGTCCGACGCGCTCACCTGGGTGGGCATGCTGGCGATGGGCTTCTTCTCCTCGCTGCTGGTGCTGACGCTGGCGCGCGACGTGCTGCTGCTGGCCAGCGCCGTCACCGGCTGGCACCCTGCCTGGCTGCTGCCGCGCACGGCCGCCGCGGTGCCGGTGCTGGCGCTGGTGGTCACGGCGCTGGGCTTCTTCAACGCACGCCGGCTGGCGCAGGTGGTGGACGTGGAGGTGCCCATCGCCGGGCTGCCCGACGCGCTGCACGATTTCACCATCGTGCAGATCAGTGACATCCACGTCGGTCCCACCATCAAGCGCCCCTACCTGGAGCGCATCGTGGCGCGCGTCAACGGCCTGAATCCGGACGCCATCGCCATCACCGGCGACCTGGTCGACGGCACCGTGCGCGAGCTGGCGGCGCACACCGCGCCGCTGGGCAGCCTGCGCGCGCGCCACGGCACCTACTTCGTCACCGGCAACCACGAGTACTACGCCGGCGCCGATCCCTGGATCGCCGAACTGCGCCGGCTGGGCCTGCGCGTGCTGATGAATGAACACGTGGTGATCGGGCAGGACGAAGAGGCCCTGGTGCTGGCCGGCGTGACCGACTATACCGCCCACCGCTTCGATGAAAGCCATCGCAGCGACCCGGCTCGCGCGCTGGCCGGCGCCCCGGCCGTGGCCGCTGCGCGCGTGCTGCTGGCGCACCAGCCGCGCACCGCGCAGGCCGCCTCCGACGCGGGCTTCGACCTGCAGTTGTCCGGCCATACCCACGGCGGGCAGTTCTGGCCCTGGACGCTGTTCGTGCCGATGCAGCAGCCTTACGTTGCCGGGCTCAAGCGCCATGAGGCGATGTGGGTCTATGTGAGCCGGGGTACCGGCTACTGGGGGCCGCCCAAGCGCTTCGGCGCGCCGTCGGAGATCACGCGGCTGCGGCTGGTGCGCAAGTAGGCGCGGCCGGGCAATCGAAGAAACGAAAAAGGCCTCGCATTGTGCGAGGCCTTTGTGCTTGCGGCGACGGTGGCTTGTCGATGGCTGTCGCCCCGCTCCCGTTTATCGGAGCGGGGCGACAGCCGTGCCTTCGATACGCCAGTCTCAGCGTGCGATCGGCTTGTAGCGGATACGCTTGGGCTTGGCGCCTTCCTCGCCCAGGCGGCGCTTCTTGTCCGCCTCGTATTCCTGGTAGTTGCCGGGGAAGAACTCCACGTGCGACTCGCCTTCGAAGGCCAGGATGTGGGTGGCGATGCGGTCCAGGAACCAGCGGTCGTGGGAAATCACCATCACGCAGCCGGCGAATTCCAGCAGTGCGTCTTCGAGCGCGCGCAGGGTTTCCACGTCGAGGTCGTTGGACGGTTCGTCGAGCAGCAGCACGTTGCCGCCGGCGATCAGCGTCTTGGCCAGGTGCAGGCGGCCGCGCTCACCACCGGAGAGCGTGCCCACGTGCTTCTGCTGGTCCGAGCCCTTGAAGTTGAAGCGGCCGATATAGGCGCGCGACGGCGTTTCATAGCGGCCCACGGTAAGCACGTCGGCGCCGCCGGAGATTTCCTCGAACACGGTCTTGCTGCCGTCCAGCGCGTCGCGGCTCTGGTCCACGTAGGCCAGCTTCACGGTCGGGCCGACCTTGATCTCGCCGCTGTCCGGCGTTTCCTTGCCGGTCAGCATGCGGAAGAAGGTCGACTTGCCGGCGCCGTTCGGGCCGATGATGCCGACGATGGCGCCGGGCGGCACCTTGAAGCTGAGGTCGTCGATCAGCAGGCGGTCGCCGTAGGCCTTGCTCACGCCGTTGAACTCGATCACCTCGTTGCCCAGGCGCTCACCCGCCGGGATGAAGATTTCCTGGGTTTCGTTGCGCTTCTGGTATTCCTGGCTGTTCAGTTCGTCGAAGCGGGCCAGACGCGCCTTGGACTTGGCCTGGCGGCCCTTCGGGTTCTGGCGTACCCACTCCAGTTCCTTGTGCAGCGCTTTCTGGCGGGCCGACTCGCTCGACTCTTCCTGCTTCAGGCGCGCTTCCTTCTGGTCCAGCCAGGAGCTGTAGTTGCCCTTCCAGGGAATGCCGTGGCCGCGGTCCAGTTCCAGGATCCACTCAGCCGCGTTGTCGAGGAAGTAGCGATCGTGGGTCACCGCCACCACGGTGCCGGGGAAGCGCGTGAGGAACTGTTCCAGCCAGTCCACCGATTCCGCATCCAGGTGGTTGGTGGGTTCGTCGAGCAGCAGCATGTCGGGGCGCGAGAGCAGCAGGCGGCACAGCGCCACGCGGCGCTTTTCGCCGCCGGACAGGTTGCCCACCTTGGCGTCCCATGCCGGCAGGCGCAGCGCGTCGGCGGCGATCTCCAGCTGCAGCTCAGCGTTGTTGCCGTCGCTGGCCGAGAGAATGGCTTCGTACTTGGCCTGCTCGGCGGCCAGCGCGTCGAAATCCGCGTCCGGCTCGGCATATGCGGCATAGATCTCGTCGAGCTTCTTGCGCGCTTCGAACACGCCGCCCAGCGCCGCTTCCACGGACTCGCGCACGGTCTGCTCGGGGTCGAGCTGCGGCTCCTGCGGCAGGTAGCCGATATTCAGGTTGGGCATGGGCGTGGCTTCGCCCTCGATCTCCTTGTCGATGCCCGCCATGATCTTCAGCACGGTCGACTTGCCCGAGCCGTTCAGGCCCAGCACGCCGATCTTGGCGCCCGGGAAGAAGGACAGCGAGATGTCCTTGAGGATGTGACGCTTGGGCGGAACGATCTTGCCCACGCGGTTCATCGTGAATACGTACTGTGCCATGCGAATCCGATGGAATTGAGATAACCGGTCAAGTGTAGCAAAGCCGCTCCGGCCCCGGCCCGCCGGGACGGCCATGACGGTCTTTTCGGGCCGTTTTTCAGGCCCGTGGCGCGGCCGTCAGGGCGCGGGTCGCGCGCGCCGGCGCGCGCGGGTCAGGCTGGAGGTCAGGCGGCGGTAGGCGATATCCATATGCCGCTGCATGGCCGCGCGTGCCAGTTCGGGGTCCTTGCCGCGCAGCGCCGCCAGCACTTCGCGGTGCTCGGCGATCGCCTGGGCCCACACCTCGGGCGTCTCGAAGTGGCTGTGCAACTGATCGAACAGCGCGCCCAGGCGCAAATCGAACAGCCGCCGGACCACGCCCGCCAGCACGCTGTTGCCGGTGGCTTCAGCCACCCGCACATGGAACAGGCGGTCGGCGTCGAGCGGCTTGATGCCGGCGGCGGCATCCTCCGCCATCTGCTCGATCGCCCGCTCGATCGCATCGAACTGGGCCTTGCGCCCCGTGCGCGCGGCCAGCGCGGCGACCTCGCCCTCGACCAGCGCGCGCGCGCGGATCAGTTCGAGCGGGCCTTCCTCGCCGGACAGGTCAAAGCCGCCATTGGCGGGCGACGGCGGCGCGCAGACATAGATGCCCGAGCCCATTCGCACTTCGATATAGCCTTCGACCTCGAGCGCGATCAGCGCTTCGCGCAACGACGGGCGGCTCACGCCGAGCTGCACCGACAGGTCCCGCTCGGCCGGCAGGCGCGAGCCCACGGGGAACTCGCCTGCCAGGATGAGCGCACGCAGCTGGTTGCTGATCTGGCGGTAGAGCCGTTGCGGTTCGATCGATTGGATAGGCATGGACAAGCGGACCGGGTGGCCTGGGACGAAGCATCAGGGCGCGGATTATACGCTGGCGGTTCCCTCCGGCCGGCGCCCTTCAGCCAGCCAGCGGCGCGGGGAACGGCACCCCGTGGCGGGCCGCGCAGGCCCGCAGCGCGGGGGCAATGGTCGGATACAGCAGCACGCCCTCGCGCAGCTGGCGTTCGCGCAGCGCCAGACCGCGATCGCCCGGCATGCGCACGGCGGCCACGCCGGGGCGCGGCGGGTTGCGCCGGCAGGCTTCGCCGATCCAGTCGGCCTGGCGCAGGAAATCCGCCAGTCCGCCAAAGGCATCGGGGTCATAGAGCGCGATAAACACCGTGGCGCCCCAGCCATCGCCGCGCGCGGCGTCGTCGGCGCGGCCGCGGCCGGCCAGCGCGCCGGTCAGCGCCTCGACCAGCAAGGCCAGGCCGAATCCCTTGTGCCCCGCCTCCAGCCCGCCCAGCGGCAGGATGGTGCCGGGCGGACTTGCCGCGAGCACGGCCGGGTCGCGGCTGGCATGGCCCTGCGCATCGAGCATGCAGGCCTGCTCGTATTGCTGGCCGGCCTGATGCAGGCGCGCGCTCATGCCATTGGTGACGAGCGAAGCCGAGATATCCACCAGGAAGGGCGTGGTGGACGTTGGAATGCCGGCGGCGATCGGGTTGGGCGTGAACACGGCGCGCGTGCCGCCGTGCGGCGCCACGCTCTGCACCGACGGATCGGAACTGGAGAGCAGCATCATGAAGCCCTGGCCAGTGGCACGCAGCAGGTAGCTGGCCAGGCAGGCGATATGGTGGCTGCGCCGGATCACCAGGGTGGCGCTGCCGTACTGGCGCGCGCGTGGCACCAGCGCATCGATGCCCTGCGTGACCAGCCACGGCCCCGGCAGGCGCCGCCCGTCCCACAGCAGCGAAGGGCCGCGGTCCGCCAGTGTCTCGGCCATGCCGCCGCCGGCCATGGTGCCGTTTTCGATTTCCTTCAGGTAGGGCGCCAGCAGGGCCAGCCCGTGGGTATCGTGGCCCAGCAGGTCACCGTCGACCAGCACCTCGGCCACGGCCTGGGCCGGTGCGGCCTCCATGCCCGCGGCGCGCAGCAGCGCGCTGGCGAAGCCGGTGAGCGCGGACGGGTTGTAGCGTTCGGAGGCGTTCATCAGTAAGTGGCCCGGCCGCCGGAGATGTCGAACACGGCGCCGGTCGAGAAGGAACACTCGGACGATGCCAGCCAGGACACCAGTGCCGCCAGCTCCTCCACCTTGCCGAAGCGGCCCATGGGGATCCTGGACAGCATGTAGTCGATATGCTGCTGCGTCATCTGCGCGAACATGCCGGTCTGCACCGCCGCCGGCGTGATGCAGTTCACGGTGACGCCGCTCTGCGCCAGTTCCTTGCCCAGCGATTTGGTCAACGCCATGACGCCGGCCTTGGATGCACTGTAAGCCGAGGCATTGGGGTTGCCCTCCTTGCCCGCCACCGAGGCGATGGTGACGATGCGCCCGTAGCCGCGCGCGCGCATCTGCGGCGCCAGCGCACGGCAGCACAGGAAGGTGCCGCGCAGGTTGATCTCCATGACGCGGTCCCACTCCTCCACCGGATACTCCCAGGTGGTGGTGTTGGCGCCGGTGATGCCGGCGCTGGTGACCAGGATATCGACGGCGCCCGCCGCGCGCAGCGTGGCATCGCGCGCTGCGTCGACCTGGTCCGCCTTCGCCACGTCGACGCAGAGCAGATGAGGCCGTGCCTTGCCGAAGGCCGCGCCCGCCGCCTCCAGCGCCGCGGCATTGCTGTCCCACAGGCTGATGCTGGCGCCGCCTTCGGCAAGGCGCTGCGCGACAGCCAGCCCGATGCCCGCCGCGCCACCGGTGACGACCGCGTGACGACCTGAAAAATCGTATCGATTGCGCTCCGGCACGTCGTTCCTCCTGGATTACCCTGGGTTGCGCCAAGGGCGGCTCGCGCGGCCAGATTGGTTTGACCAGTTGGCCAGTGCGCGGAAGGTCCGCTGGATTCTAGGCAGCACATCGGCGAAAGTCCAGGTGCAATTCGGGCCGCCGCCCCGATTGCGTCGCCGCTCCCGACGCGCGTCATTGGTAATACCAGTTTACCTGTTGAAGCTCCTGAACTAGACTGCGCTCACTCGGCATGCGCAGCCGCAAGGCAGCGGCTGTCGTGCGCATCCGTATCTGCATTGCACAATAAAAGCAGGCATCGGCAGTCACGACAGCAAGGCGCTTGTCGTTGCTGCGCGGGTGCCGCAGAACGCAGGAGACCCGAGTGAACGACGAAAAGCCGCCGGCGCCCCCGAAACCCCCGATGCGCCGCAGCCAGGCCTGGTTCGGCCGCCTAGACCGCGACGGATTCATCTACCGCTCGTGGCTGAAGAACCGCGGCATCCCCCACGATCAGTTCGACGGCCGCCCCGTCATCGGCATCTGCAACACCTACTCCGAGCTCACGCCCTGCAACTCGCATTTCCGCACGCTGGCCGAGCAGGTCAAGATCGGCGTGTGGGAAGCCGGCGGTTTCCCGCTCGAGTTCCCGGTGATGTCGCTGGGCGAGACCATGCTGCGCCCGACCGCGATGCTGTTCCGCAACCTCGCCAGCATGGACGTGGAGGAATCCATCCGCGGCAACCCCATCGATGGCGTGGTGCTGCTGATGGGCTGCGACAAGACCACGCCGGCGCTGATGATGGGCGCGGCCTCCTGCGACCTGCCCACCATCGGCGTCTCGGGCGGCCCGATGCTCAGCGGCAAGTTCCGCGGCGGCGAGCTCGGCTCCGGCACCGATGTCTGGAAGATGTCGGAAGAGGTGCGGGCCGGCCAGATGTCGCAGGAAGACTTCTTCGAGGCCGAGAGCTGCATGCACCGTTCGCATGGCCACTGCATGACCATGGGCACCGCCTCGACCATGGCCAGCATGGTCGAGGCCCTCGGCATGAGCTTGCCCGGCAACGCCGCGATTCCCGCCGTGGACGGGCGCCGCAACGTGCTGGCGCGCGCCTCGGGCCGGCGCATCGTCGAGATGGTCAGGGACAACCTGGTGATGTCGCAGATCCTGACGCGCCCGGCCTTCGAGAATGCGATCCGCGTCAACGCCGCCATCGGCGGCTCGACCAACGCCGTGATCCACTTGCTGGCCATTGCCGGACGCATCGGCGTCCAGCTCGGCCTGGACGACTGGGACAGCATCGGGCATGAGCTGCCATGCCTGCTCGACCTGCAACCGTCCGGGCGCCACCTGATGGAGGATTTCTACTATGCCGGCGGCCTGCCGGCGGTAATCCGCGAACTGGGACCGGTGCTCGCGCGCGACACGCTGACAGTCAACGGCAAGACGCTGTGGGACAACTGCAAGGACGCGCCCAACTGGAACCGCGAGGTCATCCTCGCCTTTGATGCGCCCTTCAAGCCCAGTGCCGGCATTGCCGTGCTGCACGGCAACCTGTGCCCCGATGGCGCGGTCATCAAGCCCAGCGCCGCCACGCCGGCGCTGCTCAGGCACACCGGCCGCGCGGTGGTGTTCGAGGACAGCGAGCATATGCACCAGCGGCTCGACGACGAAACCCTCGACGTCGACGAAAACTGCGTGCTGGTGCTGAAGAACTGCGGCCCGCGCGGCTACCCCGGCATGGCCGAGGCCGGCAACATGCCGCTGCCGCCCAAGCTGCTGCGCAAGGGCATCACCGACATGGTGCGGGTCTCCGACGCGCGCATGAGCGGCACCGCCTACGGCACGGTGGTGCTGCACGTGGCCCCCGAGGCCGCGGCCGGCGGCCCGCTCGCACTGGTGCAGGACGGCGACCTGGTGGAGCTCGACGTGGCCGCGCGCAAGCTGCACCTGCATGTCGGCGATGAAGAGCTGGCGCGCCGGCGTGCAGCCTGGCAAGCGCCCCCGCTGCCGATGACGCGCGGCTGGACCCGGCTCTACGTCGAGCACGTGCAGCAGGCCAACCTGGGCGCCGACCTCGACTTCCTGGTGGGCAGGAGCGGGGCCGGCGTGCCCAAGGACAATCACTGAGGCATCGCCACCGAGACGCGAGCGAGCACAACGATGAAAATCCTGATCACGGACTACGATTTCCCGGATGTGGATCTCGAACAGGCGCTCTACCGCGACGCCGGCATCGAGGTCGTCACCGCGCAGTGCCGCAGCGAGCAGGATGTGATCGACGCCGCGGCGGGCTGCCAGGGCCTGCTGGTGCAATACGCGCCGGTCAATGCACGGGTGTTCGCCGCGCGCCCGGAGATCCGCGTGGTGAGCCGCTACGGCGCCGGCTTCGATACGGTGAACACCGCGGACGCGCGCGCGCACGGCATATGGGTCGGCAACTCGCCGGACTATGGCGTGGGCGAGGTGGCCACCCATGCGCTGGCGATGATGCTGTCGCTGCTGCGGCACATTCCCTTCTACGACCGCGACGTCAAGGCCGGCACCTGGCATTTCGGCAGCGCCGGCGAGCTACGGCGGGTCGGCGACATGACGCTGGGCATCCTGGGCCTTGGCCGCATCGGCAAGCGCATGGCGCATATCGGCCGCAACAGCTTTGCCCGCGTGATCGCATGCGACCCCTACCTGATCGACGGCGACTTCCCGCCCTATGTACAGCGCGTGGACCAGGAGACCCTGTTCGCGCAGGCCCACGCCATCTCGCTGCACGTGCCGCTGAACGATGAAACGCGCGGCATGGTGGGCGCCGCGCTGCTCGATCGCATGCAGCCCGGCGGCGTGCTGGTGAATACCGCGCGCGGGCCCGTGGTCGACATCGACGACTTGCTGGCGGCGCTGGACTCGGGCCGGCTCGACGGCGCCGCACTGGATGTGCTGCCGGTCGAACCGGCCGCCGACGCACGCCTGCTGCGCCATCCGCGCGTCGTGCTGTCGCCGCATGCGGCCTTCTACTCGACGGTGGCGGAAAAGGAATTGCGGCGCAAGGCCGCGCAGAACCTGGTCGACTGGGCCGTGCGCGGCCGCCCGACCTATGTGGTGGTGGCAGGCAGCTAGCTGGGCTGCAGGCAGGCCCCGACAAGAGCGGTAACCGGAGACACGAGGCATGGCATCGGTACAGATTCGAGGCGTCGAGAAGGTCTTTGGCGGCACCCAGGTCATCCGCGGCGTGGACATCGACATTCCCGATGGCCAGTTCACCGTGCTGGTCGGGCCGTCCGGATGCGGCAAGTCCACCTTGCTGCGCATGATCGCGGGCCTGGAGGAGATCACGACCGGCGAGATCGCCATCGGGGACCGGGTGGTCAACCAGTTGCCGCCCAAGGAGCGCGACATCGCCATGGTGTTCCAGAACTATGCGCTCTACCCGCATATGACGGTCTACGACAACATGGCCTTCTCGCTCAAGCTGGCCAAGGCGCCGCGCGAGGAGATCAAGCAGAAGGTGGACAAGGCCTGCGCCATCCTCGGCCTGGGCGCGCTGCTGGAGCGCTATCCCCGCCAGCTCTCGGGAGGCCAGCGCCAGCGGGTGGCGATGGGGCGTGCGATCGTGCGCGACCCGCAGGTGTTCCTGTTCGACGAGCCGCTCTCCAACCTCGACGCCAAGCTGCGCGTGCAGATGCGCGCGGAGATCAAGGAGCTGCACCAGCGCCTGCGCACCACCTCGGTCTACGTGACGCACGACCAGATCGAGGCCATGACCATGGCCGACCAGATCGTGGTGATGCGCGACGGCCGCGTGGAGCAGCGCGGCAAGCCGCTTGAGCTCTACGACCGGCCCGACAATCTCTTCGTGGCCGGCTTCATCGGCTCGCCGGCGATGAACTTCGTGCCAGGCACACTGCGCCGCCAGGGCGGCACGGCCACGGTCGAGTTTGCCGACGGCAGCCGCGTGCCCGCTCCCGCGCGCCTGGACAACAGCGCCGGCACCGACGGCCAGCGCGTGATCTACGGCGTGCGTCCGGAGCACCTGGACCTGGGCCCGCCCGGCCAGGGCCTGCCAAGCCGCGTCGCGGTGGTGGAGCCCACCGGTGCCAACACCGAGGTCTACTCGCGCTTCTGCGAGACCGAGTTCATTTCGATCTTCCGCGAGCGCCACAACTTTGCCGCGGGCGACATCCTGCACCTGGTACCCGACCACCAGCACACCCACCTGTTCGATGCCGATTCGGGCCAGGCGCTGTTGCGGTACGACGCGCCGCCGCCGGCGGGCGACCAGGGAAACAGGCATGACCAGCACGGGGCAGAACCCCTGACCACGGAGGAGACAAAGCAATGAGCACGACGACCCGCTTCACCAGACGCGATTTCCTGGCATCCACGGCTGCCGTGGCTGCCACCACGGCGCTGGGCGGACATGCCTTCGCCGCCCCGGCGCCGTTGCAGTACAAGCCGGAAGCCGGCGCCAAGCTGCGCGTACTGCGCTGGAAGCGCTTCGTGCAGGGCGACGAAGACCTGTGGAACGCCAACACGAAGAAATTCACCGAGCTGACCGGCATCGAGGTACGCGTCGACAACGAAGGCTGGGAAGACGTGCGGCCCAAGGCCGCGGTGGCGGCCAGCGTGGGCAGCGGCCCGGACATCATCGTCGGCTGGTTCGACGACCCGCAGCAGTACCCCGACAAGCTGGTCGACCTGTCCGACCTTGCCGGCTACCTGGGCGGCAAGTATGGCGGCTGGTACGACGTGTGCCGCAAGTACGGCACCCATAACGGCAAATGGATCGGCCTGCCGCTGGGCGTGGTCGGCAATGCGCTGGTCTATCGCGAGAGCCACGTCAAGGCTGCCGGCTTCGACACCATTCCCAAGGACACCGCCGGTTTCCTCAAGCTCTGCCAGGGCCTCAAGGCCAAGGGCACGCCCTGCGGCTTCGCGCTCGGCAAGGCGGTCGGCGACGGCAACAACTGGGCGCACTGGCTGCTGTGGTCGCACGGCGGCATGCTGGTCGACACCAAAGGCAAGGTGGTGGTCAATTCGCCCGAGACCTGGGCCGCGCTGGAATACGCCAAGCAGCTCTACGCCACCTTCGTGCCCGGCACGCTGTCATGGCAGGATCCGTCGAACAACAAGGCCTTCCTCGACGGGCAGGTCAGCCTGACCGCCAACGGCATCTCGGTCTACTACGCGGCCAAGAATTCCAAGGAGCCCAAGTTGCAGGAGATGGCGCAGGACATCCAGCATGCGCACTTCCCCATCGGCAACTCCGGCAAACCCACCGAGCTGATGCAGATCACGCAGATGATGCTGTTCAAGTACTCCAAGTACCCGAACGCGGCGAAGGCCTACCTGCAGTTCATGATGGAGCCGGAACAGTACAACCCGTGGATGGAGGCCGCCATCGGCTACGTCAGCCAGCCGCTCAAGGCTTACGAGGCCAATCCGATCTGGACCGTCGACCCCAAGCACACCGTCTATCGCGACTCCGCCGCGCTGATGCTCGACAACGGCCACGCGGGCCCGCTCGGCACCGCCTCGGCGGCATCCATGGCGGACTACATCGTGGTCGACATGGTGGCCGAGGCAGCCAGCGGCTCCAAGACCCCCAAGGAGGCAGCGGCGCGCGCGGCGCAGCGTGCCACGCGCTACTACAAGGCCTAGCGCTCGCCGGCGCTTGCCGCGCGGCATCGCCCGTGGCTAGCTCCCGCCCCCCGCCGCGCGGGGGAGGGAGCGAGGCAGCGTGCAGCTGGGCACGCCGGGCAAGCGGCGGCCACATGAAACCAGGCCCCTGGGACAAGGAGCTCCGATGGAACAAGGCATCGACAAGGCAATTGCCACGCCACGGCGGCCACCGCCGCGCGCACCCATGCTGTCCAGGCTGATGAACCACCGGCATGCGCTCGGCATGCTGTTCATGCTGCCGACCGGGCTGTTGCTGCTGCTCTTCCTGACTTATCCGCTCGGGCTTGGCGTCTGGCTCGGCTTCACCGACACCAAGATCGGCGGCGCCGGCGAATGGATCGGCCTGGCCAACTACGACTACCTGGTTGGCGACTCGCTCACGCAGCTGGCGCTGTTCAACACGATCTTCTACACCGTGGTGGCGAGCGTGCTGAAGTTCGTGCTGGGCCTGTGGCTGGCGCTGCTGCTCAACAAGAACCTGCCGTTCAAGTCCTTTTTCCGCGCCATCGTGCTGCTGCCGTGGATCGTGCCGACGGCGCTGTCCGCGCTGGCCTTCTGGTGGATCTACGATGCCCAGTTCTCCGTCATCAGCTGGACCCTGGTCAAGCTCGGCCTGATCGACCGCTATATCGACTTCCTGGGCGATCCCTGGCTGGCCCGCTTCTCCACCATCGCCGCCAATGTGTGGCGCGGCATTCCCTTCGTCGCCATCTCGCTGCTGGCCGGGCTGCAGACCATCTCGCCCACGCTGTACGAGGCGGCATCGATCGACGGCGTCACACCCTGGCAGCAATTCCGCTATGTCACGCTGCCGCTGCTCACGCCGATCATCGCGGTGGTGATGACCTTCTCGGTGCTGTTTACCTTCACCGATTTCCAGCTGATCTATGTGCTCACGCGCGGCGGCCCGCTCAACGCCACCCACCTGATGGCCACGCTGTCCTTCCAGCGCGCGATCTCGGGCGGCTCGCTGGGCGAAGGCGCGGCGATCGCCACCATGATGGTGCCCTTCCTGCTGGCGGCGATCCTGTTTTCTTACTTCGGCCTGCAACGGCGCGGCTGGCAACAGGGAGGCGACAAATGAAAGCGACCACCGCGCCCGAGCAACAGGGCATGGACTACCTGCAGTCGCTCCCGCGGCGCTGGGTGACGATCTACATCCCGCTGGGCATCTTCGTCTTCGTGCTGCTGTTCCCCTTCTACTGGATGGCCATCACCGCCTTCAAGCCGGACGGCGAACTGCTGATGGGCACCGCCAACCCGTTCCTGGTGATCGCGCCAACCCTGGCGCACTTCAAGAAGCTGCTGTTCAACACGCCGTATCCGGCCTGGCTGCTCAACACCGTGATCGTCTCCACGGTTTCCACCTTCGCCTCGCTGGCGGCCAGCGTGCTGGCCGCCTACGCCATCGAGCGGCTGCGCTTCCAGGGCGCCAAGCAGGTCGGCCTGGCCATCTTCCTGGCCTACCTGATCCCGCCCTCGATCCTGTTCATCCCGCTGGCGTCGATCGTGTTCCAGCTCGGCCTGTTCGATACGCGCTGGGCACTGATCCTGACCTATCCGACCTTCCTGATCCCGTTCTGCACCTGGCTGCTGATGGGCTACTTCCGCTCGATCCCCTATGAGCTGGAAGAATGCGCGCTGATCGACGGCGCCACGCGCTGGGAGATACTGGTCAAGATCATCCTGCCGTTGGCGGTGCCGGGCCTGATCTCGGCCGGCATCTTCGCCTTCACGCTGTCGTGGAACGAGTTCATCTACGCGCTGACCTTCATTTCCTCGTCCGAGGTGAAGACGGTGCCGGTGGGAATCGTCACCGAGCTGATCGAGGGCGATGTCTACCACTGGGGCGCGCTGATGGCGGGCGCCCTGCTGGGTTCGCTGCCGGTGGCGCTGGTGTATTCCTTCTTTGTCGAGTACTACGTGTCGGGCATGACCGGGGCGGTCAAGGAATAGGCGCGGGTGGCAGTGGCAGGCAATGGCAGGCAATGGCACGCAATCGCACCGGGCAGGCTAAAATGCGGCCTGCCCTGCCGCGCACGCCGCGGCGCCATTTGACACCGTTGCCCCCAGGCAACCGCTTCGCCACCCCGCCCGATGAGCAAACCCGCCCGCACGCTTACCTTCAAGTGCACCAAGTGCACCAAGCCCGTCACGCTGTTTCTGCAGAAAACGTCGGCCTGCTCGCATCTCCAGCCCTACCAGGGCTGGTGCAAATGCGGCGAACTGATGCGCCACGCTACCGGAGAGCAGGACGCCGTCCAGGCTTTCGTGGCGACCGGCGAGATCAGCCACCACCATCACCACCATCACTAAGCCACGGTGAGCCAAGGCAGCAGCCCCGCCTTCGCCGGCAATACCTGGCGCCCCGGCGCCAAGGATCCGCTGCGCTTTCTCGGCGGCTATCCGCCGGACGTGCTCGAACAGGTGCGCCAGATGGTGGCAGCCAACCGGCTCGGCGATCACCTGAGCAAGAAATATCCCGAACGCCACGCCATACAGACGGACCGCGCGCTGTACGAATACACCGGTGAGCTGAAGCAGGACTTCCTGCGCAGCGCGCCGCCGCTGCACAAGGTGGCCTTCGACGCCAAGATCGACACGGTGCACCGCGCGCTCGGCCTGCACACCGCGATTTCGCGCGTGCAGGGAGGCAAGCTCAAGGCCAAGAAGGAAATCCGCGTGGCTTCGGTATTCAGGCAAGCGCCGCCGGAGTTCCTGCGCATGATCGTGGTGCACGAGCTCGCGCACCTGAAGGAAAGCGATCACGACAAGGCGTTCTACCGGCTCTGCGAATACATGGAGCCGGCCTACCACCAGCTCGAGTTCGACACGCGGCTGTTCCTGGCATGGCGGGAGCTGGAGCCCGCGCAAGACTAACTAGCCGGCCACGGCCGCTGTCTTGCAGTAGCTTCCCTGCGCCGCCACCCGGTGCCGCATGCACACCTGCACCTCGCCCGCGGGCGCAGCCGCTTCCACCAGCGCGGCAAGACGCGCCAGCACAAGGTCCGCCATCGCGGCCTGCACCGGCGCCATGGCCAGCCCGACAGCGCTGCCGCCACGGCATTCGTCAAGGTACTGCGCAAGGTCGTCGGCGCCGATGGCGGCTATCTCACGCTGACCTGAGACTTTGCGGACGCCGGCCTGGCATGCGCCACAGGCCGACCCAATTAACAAACATGATTTGAAATTGATAGCGATATGACTATGTTTATCAATTTCAGATTGAATTCTATAGTGAGGACAACACCAACCGCGCCATCGCATTCACCGACACGGAGACCTCCGATGAAAACCACCCTCCTCGCCGCCGCGCTGGCCACCGCCGCATTGCTCTCGCTCTCACAGAACGCCACCGCCGCCAAGCAGGCCGATGAACTCGTTCGTCCGCAGCACGTGGCCGAAGCCGCCAGGCAGCCAGCCAACGCCGCCGTGCTGCTGGCCGCGCGCCGCTACGCCACCTTCTGGAACACCGGCGACGAGCGCTACGCCAGGCTCGCGCTCGACCCCGGCTTTACCGACCGCACGCTACCGCCCGGCCGCGAGCAGGGATTGCCGGGGCCGCTGCAGGCGTCGAAGGGATTCCGCACCGCCGTGCCGGACCTGAGCGCGCAGATGGAAGACGTAGTGATCGCCGGCGACCGCGCCGCGGTGCACCTGCGCTTTCGCGGGCATTTCACCGGGCAGTTCGGCAACGCCAAGGGACAAGGCCAGGCAATCGACTTCCAGGCCTTCGACCTGTACCGCGTGGCTGGCGGCAAGATCGTGGAGAACTGGCATCTGGAGGACAACCTCACGCTGCTCAAGCAGATGGGCGTGAACCAGTAGTGGTGACTTCGGGCGGCTACTTCGCCGCCGATACCCGCCACACGACGTTGCCCACATCGTCCGCCACCAGCAACGCGCCGCCCTTGTCGATAGCAACGCCAACGGGCCGTCCTTGCGCATCGCCGTCCTTGGTGAGGAAGCCCGTCAGCACGTCGACCGGCGCGCCGGCCGGCCTGCCGCCGGAGAACGGCACGAAGATCACCTTGTAGCCGCTATGCGGCTTGCGGTTCCACGAACCGTGCTGGCCGACGAACATGCCGTCCCTGAACCGCGCCGGCAGCGTATTGCCGACAGACGAGGCCAGGCCGAGCGATGCCGTGTGCGGGCCGACGGCGTAGTCGGGCGCGATGGCCCTGGCTACCATCTCCGGCCGCGGCGGCTTTACGCGGACGTCTACATGCTGGCCGTAGTAACTGAATGGCCAACCGTAGAACGCGCCGTCCTTCACCGAGGTGATGTAGTCCGGCACCAGGTCGCTGCCGATTTCGTCGCGCTCGTTCACCGAAGTCCATAACGCGCCGCTGACCGGCTCCCACGCCATGCCATTCGGGTTGCGCAGGCCGCTGGCGAAGACGCGGTGCGCGCCGGTCCCGGGATCGACCTCCCAGATGGCGGCGCGCCCCTCCTCCACGTCGATGCCGTTCTCGCCCACATTGCTGTTTGAGCCCACCGTGACATACAGCTTGCTGCCGTCCTTGCCGGCGATGACGTTCTTGGTCCAGTGATGGTTGATCGGGCCAGCCGGAAGGTCCACCACCTTGACGCCGGGCGCGGTGATTTCGGTCTGGCCCTGCTGATAGGGAAAGCGCAGCACCGCGTCGGTATCGGCCACGTAGAAATCGTTGCCGACCAGCACCATGCCGAACGGCGAATTCAGGTCCTTGAGAAAGACCGAGCGCGTATCGGCCACGCCATCGCCATTGGTATCGCGCAGCAGCGTGATGCGGTTGGCGCTGGGCACGCCCGCGCCCGCGCGTTTCATCACCTGCGTCATCACCCAGCCCCTGACGCCCCTCGCGTCATCCGGCTTGGGCGGTGCGTTGGTTTCCGCCACCAGCACATCGCCGTTCGGCAGCACGTAGAGCCAGCGCGGATGATCGAGCTTGTCGGCGAACGCCACCGTGGCCATGCCCTGCGCAGCGACCGGCTTTGCGCCATCCACCCAGCCCCGGGCGGGCGCGATGTTCACGGTGGGCAGCATCGTCTTGTTGGGCGGCGGCAGCTCTGGATTCACGCCCGTGCCGGCCGAAACCGGCAAGGTTGCCGAATCGCCGCAGGCGGCCAGGCAAGCCACCATCAATACGCACAAGGACAAGGCCGGCAAGCGCTGCAAAAGCATGATGGGCTACCCCGCAATGGAAAGACTGAGCGCCCGCGATGCGAAGCCGCAGGCGATAGCGAAACCACGCCGGCCCGTGCGAAAGCCGGGCCGGCGGACGCATCCATATTCACTATAGGGGCAGCGGACTGGCCGTACTGTCAGCCAAACCGCAGGCGCGCGTAGGACAACGACGGCGGCCGCATCATCACCGCGTGCCCCTCACGCGCCACGCCATTCAGTCGCAGGCGTAGCGGAACGCGCCATCCAGGTCCACCGGCAGCACCCGCGTGCGCAGGTGAGCGGCTTTGGAGGAAACGGATTTGAGGGCGGCTTCCGGGCAGCGCTCAAGTGAACTTGCCCCGCCTAAGCTAGCCAGATTGCATGACCAGAAGACAGGCCGCCGGAGCTTGCCCCTATCCGACCAGTTCGCGATGCAATGCCACGTATTCCTGGGCGAGCTTGTGCCGCGGGTCCAGGTAGATCATCGGCCTGGCGTGCTGATGGGATTCGCGGATCTTCACCGACGAGGACAGGCGCGAGCCCAGCACCGGCAAACCTTCGCTCACCAGTTCGTCCACCAGCTGCTGGGGCAGGCTGGCGCGCGGCTGAAACTGATTGATCACGATCCCCTCCACTTCCAGCGCCGCATTATGGTCCTGCTGGATCTCCTTCACGTTGTCCAGCAGCGTGTACAGGGCGCGGCGGGAAAAGTCGTCGCAGTCGAATGGAATCAGGCAGCGCTCGACGGCAATCAGGGCCGAGCGGGTGTAGAAGTTCAGTGCCGGCGGCGTATCGATATAGATTGCATCGTACGTATCCAGCTCGTTCAATGCATCGCGCAGCTTGTAGATCTTGTAGCGCGATTCGAGCTTGCCATGCAGCGCATCGAGATCGGGGTGCGCCGGCATCACGTCGAGATTCTCGAACTGTGTCGAATGCACGAAGGAAGAGAACTCAACCGGCTTGAAGCTGTAGGTCAGGGCGGTCTCGAAGAAATCCGCCACCGTCGGGGTCGCTTCGCCGGCCTGCTTGCCGAGCAGATACTGGCTGGAATTTCCCTGCACATCCAGGTCGATGACCAGGGTGCGCAAGCCTTCGCTGGCACTGATTGCCGCCAGGTTGCACACAATGGTCGACTTCCCAACACCGCCCTTCTGATTGAATACGACGCGCCGCATTTGCCCTCCCCCGTGGAATTCTCCCGACTGAAGGCAAGAGCTTACCGTCAGGCCGCTCGTTGTGCCTGCACTGCAGCATCAAGATTCGACTTGATTGTGGGGCGCGCTTCCGTGGGCGGGCCGGCAGCGTCACTTCGTTGCGGACCAGGACGACTCCAGCAGAATGCCGGAAAGCTTCGGCTGCTTCTGGTGACGACCCATTTTTCACCCGCCCTTCTTTCGTTTGTATTGCCGGCTGGACAGGGCTTTACGGCTGGATTTGATAGATATTACACAAGGTGTTAAATATGGTATCCGTGGTCGTCGGTTGGATTGACATGGATGGTGGGGTCATCAAGAATGACTCATCGCCGAAACAACGGTGATCGGGTTTAGCAGCCTGAAACGTCCAAGGCGGACAGCCGCGCCATGCGGCTATCTTTTCGTCCGCGATGCCCTCGCACGTCCATACCATGGGCGGGCCTGGGTGGGGAGCCTCCGGGCTCGCCGGCATCCTTGGACACCGGTCTGCTAACCCGCCCTGTGCCCGCCCACCCCGTTTAGCAGCGGAAGGCGGGTGAAACCCTGTCCAAGGAGGCTGCAAATGCCTGTTGTTTTCGCTCGTGCTGAGCAAACGCAGATCCAACGCAAATCCTGTTCGCTGCAAGCATTAGTTCGTGAGGAGGGGACTCATGACTGAGCAGGCCGAAACGACGCTAGCACCAATCGGGCATATGCAGCGTGACCTGTTGGCCGAGTTGCACGGCCTTGCACTATGGAAAGAGGATTCTGCAGCAACGCGTATCCACGAGATCGTCAGT
Organism: Cupriavidus sp. 05T41; assembly: GCF_056396525.1. NCBI lineage: Bacteria > Pseudomonadati > Pseudomonadota > Betaproteobacteria > Burkholderiales > Burkholderiaceae > Cupriavidus > Cupriavidus sp. 05T41. Next base: position 211,990 of record NZ_JBFTLQ010000004.1, read on the forward strand.
CAGTTGATAGCGATCGAGGAGCAAGTACGAGGCAATGTCCTTGAGCAATGCGATCGACTTCTGCAAGTCAGCGCGGCAATACGGTTGATGTTGACGCTCCTGGATCAGGACGATGCGGCATGCGCCGAGCCCTCGGGGTTGCACTGCATGCTCTCGCTGCTAAAGAGTCGACTCGACTCGGCAGTTGATGGCGTGCAGGGGATGTATTGAGGACCAGGTGATGCCTCGGTGATGCCTCAACGGTCAGCCCCTGAAAAAACACCTTGCCCGGCGACCACGCACTTCCTAAGTGAGCGCGAGCCTGCAAAACGAAAACGGCCCCCAATCGCTTGGAGGCCGTTTTCAAATTCTGGTGCCGGCTGCAGGACTCGAACCCGCCACCTGATGATTACAAATCACCGTTAGTTGACATTCTTCTACGTTGATCGAGATCCATGTAACCACGTAAATCACTATAAATAAAGGATTTTTTGTCGACACCGGATGATTTTTTCGTTGACCGGGATAGATCGAATACTACACAATCTGGTTACATAGCGGTTACATGGAATCGTGTAACCCAATTTGTAGGATTCGGCATGGCAAAAGTCAACTTCACCGCTGCGCGCGTAGACGCGCACGAGTGCCCCATAGGCAAAGCGCAAGCCTTTCTGTGGGATGCGGTATCCCCTGGCCTCGGTCTGCGCGCGACCGCCAGTGGGGCAAAGTCATACGTTTTCCAGGGCAAGATCCACGGACAGACCATCCGCCTGACCATTGGGGATCCGCGCAGCTGGACAATCAGCAAAGCTCAGGAGGAAGCCAGGCGCCTGCAAACGCTGATCGATGCCGGCCAGGATCCGCGCGAAGTCAAGGCCGAGCAACGGGCCAGCTACGAGGCAAGGCGGGCGGCGGCGGCCCGGGAGAGCGTGACAGTAGCCGAAGCGTGGGCAGACTATCTCGATCACCTGCGCACAAAGATCTCCCCCAAGACCAAGAAGCCAAGGTCCGCAACCTATATCAACGACCACATCAAACTTGCCGCGCCGGGTGGGATGGCGGCCAAGCGTGGCGGCAAGCAAACCGAACGCGGACCACTTTACCCACTGATGGCGCTGAAGCTCTCCGGCCTGACCGCCAAGACGGTTGGTACGTGGCTGGAATCCGAGGTGCCTGTCCGGCCGACCAGTGCCGCCTATGCCTTCCGGATGCTTAAGGCATTCGTCCGGTGGTGCGAAGGACAGGACAAGTACACAGGCGTCATCCCGGCCGACTGCTGCACCTCCCCCAAGGTGACAGGCGCTTTGCCGAGCAACAATACCAAGGACGGCGACAGCCTTCAGCGGGAGCAACTCGCCGCCTGGTTCGGCGCGGTACGCAACCTGCAGAACCCTGTGCAGTCGGCCTATTTGCAGGGACTCCTGATTACCGGCGCGCGGCGCGAGGAACTGGCAGGCCTCCGATGGGAAGACGTCGACCTCCAATGGCGAAGCCTTCGCATTGCCGACAAGGTGGAGACGGAAACCGGGCGCGTCATCCCGCTCACGCCTTACTTGGCAAGCCTCCTAATCGATCTAAAGCGCCGCGACGAAACCCCACCGAATATCCGGCGACTCCGGACGCTGGAGACACGCGGCGAGAAGTGGGCCCCCTCCCCCTGGGTATTCAGCAGCCTCAATGCCGCGCATGGCCGGATCGCGGAACCGAGGTACGCGCACAACCAGGCCATCGAGGCGGCCGGCTTGCCGCACGTCACGCTGCATGGCCTACGCCGGTCGTTTGGCACCCTGGCCGAGTGGTGCGAGGTCCCTGTCGGCGTCGTGGCACAGATTCAAGGTCATAAGCCAAGCGCGCTTGCTGAGAAGCACTACCGCCGTCGTCCGCTCGACATGCTGCGCATGTGGCACGATAAAATCGAATCTTGGATGCTAGAGCAGGCAGGAATTGCATTTGTACCTGCTCTGGAGAAGCAGAGGGACAAAGCAACTGCTCCGGCCTAGCTGGCGTCCCTTGTCTAAAGGCTCCGTATCAGGGGGATTGGTGGAATTTATTTCAGTATTGGAACTCGTGGACTCTGTCGCAAAGCATGTCTCGATACCAGTTGGATGGAAGGATGGTGTTCTGAAGCGCGAGGAGATACCGGTTACCCCTTTCATCGATCGCTTCGGCAGAGTTCACGCCTTAGAGGGCAACCACAACATCAAGATTGGCATGCTCAACGGCCTCTTTCTGATGGCTTTTAGAGCCTCGCAAGCAGCGTCGATTATTGATCAACACCTGCACAACGCAGCAGAACAAGGGCCGAGTTGGTTTGACTGGGGGGAAACGGGAAGACCCAAGCTCAGTGAAGCAGCACGGAATGACGCGATGCCCATGCTGGTGCATATGTCTCGCTACTTTGATAGATATGAAGAATTCTATCAGACCGGCCGCTTTGATAACTGGCCAATAGCAAACGACATTCCAACTAGCGAAGGGAAATTCAAAAATGGGGATGACTTCCAGCGGCTGAGCGAAATTGGATTCGAACGAACGGAGCTGATGGAATTTCTCGGCAGGTGCGGAATTCTTCATTTATTCTGCGGCTCTCCGTCCGCGGAAGTGGGCGCCACTCCCGCCAGTCAGGCTTTTAGCGACTCCAACGTCAAACCCGGTGAATCAGCGCAGAGCACTCCCGACGCGTTGAAGAATTCAGCCAAAGATGCTCGATACGAGATGAAGGTAATAGTCCACGGCGCCAAGGGCAAGCGGAATAGCCTAGATTCCGCCATCGACAGGGCTATCGAACGAGCTGCCACCTATAGAACGCCCGATGTCCTTCGGGAGCTGAAAGGGCTGGCACTAGAGAGCGAGCCTCCATTTAACGGCAGCTTTGGCGAGCAAGGGAGCTTGGTATATACCAATGATGAGAACAAAGTTGGCGAGCTAACAAAAGATCAGCTGACGAATCGCTTGATACGACGTTGGAGGGCGCTTGGGCACCAGGGTCCACGCCAATAGCCTTCGGTAGTTGTCGAAGTACCTCGACGCACTTCGACGTACTTCGACGTACTTCGTTAGCCTTCTCAGCTGTTCCACGCGCCTCTCAGCCCCGATAACGTTCGCTCCAAGCTACCAGATTGATCCACATCCATCAATCGAGACAGCCTCACGTTGCGCTAAACCGTGTTCAGTTTCGCACCCAGCTTGGAGCCCCGAATGACGCCAATCCATCCCTCGACGATCACTACGATCCGTCGCCTCACCACCGAAGAATTCGCAGCTGCCATCTCCTTGAAGGCGCAGTCCATTCGCAAGCGCTACTCGCTCACTGGCAGCTACCACGGCGTTCGCCCCATTAAGCTTCCGAATCGTCGCCTTCTCTGGCCTGCCGACGCATTCGAGGCGCTCGCTAATCAAGGCAAAGCGTAGGCCTCTGCCCTGCATCGCTCGGTTGGTATCCCCATTCTAGAATTTTGGGTCCCATTTGGGTCAACCGACCGGCCTAATGGCTCGCGCACCTTGCCGGTGCACCTGCGTACCTACACGGATTTTCACGGACTGACAACGATCACATCAAGAAAATACGCGCGAGTGCTCACGCGACATCGAACAGGTGTCACGTGAGCCGTCTATGCCTTGCCTTGCCTTGCCTTTGCATTAACGGGACGTTTCCGCATATGACATAACAAGCTCAGGGTTCGTATTTTCCGGAAGACTGAATAGGTCAATCCCTGTGATTTGCACGGAGTTTATAGCCCCGCAATTCTGGTTATTAGTAGGATATATATCAACCATTAACAAACACCCCTCCAAAAACAAGACAAATCCCAACCACATTCGAGACGCAACCAATAACACGCGCGCATTGAAACCCCCGCATATTTTACCCAAAAAATTGAGAATGGAGATGGCGAGAAAAGCAAATCAGGAGCTCAACAGAATATTAGTTGATGACATTAATAAACTTGACGCAACACTGAATTCGGCACGACGCAAAGATGGCAAACTCGAGCTGATCGGACAGGACAACAAGGCCTTGTGGGATTTGATTCTATTTATGAGGACTGTGCTTAGCGAGAAAACCCCCGCATTCAAGATAATATTGCGTGCTCACGAAAAAATAGCGATTCCTGCTTCGAGCCTTGCAAACTACTTCGGAATTATTGGCAGCTTCCGAGAGCTGTACTCTTCAGACTTGAGTTACGCACCGCACCTTCAACTTTTCTTCGACTGTTACCGCGAGTACCCGTTCTGCTCGTGCATGTGGAAGAATAAGAATCGCCTCATTCCTGATGGCCGTACGGAGGCCGAAGTATTCGACAACTTTATCGAGTCCCTGCGCAGAAAGGGAAATTCGATCAACGTCAGAAGGAAGATTGCGGACTGGGAGCGCAATACGACGGAGAACCTTAAGCGCGTGGATAGTTATGTAAATGCACTGTTCGATAGGTATGCGCGACTACTAGTGCTGCGGGTAGATTTCCTCTACAGGATAGCTACTCTGAGCGAAATGGAAATCAGGCAGGCGCGCAATAAGCTATTGGAACTTTCATCCATGGATCAGATGCGATTCTTTGGTGATCAAGAAGGCGAAGAGGAGCTTACCAGGCGCGAGACGCTGGCACGCGTTGATGTCAAGGAGGCGATGAAGGATCGCGAGCACTTGTTCGCAAACATGCGCAGTAAGCCTTCCTTGTTCAAACACATGGTTGGGTTCGTTTGGAGTCTCGAATGGTCGCGCGTGAGCGGCTATCACCTCCACTGCGCATTCTTCTTGGACGGCTCCAAAGTGCAAAAGCATGAATATCTGGCCGAACAGATCGGCCAGTACTGGGAGGCTGTCATCACCGAAGGCAGGGGTATCTACCACAACTGCAATCGCGACAAGGAGAACTACGGTGATTTGTGGGCGATTGGTCCGGTCGACCACCACGATGAGGTCAAGCGCGGGCACCTGATGCGCACCCTGGGTTACCTAGCGAAGAAGGATCAGTATGTGCATGTGAAGCCTTCCGCCAAGTGCAAGCGCTTTGGGACTGGGCGAATGCCGCAGCCGAAGTCGGGAGCTGGCCGCCCTCGCAAAACATAACGGGGCGCGGGGGACGGAGCTGATCCGATAGGACCTTACCCCGCCCGCCCCAGGGCAGGGACCCACTGACGTCCCGAAAGCGCATTGGAGTTAGTTCGTCGCCATACAGAACTAGTTCTTCCACCATGCAGTATTGGTTCTTTGTCCTCGCGCAGCACTGCGTCGCCTCTCGTATGCGGGACTGATCGGCTCTGTGGAATGCTAGTCACCTGCCCAGTAGTCGATTAGCCGCGCATGGGACGTTGGATGAGCCGCACGTCAATTGGTACGCTGAAAAATCCAGATGGTGGAAGCCGAGCGCTATTGGGCGGACTCCCCGGAAGATGGCTCGGACCCGACATGCCAACACAGCCACGACTATTGGAAGCTCGGCGGCAGCGCTCCGAGGAGTAGCAGGGTCCACATGGCGTTGATGGCGCCAGGGATTGTGCAGCTGACGGTATGCCACCGGAATTGCCAGTTCAATTCCCGCCGGACGAGGTAGTCAATATCGGCCATAGCACCGCTATGGCGCGATGCAGGCGACCATGCGGGTAGGTGCAAATTGATACAAGAAGCATGCATTGGCGATGCACTATGGTTGCAAGATAAAATTGCACCTAGGTTCTAGCTACCAGTGGAGATGATGGGAATAGATGCGCCATGGAGGTATTCTACGCCTTGCTATAGGCATTAAAGATGCAAGATAGATGCAAGATGGATCGACAACGTGGGAGAGGAAGAGTTGTGAATGAGAATGATAAGAAGCTGGCGGAGCGGCTAGATGCTCTCGGTAAGGGTGGACTCTCCGCTCGCTCCAAAGTAAGTCGGCTACGCCTGTTATACGACCATGTAGACGGTGCGTTGCGGCGATCTTCATGGCAGGAGGTTCTCGACGCCTTGAATGCGGACGGTTTCGAGATGACCATGGCGACCTTCAAATCTGCGATGCAGCGAATCCGTAAGGAGCGAGAGCGCGCCGCCGCCGAGGAAGGTGAGCGTAAAAGCTCAATGAGCGAAGCCTTCGCGAGCGGGCGTTTTAAGTCAACCACCAAATAGGTAGCTCAATACGAGTGGTGGCTCGGGCTGATTGGGATACGACTTCATCGTTGCCACAAAAACCGTGCCTACTACTACGAGGTCAAGGCGAGCACCGGCGACCTGCTGCGCTTCGAGATGGGGCCGACTGAGATTGGCGCAGCCCAGCGTTATAGAGCCGATCGAGAACTCGATATTGCATTCTGTATCTAGCCTATGTTGGCGATCCCGCCCGTATGCCCCCAACGCTGCTTGCCAGCCCATTCGCGGCCAAGGCGGCGGGCAAGTTTCGCCCTTTAGGCAAGGGCGGCGTGGTCTATGCGTTCGACCCAGCGAAACAACCCAATGATGGTCGCGCGCTGCTTGCAGAACATCGCTATAGGACCTCGCCGAGAACGCGCTTCCGGTTTCTCATCCACAAATGAGGTACAATAATCGGAAGCCCCCTTCTTGAAAGGATTCTATGCTCGCGACCGTGATAGTCCATGAAACAAACGACGTGGACGCTCGTTTGGCATCACTCCAGTTAGACCGTCAAGTCTTGATCGATGCACTTTTGCAAGCCAACATGTATCGTGCGCGGTTGACTTCTCACCACCCACGCCTGTATCGCTATGCAACGTTGACGAATGAGACTGTTGCAGCGCTTAGAGATTCCCTGGTGCCTCGCGGATGGGAAAAGCAGGACGAGGGCCACTATGAGTTGGTAATCAATCCCGAGTTAAATCTGGCCATCGCCGTCGCATCTGGAGACGCAGGAACCGGTGAAAAAAGCCGAATCCCATCAAATAAGAGCGAGAAGGGACCCCGCACGGTCAAGGCTGTCCAGGACAACCAAACAGCCGACCTCTTTCCCGAAACCTTGCCCACCGCGTCCGAAGCCGAGCCGGCCGTCGATACGTGGATTCTGCTACACAGGCTATTCGATTCCGAAATTCGATTGGAGCTATCACGGCCCAACGGCTATGACGTGTCCGAACGCTTTGTGACCTCTTGGTCGGAGCGCATCCTGCTGGGCGCGATTTCGTTGGACGACAACCGTAAGTCTCTGCCTACCCCACAACTTCCCGACGTCGATATCGTCGTCAGTCGCAAGTCTGCATAAGTCGCCGTATGTTTAATTCAAAGCGTTTCTCGCTGGCTAGGCGCCGGCGAGGCATGACAAAACGCGAGGTCGCTGAACGCATTGGCGTCAGCGAACGATCAGTATCCGCCTATGAGAAGGGTGACCAAGAGCCGGAGCCCCCCAATGTCCAACGGATCGCAAAGGCTCTCAACTTCCCCGAGGCCTTCTTCTTCGCCGCAGACCCTGAAGAGTTGACTGAGGGGATTGCAAGCTTCCGATCGATGTCCAAGATGAGTGCGCGGCAACGAGATTCCGCGCTTGGCTCGGGCGCCATTGGGTTGTTGCTGAGCGATTGGTTGGAGAAGAATTTCAACCTACCGGAGCCCGATCTTCCCGATCTCGGTCGTGAGCCAGGCACGTTGACAGCTCTAGCCCACCGCAAATCCTATGAAGACAAAATCCCCTTTCCGACGAAGTTAACGGCATATGGCCCAGAAGCTGCCGCGGAGGCGTTCCGATCGCACTGGGGTCTTGGAGAATTGCCGGTAAAAAACATGATCGCGTTGCTTGAATCGAAGGGCGTGCGCGTCTTCTCGTTGGCGATTGATGCGAAAGAGGTCGATGCGTTTTCGATGTGGCATGGCGGCAAGCCCTTCATGTTCCTGAATACGTTCAAATCGGCAGAACATTGTCGGTTCGACGCAGCGCACGAACTTGGACATTTGGTCTTGCACCGCCACGGGCAAACTCAAGGGCCGGAATTGGAACGTGAGGCAAACGCTTTTGCTTCTGCCTTTCTAATGCCCAAGAAGAGCGTCTTGGCCAACGGACCTCGCGCACCGACGCTTCCTGGATTGGTGCATTCAAAACACTATTGGAAGGTATCTGTTGCAGCTCTGAACTATCGACTGCATGCGCTTGGCATGACGACAGACTGGATATACCGGACTCTTTGTATTCAGCTAGCTGAGGCTGGTTACCGCACCACGGAACCCGAAGGCGCGATGCACGAGAGATCTCTCGTCCTTGAAAAGGTGTTCAAGGCGCTTCGCGATGAGGGGGTATCGAGATCTGATGTCGCCGACGAGCTATTGATCCCGCCAGAGGAGATCAATGCGCTAACGTTCAACCTGATGTTGAACCTGTTGAGCGGCGGCCGCAAAGACAGCGGTCCAGTTACAGCGAAGGGACGTGGGGCGATTCGCCTAGTCCATCACTCCGACCGTTCGAGTTAGGCTCGGCGAGCCGCAAGGCGGCAACGCAAAGGGCCAACCGAGCACGGTTGACCTTGGAATGGTGGTGATGGGAAGGCGACAGACTTCGATCGAACTCTCTGGTGCCGTGCTTCCGGATTCAGGCAATTGGGCAGGCCGTGGACCCAAGCCATAGGTACCATGCGTCGCCTACGCAAACTTCCTTTCCGGATCCGATGGCAGCTGTTTGATCTCCGCGACAATCTGAAGCTGTCGCAGATAATCCGGCTTGAACTGTGCCAGCCAACGGACAACGCGCGCGTTGTCCAGCAAGGAGGTGATGTGCGTCTTGACCACTGCCAGCTTCAAGTTATCGGGACCGAAGTCTTCCTCGAGGAGTTTGGTGTCGTTCTGAATGGACGCAAGTTCTCGTTCCAGGCGCTGGACCGTCTCGATGGTTCCGCCCCTCTCCACCTTCTTCTTGAATTTCTCAACAAGATGCTCTTGCGGCGTCGTCTGCAACATCGCCTGTGCGAGCTTGAACGTATAGTTGCCAAGACCGATCATCGCGTTGGCGACGTCGATTTGTCGGAACGCATCCATTTGGCGCAACACGGAGAACACTCGGCGTGGCACCGGTTTGTCAGCAAGGATCTTGATGGCCTCGTCGCAGATGTCATCAAGCATCTTGAATTGCATTTGGATCGTCTTTACCGCAATTCCCAGGACTACGCTTAGTCGCTCTGCCGACGCACCCCGCTTGTAGGCCAGCATGATCATTTTGTGTTCCTGTATCGAGGCCAAGCGACTGACGCGCTTATTGTACGTATACGCTTCGTCGTCCTTCGCAATCAGGCATCTGGCGCTCTCCGCACCCAAGTCCCGCAGTGCTTCTGCCCGAAGGTGACCATCGAGAATGCTGAAACAGCCGTGCTGCGAGGCATGCGGAATCACCACCAGCGGCTCAACCAAGCCGATGGCCTCCACGGAGGCTCGGATCTGCAGGTACTTCTTGCTGGTCGTGATATTCGTTGGAACCGCCTTCGAATGGTGGAGTGCCGTCAATGGCACGTCGATCCACTCCCCCTCGAAGCCCCACTCGATTAGCTTGATCGGCTTGTTCATCACATGAGCCCTCCCGCGTGAGCGATATCAACCAAGGGCTGGGGGACGCAGGCAAGCTCCTCGTTCTTGAGTAGATCGACAAAATCCTTGGTTGCGTACAACTCCTTGAAAATCTCGCCGATGACCAATAGCTTGTTGCGCGTGTACGCTGCCTTCTTCTGTATCCGAAGGTGCTTCTCGGCATCTTGCTTGTAGAGCTTGATCAACTCGTCCGCGCTTAGGCGCTTCTGGCTGGTGTTTCGAGATAGCGGATTGCTACGCAAGTCCTTTCCAACGCGACCTCGCTGCTCAAGGATACCGCGCATCACACTCAGCTTCTTGCCCTTCAGTTCGCCCTTCTCAAAGGCTTCAAGGAGTATTTCCTGCGCTCCCGCGTTGTTGGCGCGCGAGATGCTCACTGCAATATGCAATGGGATGTACCCCGCCTCGGCCGCCGCGAGAAGGCGCTTCTCGCCCTTGTCGATCAGAGTGGTAACGTTGTTGACCCAAGACGCAGAGCAACCAATCTTCTTGCCGATTTCCGCAGCACTGTAACCCTTGTCGCGCAGCGCGGCGACCTGCATTAGTGTTTCACTGGTTCGTGGATTCCTCCGCGCGACATTCTCCACGATGCTCATCACATGCCCGGTCTCCTCATCCACTGCAATGACGATCGCAGGGATTTCACTTTGCCCCAAATTCCTGAAGGACTCCACTCTGCCTTGCCCGCACACGAGAGCGTACTTCTCATCGGCGCCCGGAATTCGTCGAACCGTGATGGGGCGCTTTAGCCCGACAAGCTGGATATTCTCAGTGATCTCCTGATGAACCTTGGGATTCCGAGCGCGAGGATTGGCGATCAAAATTGCGTCAATCGGGATCATCTGGATCTGGCGGGGAGAGTTCGTCATGCAGCCTCCTCAAGTGGTACGCGTGTGGCTAGCGAGTAGAAGACGTCCAGCGTGTCGAACCGATAAGAATCCAGGGAAAAACCGTTGCTGTCCGCCAAGGACATCGACGCTGGTGCGAAGTCTAGGGCGGGAAACAGGTAGTAGTCATGTGGGTGCAGGTTTTGCACGTCCATCCGAATCACAAGAGTGATGTCCGGCTCCAGGCTGGTATCGAGGCGTATGCGCCAGCGGCGGGCGCCGGCTGAGGTTGACTGGCAACGGGCAATGACGACTGATGTGCTGAATTCTCCATTAACGATCAGGAGCTCGGTCGCATCCTCGCGTCGCGACCATCCGCCCACGTTCGCGACGCCCCCTTCGATCTCGGCGAGAACTGCGGGATGGCGCCGCCTCAAGGCGCGATTAGTCTCCAGGTACGCATAGTCGCGCGTCGGTCTAAACCCAATCAGGCCGTAGGCCCGAAGTAGGCTGCCAAACCGGTTCCGATAAGCGGCGCTGGAAGGAACGCCATCCTGCTCGTCAATGATCAATCCGGACAATGCACCGTTCTGGTCGAGGATTTGCTTGAGAAGTTGGAGCATCTGGTTGTCATCCAGATGTCGCGACCGACTGGCGATGATGGCCTGGACGCGCACGAACCATTCCGGAGAAACGATCGCTTCATATGCGCCGTCCTTGCGGATCCATTCACTGGGCGGGTTGCGTTTGTGCTCAACTTTCAGCTTGAAAGACGTGCGGTTGTAGACATTGTTCCCGACGTACTTCTCATTCGTAAGAATCTGATGCACCGTCCCGCGCGTCCATGACCTACCTCGATCCGTCAAGATTCCTTCGCGATTGAGCGTCGATGCAATCACACGCTCGGGATGTCCGGTCTCAAGAAAGAGCGAGTATATGCGCTGAACGGTGGCGACTTCCTCCGCGGGACCGGGCACCAGGAGAACTCGATCGGTCTGAATGCTCTTCTTTTCGCCCAGCCGCAAGAGACCCTTGATGTTGTGATCCTGGTCGATGAGTTGTCGCCTCAAGCCGAAACCCGCGACCCCACCTTGACGATAGCCGCGGAGGGCTAGCGTTCGATGGCCAGCGAACACCTTGACGGACAATTCGCGCGAGAACTCAGCCGACATGCTCCGCTTGAGATTCTTCAGAATCGTCGAGCCCATGGAGTTGTCATCGTTGAATTGCTCAGCGCAATAGATCACGCGGATGCCATGCTGACGACACGTGTACTCGTAGACGGCCGCCTCATCGGGGTCGGGGAAACGCCCCCAACGGCTGACGTCGTAGACGAGGACCGCAGAAAAATTGCAGGCTCCTTTTCGTACGTCCGACAGAAGCATTTGCAAACCATCTCGGCCTTCGATATTCAGCCCGCTCTTGCCATCATCCCGATAGGTTCGGACGATCCGCATGCCATGCGCCGCAGCGTAGTCGGCGATGGCTTCGGCCTGATTCTCGGTCGAATAGCGCTGATGCTCCGTGGACATCCGAACGTATTGCGCCACAGGCAGCAGTTTGTCGCCGCCATCCCCGGACATGCCGGTGTCGTTCGTGTCTGTCATGCCCGCCCCGACCTTCAGTGGGTATGCTCGCCATGCTCTGGCGATTTCATGACAGTTTTATGTACAAGTAGAAAAAACCTCACTGCGAGGCGTGCGGCCCTTGACCGCGCCGAGACGAGCCGGCATAGCGATGGACCACGACAAAAAAAATAGGCCGGCACAACCCAAGCGACGGGTGTGCCGGCTTTATGCCGTCAGAACAGCCCAGCTTGCTTCAGGGCGCTCATCAGTTGGTCGAAGACTGAAGTCTTCAGTTGCACTTCGGCTTGCTTGCCGGTGACGGCCGGTAGCAGTTCACCCAGCTTCAGGTGACCGTTGTGCAACGCAACAACCAAGTTGCCGCCTTGACGCAGCACGACATTGAAGCGATCGTTAATGTAAACGCTACCGAGGTCCTTGAGCGCCAGGTTGATCACGAGCACGTTGGAGCTACGGCCAGTGCGCGCCCAGCTGATCTTGCTGCTGTCCAGAAGAACCTGCTTGGAAACGTAGTCCACGATCTGTGCCTTGCCGTCAGCCCCCAGCACCAGGCGGCTATTGCCGCCGACCGGCACTTCCACACCGATAACTTGGTCGACCGAAGTGTACTGCTTGGTAGCATCACCCAACACGTTGCAGTGGGTGTAGCCGTCTTCGGTGATCACCGGGAAGTTCGTTTGGGCCGTCGGGCAGAAGTTGAACACCGGCAGGGCTACAGCGTCGAGCTTACTGGAGAGGATACCGAGGTAGCCATCGCTGCTTGCAGGAAAAGCACCCTTCACCTTCGCACGGGTCCAGTCGTCGACCCAGACAGGCAGCGCATCGACGAACGAGCGACCACCCAGCGCGGTGCGACGGTATTCCAGGTTGTAGGTGATGTCGGTATTCGGATCGACTGCCGTCACCGTGTTACCGGTAACGCTCGCCAGGTTGTACTGCGTACCTTGCTTGAGTTGCGGGATAAAGCCCGACCACGTTCCGTCGGCCTTGAGCAGGTAGTCGCCGTAGTCTTCACCGTAGTTTTCACCGACGCCGTGGATATTGGTCAGTGCGGTCCAGTTTTGTGCTTGGGCATTGTAAACTTCCCGAAAAATTTGCAAGCCCTGGTCGGTCAGTGTCCAGCGCTTGCGGCCCGGCGACGATTTTTGGGTCGGAGAATCCCAGACCAGCGTGTTATAGCTGGAGGGTTGATCTGCTAGCAAAGCCTTGGCATCCACGTCGCTGGAGTAGACTGGCTTGGCGAGTTCAGCGTCGACATCCGCTTTGGTCACGGCCGTCACGCTGCCCTTGGTCACGATGGCGTTCATGATCGCCCGCACCGTGTCCGGATCGCTCAGGCCAGACTTGGCAAGCTCGGTCACCTTGTCCACCACTTGGCTGGCAAAGGCCGCCGTATTGCCGTCACCATTGGCGATGTAGTCGTCCTTAAGGTTGACCGAACCGCCGACGAGCGACACCACCGCTTGGTAGGCAGCGATTTGACTGGCTCCGCCTTCCATCTGTGCACCAATCATGGTGGTCAATGGCGTAACGTGTTGGGCAGTCTGGCCGTCGACCATGGCGGACAAGGTGAACTGTGCCGGAAAGACATATCCGGGACGGGATTTGTCCTTGGTCGTCGGGGTGACCACCACCAGCACCTTCTTGCCAGCGGCAGCATAACCGTCTACCACCAATCCATAGTTGCCATTTTCGTCGGTGGTCGTACTCGGCTCGCCCCCGTCGCAGACGTTATTGCTATTCACATCCAGGCAGACCTTAGCTCCGACAAGATAGCCATCGATTGCCTTACCTGTGAGTCCAGCGGTAGGTTGTGCGGGGCTGGCTGGCGTACTCGGACTGGACGAAGAATCACCGCCTCCACCGCCGCAGGCAGATAGAAATGCCGCGCTGGCTAGGGTGGCAAACAGACTCTTAGCGTGAATATTGTTCATTGCAGGGTTTCCCGTCGAAAGATGTGAGAATTCGAAAATTTCATGAAGGCCGCAAACTGGCTCTCGGCCTCTGCCATTGCCCCTTTTTGGAGACTTGTCTTTTGGGGCAGTCACTTAAAAGATGGCTGTTATATGCATTTATCGGCGCTTATTTAGCCATTGAACCCTACTTTGGTAGGGGGCATGTGCGCTACCGAAGGGCGGCGTCAACGCCAGCGTTGATTGATCAGCGGCGAACCCGCTGCCGTTGGATAGGGGCTCCGCTCAGGCTGCTGCTGCCAGCAACGTGAGGGTGAATGTGCCGATCCACGTCCAGAAATACGCCGGGTTCTGACTCAACGACTTCGCGCGCTTCCAGAGATAGACCGGGACAATGAACACCATCTTTCCGAACCTTGACGTATCGACACCAGCCCTTGTCAGTCGCCGCTCGTCGAGCAGACTCAGACCGATATTGAGGAGCAGCGTCACGTACCAGTACTGGCCCGTCTTGGCGGCCCGTGCACCCGCGTACTCCGCCATGTACTCATTGGGGGCTAGGGCTCCCGCAAGCATGGCTTCCAGCAGCAGACCGATAACGGGAGCGACGGCGAGGAACCAGGTCACGACATTGCTGATCCTGGCGCTTGGCAGGACGGGGGGAGCGCTTGCCGCGCTCAGGTATGCGGCCAACTCGGTTTGCGCGAGCGGAGTCCAGTCCTGCAACCCCTGGGTCCAGACCAGGGTCTTGCCATCGATTGCGCGATTCTCGATTAGCGCGCCAATGTCGGCGGCGGATACCGCGCCGAGGCGCTGACTGTCTTTCTCGTAGTGCCATGACTTCATGGGAAATTTCCTGTCGAAGCAAAAAGGGGCTCGATGAAATCGAGCCGTCGGGTGGACAACCAGTACGTTAACGACCAAAAAGGTTGAATCTCAACCTTTTAAGCACTTCATGTCAAGAGGGTGATGCCCAACCATTCAGGTCGAATGGGAGGGGGGATGCCAAATAGAGATATGGACCGATTGGCTGAGGTGGTGGGCCGGGCCATCGCGAAGCACCGCATAGCCTGTGATCTCACTCAGGAACAGGTCGCCGAACAGCTGGGGATTGGGAACGAAGCGGTTTCCCGTATAGAACGGGGCGTTGTCATGCCGACCATCGCGCGTTTAGCAGAGTTGGCCAATATCTTCCGATGTGACATAGCGGACCTTCTGACCGAAGTCAGCAACCGCTCCAACGATCAGGCGAATTACCTGGCCCGGTTACTCTTGAAACTGAGCAACCATGACCGCGAGATGATCGTTGAGATAGTAGAACGGCTGGCCGCGCGGCTGGCTCGCAGTTGAGCGGCCTGCCCTCGCGGCCTTGGCGCCTGGAGCACACCTCAGTAATCATTGGGGAGCAGTACCGTCGTCGCCGACCGGTCCGCCTCCGTGATTACCTAGACGCATTCCCCAGTGGAAAGCACGTAGTTGGACAACACGCGCATACCGGCATGGAGCGCCATTTCGCTTTGCTGCCGGTCTTCCTGGCAAAGCTCGCCCCAGTCACCGCGCATGTGGCGCAGGACCAAGGACACGGCGGGCGCTCCGCCGTTTTTAATGTCGCCAATGGGGCTGGCGTGGCCAATAGGCAACCGAGTCGGAATCGCGACCCAATCGGGTTCAGGCTAAAGGGGGTTTCATGTGTGTTTCCTCCAAAGGGTGAGCACGCCCATGCCTTCGCGGGGCACGGGCGTTATAAGTGATCAAAAGAGCACCAAAAAGACGACCAGCCTTCGGCCTATTGTTTTGTTGTTGATGGGCTAAGCTGCCTGCGCAGCGCCGACGCCCGCGCCTGCGCGCATCCGAGATAGCGCCGGATCTCGGCAACGGTGGGACGAATCCGGCCTGCGGCGATTTCTTGGGCGAGCCGCGCCAAGTCGTCCTTCGGTCCTGCCTGATACGGGACAGGCTCCGTCGTGATCGCGGGAGGCGTCACGACCTCGTGACTCGCCGTGACTTCCACGTTACTGGCGATGACTGCGACACTTGGTTGAGGCGGGGCGGGCGTGACCGGGCTGACCGATATCGAGTCACGGCCCGGTAGCGCCAGTAGCCAGAGCAAGCACGCCACGCCTTCCAGCACAGCAGCAAACGCCAGGCCTGACAACAGGTCAACCCGTGCCACTGGCATACCCAGCAACCCCGAGAGCCGGCTTGTCACCGGATCGCCCCGCGACGTCTCGCGAAGCGCCCAATCACGCTCCGCCTGGGTCCTGCGCCAATCCTCCAGCGCCTCCCGGCGCTTTGCCTCCTCCGCCTCGGTGTGCAGGGCATCGACTCTTGCCGCGAGGGACGCCCGACTCACGCGCAACGCCGCACAGTCGCCCATGCAGTGACGCGCATTGGCAGCCGCCAGCGCCGCGATGACGGTCGCCCGCTCGGCGGCAATCGCCGTCAGATTGCGACCAGGCGAGGAGACTGGCGCAGTCGGCCCGACCGTCACGGTAGTCACGGCGACTGGCGGAGTCACCGCATCGGCCCGGACCTCACCCGCGTGCTGCTGCGACAATAGGAAGAACACCGCATGCCCATAGCCGGCCGCCATCATGCAAGCGGCCCACAGCAAACCACCTGCGCAGCGAACTCCAAGCGGGGCAGCCCGGCCGAGGGCAGGCAGCAGATGGGCGCTCAGGACCAGCACCGCGCCAATTGCCACCCACGCGAGCCGCTCCACAATCCACCCGCCGCGCTGCCAGCCGGCCAACATCGAGAGCGCGAGGGCCGTGCCGGTTGCGGCCAGCGCCAGCACCAGCGCACAACGCGGCAGGGCACGGCACTGGCCGGTCATGCTGGGCGTCCCGCCAGTCCCGCGGCTTTCCGCTCCAGTTTGTCTCGCAGACTCGGCCTGGCACCCAATACCGCCATACCCGCACTGTCGCTACTGACAGACACGGCGTCGGGATAGAACTCCTCCGCCACTGCCGCGCCTTCTTCATCGCTGTCCTCGAATGCGCCGTTGCCGAATCCGAGACGTGCCGCCTCGTCCAGCGCCGCCTGATCGAATCCCGCAGCCTTGCGACGAACGTCAACTTCACGCGCCTGAACAATCGCGTCTTCGACGCCACTGCCCGCCCGCACGCCAAGGTCGACGTAGTAGATCGCCGAGCGGTAGCTTTGCGTGGTGGACTTACCGCGCAGCCTCAACTCCAGTGGCAGGCACGCGAGCAGCCCGCCCGACACCGCACTAAAGTAATGAAGACGGGCCGCCAAGGAGCGGATTGAGTTGTACGATGTGGTCCGGAAAATGAATGACCCCAGTTCGTCATCGTCGCCGATCACCACGTTCAACCGGCCATAGGGCTTGCAGCCCCCGGCCTTGCCGAATGGGCAACCGTCTGGCGACGGACACGGCAGATGGGCCAGCCCGTCGTCGCCCACCCGTTTGCACGTCTCCCCGTTGCCGACGCAGACCGGCCGTCCGGTCTCGCGGTCGAAAAGGCTGTATTCCGCTCTCAGGTTCAGGTCCGCATCGTTGAAGAGCATGCGCACGGGAATCGAGCGCAGCTTGCTGTTGCCCGCCTTGCGCAGGGCGTCATCGAGGGGGTGCAGAATCCACCCATCCCGATTTTGCACCTGGCTGGTGATCGTGAATTGGTCGTCCTTCTCTGGCAGGCGCTTGCCGTTCTTCTCGACCACGCGCCCGATGGAAATGCGCCCGATAACGGGCGGTGTGATTGCCAAGCCTTTTAGCATGATGGGTTTTCTCCGTCACATTTACTGGAAATAAGGAACCGGCGCGAGCCGGGCTTCGGGATCGCGTACAGCGGTTGCAAGTCGGGGTGATCGGCAAGGAGCCGCTTGAGATCGGTCCCGGCACCGCCCTTACTGCGTTTAAACGAGACGTCTCCGGTCTCAAACTGCGCTCTCGACGCGTCGCCCATGGCCTGCTGTATTTCCTGCTTTAGCTTGGCTTCGTGCTCTTCGCGCATGGCGATATCGGCGCGCACGGCAACTAAGTCGGCAAAGGCCGCAGACAACCGGCAATCCTCCGTAAAATCCACTGTGTTTCCCGCATCGCGCGGATACAGGCAGCGCAACGCCCGGTCAGCCGAATCCGAGCCGTCCGCCGGCGGCGGCGTGTCACTCTCCACGTACTGCCAGAACTTCGCTTCCAGCGGAATGAGCCGGGCGATCAGCTCGTCGTCCCGCTCAAGGCGATGCACCTCCAGTTGCTGGCCGCATAGCAGCACAGCGACATCGGCGGCGCGTTTGCCCGTCACGGCAAGCTGGTGCTGCACCTGGAGCTGCACGTACTCCGGCACCCCATGACGCCAGAGCCGCGCACCAAACTCCCCCGCCGTCTTGCATTCAAGAATCTGTACGTCCGACACACCGGTAACTTCCCGATCAAGGTTGGCGAGCATGAACGGGATGCTCGGATGCCGCAGGACGGCATTGACCTTGCGGACCCGGTTGCCGGTTCGCTGCGTGTAGGCAGCCGCGACGATGGGCTCCAGCAGCGTCCCCCAGTAGACGGGTTCTGTGGTGTCGGTGGGGTCGGGCTTTGAAAGCTCCGCATCACGGCCAGTTTTCTCTAGCCAGAGTTCCAGCTGACTCTTGTACGGGCTCAGACCGACTGCTGCAGCGGCATCGGAGCCGCCGATACCCGTCTTGCGAATCGCCAGCCAGTCGTCGCGACTCAAGCCGCGTGTTTCGACCAGACGCAGCGCGGGGCGAGCCTTGATACGTTCCCCGGCCTGGATGGGATGGGACATTGCAATCTCCTTGGACGGCAAAACGCCCGGTGAACGTGAGTTCAACCGGGCGTTTTATGACGGCGATATAAGTGGGGCATCAGACAACGAGTTTCAGCGCTTCATCCCATGCTTTCTGTTTGAGTACGGCGCCCTGACCAAACCATGCGGCATCGCGCCGGTAATCCTCGCTACGGGCGCGGCGGTGGTGATCGACAAACTCGGTGACGCTGTTCAGCAGCCCCCATGCCGTACCGGAGGCCGACGCCAGGGTGGCGCCCTTGCCACGTCCCGCAAATAGCTCGTGGACCGCCTTGATGGCACTGTCGTTGGCGGTCGGGGTGGAGCGGTCCGTCGTGTTGGCAGCCTGATAGGTCAATACGCGCCGAAAATACGCCTCCGCTCCTTCGGAAGTAACCCTGCGCTCCGACAGCGCCTTCATGCGGGCCATGAAACCGTCCCATGAAGAAATGGCGATGCCGAGCTGGCGCTTGACCGCCTGGGCGTCGAACTGGCTGCGGTGCGGCACCTTGACCGCGCCCGTACCATCTCCCAGCGCAATGGCGAGCGTGTTGTTGCAGACGACGCGCACGGAGGTAAACTGCGCCGTCGTCGCCAATGTGCCATCGCAGGCAGTGGCGAGCAGCAAATAGCCCTTCACCTGGTCACGGCCTTTGAGGGACACGCTCTGACCGGTACGGGCGAGCGCCCAGAGCTTCTTGCCCTCTTTGAGCACACCCGCCGTTTCCAGCTCGAAGCCACCCACTTCCGTGAGGTCGCGGTAGAACTCCAGGATTTCGGCAGGCTGCACTACCTGATAGCGGTTCGACACGACTGACAACGGGGCTTTGGTGTCCGAACGGTACAGCACCTTCTGGTCGGGAAAGGCGTGGATGGAACCCAGGCCGGCGTTGCCGTCCACAAAGCGGACTTCGGATTCTTCGATTCGCCAGTCCATGCCGGCACGTTCTGCCCAGACTTCGAGCGGTTGATTGGGGGCAAGCTGATTGCCCAGGCCATGCCACGGGGTTTCGTTGACATAGGCCATTGTTTGGACGAGATGCATGAGAGACTCCTTTTATAAAACAAGTGCATAAAGCCCGGCAAGAAGCCGGGCTGGATGATGAGCGAAAGGGAGAACGAGGAAAGCGATATGACCGGAACAAGCCGGTCAGCTCAGGAAAAATGGAAGAGGCGCGCGATGAACCGCGCCAGATGGGGAAAGGACCGTACTCAGTCGCGTGGGTTAAGTCTGCTTCTTGCTGAACGTGTGGCCGCAGCCCAGGCAGTGATAGTTGTCGAGAACATTGTCGTCGATCACTTCGCCAATAGCCGTACCGGTGGCGCAACCCGCCGCACCGCCGATCAGGCCTCCGAGAATCGCCCCGGCAATCGTGCCGAGAGCCATACCCGCAGGACCGCCTACAAGGCCGACCGCCCCGCCGATCTCCGCACCGCTGATGACGGCCGAGGCACTGCCGACAACGCCGGCAACAGTACCAATGGTGCCGGCCGTTCGCCGCGCGTAGTTCCGGCACTCGACCAGTCCAGAATGGCAACGCGGGCATGAAGGGGTCATGATGCCAAGCCTCCCTTGTGGGTTGCAGAGGCACAGCGATCGCTATTGAGACCTCGCGCTTCTGCCTGGCAGAGCATTGGGCCGCGTTCCTTGGCTTTGCAAATACTGAAACTTTTGGCCCAGAGAGCGCCGCCTACGAAGACGATGACGAATGTGACAAGATTTTCGATCGATGAATTGCTAGATATCACGATGGCTCCAAGGTTGGCAGCAATACTGCCGATTTGACGCCCTGAGCTATCGCTTCCTTCTGTTCTCAATACCGTGATATAGGGATGAAATTTTTTGCAATCCTCCGCTTGAGGACGCCCAGCTTGCCTACTATCTCCCCCCTGTGAACGGCGGTGTAAAACCAACACCAGACGGCAGCGTCGATCAGAAAGGCGAAACGACTCCTGTTCTGCGTGACTGATTAGTGCTTGTTGCCTACGGCATCAACGGTCGGTATCCGATGAGCCTGGCCGCCTCTTTGTGTGCGCTCCCTGCCGGGCGCAGGTCATCGTTTGCCGCCGTTGCGACCGCAGCGAAATCTATTGCGACGGCGACTGCTCTCAGATATCACGCCACGCCATCTAACCGCCGCAAAGCGGTCAGTGCCGTGACCCACCGAAAGTAAAATGCCGGGCCACCGTGTCAATAGCCGTGAACTTCTTGGCGGCGTTTGAACGCCTTCTGGCTGCCTTCTACATTAGGCTTCACCGGTTCGTATGAGCGGGTGGCGGCCTTTGCCCGCCGCTGACACTAGGAGCAACAGGAGCAGGCCCGCGCGGCGGTGGGCGGGCCTCGCCTGCACCGCCGGGGCACAGTGGGCTTGCCGTGCTGGGCAGCAATCGACGCCGCCGGAGATGGGGAGTTCGACGGCGCCCCGCAAATTGACGCCCTCAAGTGTTTACGCGAGAGTGTGAGGTTAGTGCGTCCGATCGCCGCTAATATCGAACGATAATGACACATCGGCGAGCTGCCCGGCGAATGAGCTTGTTTTCGGGAACCTGGCGACGGGCGACAGCCTGCGCACACGTGTATTTCATCTCTGTGAAGGACCACGGCCAGCTAGCACCACCGCAGAAAGACCCATGAAAGCTAAAAAACATGAAGGGGAACTGGTGTCCACATATACGAACGACAGCGGCATCGCCATCACTGAAGTGCGCGTCAGCAATTTCCGCTCATTGGCCAACATCGAGGTCGAGTTGGGCGACTTGACGGTGCTGATTGGCGCAAACAACGCGGGCAAGACTAGCTTTCTTGACGCGATGTTCGCAGCGGTCGGCGCTGGACGCAAGCTACTCGGCCAAGATGACATACGGCTCGGCCACGGCGAAGCAATGCCGCCGAAGGATCGACAGGTGATCGTTGATGTCAGGATTCGGCCAATCGACCATGACGGCACGATCATGGAAAGGTTCCCGGAGGGAAGTTTCTGGACGGCTTTGTGGGGGACCGGAATCGTCATCGATGATGAGGACTTCACTGAGTTCATGCCATTTCGGACGATGTTGGAGTGGCGGGTGGAGAAGGCCGACTATGTGGTGGAGCGGAGATTTCTGAAGGAATGGCGACCGTTTGACGATTGGATTGAGACCCCGACCCAGGAACGACTGTTGACGGCGGCACAACTGGAACCGGTGGCGCTGCACTATATCGACGCTAAGCGCGACTTGGAAGACGACCTACGCCGGCAAGGGTCGTTCTGGCGCCGAATGACGGACGACTTGGGCTTGGCGGGCGAAGACGTAGCAGAGTTGGAAGCGGTGCTTTCAGACATAAACCAACAGATCGTCAACAAGAGTGAGATACTCAAGCACCTCAAAGCGAATTTGACCGACCTGCAAGTGGTCGTTTCGGCCGATAGCGCTGGCATCGACATCGCACCTGTAGCCCGCAAGCTGCGCGATCTTTCGAAGGGCGTCGACGTGTCATTTTCGACGGCAGGAGCGCAATCCTTTCCGCTTTCGCGGCATGGCATGGGCACAAGAAGCCTCGCTTCCCTGCTGGTCTTTCGCGCTTTCGCCTCTTGGCGCCGCGCCCATGCGATAGAAGGCGGAGATAAGGTCCATTCAGTGCTCGCGCTCGAAGAGCCCGAATCGCACCTCCATCCGCAAGCTCAGCGGTCACTGTTTTCGCACATCAAGGCCATCACCGGGCAGCGCGTGGTCAGCACACATTCGCCATACTTTGCCGGACAGGCACAACTAGAAGACCTCCGCCTTTTTATCAAGAAAGGAGGTGATACGACCGCCAGAAGGCTCGATCTGTCGGAGCTTGTTAAACCCGACGATCGCCGTAAGCTGCAAGACACGGTAATCGAATCGCGCGGGGACATTCTTTTTGCCCGTGCCGTGGTCTTATTCGAGGGCCAAACGGAGGAACAAGCCCTGCCGATTTGGGCAGAGGCTTATTGGGGATGCTCCATCCATGAACTGGGTTTCAGCTTCGTTCGGGCCAACGGAACAGACTATTTTCCGTTCGTTTGGCTCGCCAAGAGCCTCGAAATACCTTGGTACGTTATAGGCGATGGCGAGACCAAACCCGTAGCCGCTCTCGAAGAAGCATTGAAGAAAGCGGGGCAGCCCAACATTGCGGCATCCACCAATGTTGTCGTGCTTCCGAAGGACAGTAACTTCGAGCGGCAATTGCTGGCCGAGAACTACCTTGCCGAGATCGAGCTAGCATTGAACGAAGCGCACAATCACGCATCGTATTTGAACCAGTTCATAGACAAAAATCACGGGCTGCCATATGGGAAGGACAAGGGCAACCGCGATTACAAGAGCGATGGCGGGAGGCTTCGGGCCGCGGCGGACGCAATGAAGGCCGAAAAAACCCGCCTCGCAAAGCCACTCGCACGAACAATCGTGGGGTCAAAAGACCCCGCTCGACGCTTCCCGTCGTGCATAGAACGGCTCTTCAGGATCATTGGCGAGGCTCACGGACTCGACAAGGCGGAAACGGAGGCAGGAGCAAAATGAACGGCTTAACGCACGCGCGGTTATCAGAGCAGCAAGTCGAGGTGGTGCGCCATGTCGACGGTCCATTGCTTGTTGTCGCTGGGCCTGGTTCCGGCAAGACTCGCGTGTTGACCGAGCGCATTCGCTTTTTGCTAACCAATGTCCCCGGGCACTTCCGCGTTCTGGCTCTGACGTTCACGAACAAGGCGGCCGATGAAATGCGTGACCGCCTGTCCGACCTTGGGCAGCACCGGCAGCGTGCATTTATCGGCACCTTGCATAGCTTTTGCCTTGAAATGATCACCGAGCGTGGAAAGCTCGTCGGTGTCGAGGGCATGCCACATATTTTTGAACAGCACAAAGACCGAAAGGAGATCCTGCTTGAGGCGATCAAAGAGGATCCGTTGCTCGATGAGGAGATCAACCAAGTAGCTGATCCGAAGGAACGCAACAAACGCGTAGACGGCTGGCTTCAAACCATCTCGCGTATAAAGGCGCACCCCATCAGTTGCGCGGTACTTAGCGACGATCTCGATCAAAGAGTTCTGGATGCCTACGACGCCGGGTTGAGGGCTTGCGGCGCTTACGATTTCGACGATCTCTTGCTGTTGGCTTATCGGCTTTTAACCAATAACCCAAAGCTGACTGATTTCTATCGCAGACTCTACAAATTCGTGTGCATCGATGAAGCACAAGACCTCAACGAGGCGCAGTACGCGGTGCTCTGCGCGCTCTGTGGAGATAAGTATAAGAACGTCATGATGGTCGGCGACCCGAAGCAATCTATCTATGGCTTCAACACGTCCAGTCCGGAATACATGGATCGCTTTTTCTCCGAATTCGAGGCGAAGAGGGTTGAGTTGACTGAGAATTTTCGATCCTCGCAAGCAGTTGTCCATGTCGCTCGCTCGATCGACCCAAACTATTTGGTGAACGCTCAGCTTCCAATCAAAGGGGACGCACGAGTCTTCGTTGGCGACGATGAGGAACACGAGGCTAGGCTGATTGTTGACGAGCTTGATCACCTGTTTTCGCAAGGGCACCCGGATGTGGAGGGAGGGATCGAACCTTCGAAATGCGCGATCCTAGGGAGGACTCGCTTCGCGTTGCTCGAGATAGAGAAGGAGTTGCGCAGGCGAAGCGTTCCTTTCTACAAGCGTTTAACCGCTAACCACGAAAACGAATCGGAACTGGTGGATGACTTCCAGCTGGCGTTGCGAGTGGTGGCAAACCCGAAGGACCGGCTGCATTTTTCGGCTCTGGCCATGAAGTGGAAAGTGGCGCCCCCAGGGCCGGCGACAGACGCATTGGCGGCGCTTTTGCAGATGACGCAACGATCGTCCAACCCGCGCGCCAAGGCTGCGGTCGAAGCAATCGCCTCCGTTGTCCAAAACAAGGCGCGCCTCGACCTCATGCCGGCATTTGAGACAATGCGCCGCTACGCTGACACGTTGGACGAAAACGCACGCCGAGCGATCTACGAGGACGCAGCCGTTTTCCAGCAAGAATGGGACCAATACCTTCGCGCGGACGGCGCCTCGCGAACGATCGCCGGATTTATGAGCAACAAGGCCCTGGGCGCAACGCAAAAAGCTCATCGCGACGGTGTTGCATTGCTTACCGTCCACTCGTCCAAAGGCCTTGAATTTGAGGTGGTCTTTGTTGCGGGCATGGCTGAGGGAACGTTCCCTGACTATCGCGCGAACGGGCGCGCGCGGGAGATGGCGGAGGAAAGCCGCAATGCGTTCGTGGCCGTGACGCGATCCAAGCGATTACTATACCTTTCGTTTCCAGCCATGAAGCGCATGCCGTGGGGCGACTTACGTCGCCAGCAGGCATCGCGCTTCATAGGAGCGTCTGGCACTCGATAAGCGGCTGCTAGTTATCCGAGCGTCGGCATACGCTTCACGATCGGAGGGTCTACTTTTGAACGTCAGAGCCGATAATCCGTCATCATTGCGCCCCTCAGCACATCACCGCGCGCAAGAATGTGCCGGTCGTTCCATACGTCAGTCGCGGCCAAGCTGAACGATTTCCGGTCGACCTTTGTACGGCGAGTCGTTAAGCAGAATGCCGTTCTGAAATCCAATTCTGGCGAGCCTGCCGATCAGCACGACGTTGTGCGCCGCTTCGGAAAACGATAGGTTGGACAGTTGCTCGACCAGCGCGCGATCGGTCTGCTCCGCTTGCAGCAGGTGTTGGATCAGCCGGCGAGTTGGGTAGCCGCGGTCGAGCAACAGCAAATCGTCGGATCGCAGGCGCGCCAGGTGCTCGAACAGGATCTACCGTTCGTTCACCCGGTACATGACGACCGTTCTTAGGGCGATGGCCCGGCCCGCAGACCTTGTGGCCGGGAACGTCGATCAGTTCAAGCCCCTATTCCCGGAACTCACCTCCGAAGGCCAAAATCGTGACGGTGAATGTGGACGTGCTCAAGAGTCTGGTATGCGATCAGAGTGCCACCGACGCCGGGGATGCCTAAGAGCGCAAGCTGGTGAAGCAGCTCGAAGCCGCTTCCGCCACGCGGCGCACCAGAAAACGAGCTCCCCAGACGGAGTAGACAGATGCGCAGCATCTCTCAATATGCAGAATGCCAACTAAGAAGTAGTTGAATTTCTACTTGATGCTCTTGTCGATGAAACCAAGAGTGTTTGCATTCTCGATCAAAGTCCGCACCTTCGCACGATCCAAGCCCGCAGGCACTTCCGCATCGATCTCCAACTTGAGTGACACCGTGCTTCCCGGAAGCGTAGTCAATTGCTCGACAATTGCTTCGACGATTTGATGGATTTCGCGGGCGGGTCGTTCCGCAGAAATCATCACCGCACCGGAAAAGCGCGTCGGCTTTTTTTCCGTCAAGGGGATTTCAGTGGTGCGTCCGGAGGGGACGCCTACGGGTGGGGTACCCCCCGGGTCGACAGATGGCGTATCAGGTGCGGGCAGCGATGGCGACGGTCGGTGAGCTTCGGCGACCGCGGGATTGATAATCACGCTATCGCTATCGATCACCACCGCAGCGTTGACGGCCCCCTCTATTGCAAGGCCGAGGTAGGTCTTCGTCTTCTCGTCCCACCGTTCCGCATAGGCAAACGGGCCTGGGAGCATCCCGCCAATGGCCGCCTGCACTGTCTTCATTAGCACATGCTGGTTTTTCAGGCGCGGCAGGTAGGTGTACCGATTCAAATATTCCCAGAGTTCCTTGAGCGAGAGATGTGGCTTCCCGTTCCAGATATATTTTTGGAGATCGCGATCGAGGCGCGTTGGCCCGAGTTCGGGCAACAATCCTTCCTCGCCGACAAGCTTTTTGCTTGCCCGCGCC
Source organism: Cupriavidus sp. 05T41 (assembly GCF_056396525.1). Lineage (NCBI taxonomy): Bacteria > Pseudomonadati > Pseudomonadota > Betaproteobacteria > Burkholderiales > Burkholderiaceae > Cupriavidus > Cupriavidus sp. 05T41. The sequence goes on from NZ_JBFTLQ010000004.1 coordinate 238,376, forward strand.
AGCAGGCCGTCTTGCGTCGGCACCTTTCCTGAAATCCATTCGACTTCGGCCTGTGCGCTCTCCTGCACCGGATAATGAAGATAGCACCAACCTTCCTTGAGCCGCGTCTTCATCGTCTCGTTTGCCTCAACTAGCTTAGCCTTCGCAAGCGCGCTGTCGCTTTGGGTGAGGTTTAGTCGATCCGTGTCGCGGACGATCTCCCCCCAAGCCAACGCCGAACGCACCGCGTCCTTCAGGTTGTCGAGTTGCCGGGCTTCAGCAGCGATGAAGACCAGCATGTTGCGATAGACGCGCGGCGTGCCTCCTCGCTGGGTCAAAATATCCTTGGCCTCGGCCAGCGCCTCGGAACCATCCCGGCCGGTATGGGGGTGGGCGACACCGAGGACGACCGCTCGCACTCCGCCGTTTTCGTCGGGCACCTCCGCCGACGATGACGGCGCCACCTGGACAGCGTCGAAGTGACCGCGATCGGCAATGCCGTTGATGTATTTGTTGAGTTCGCTATCAATCGTCATCAAGACGAGCGCGTTCTCGAGTTGCGCGGCCCTGTCGGCAGCGATACGGTTGAGGCTTGCCGACATCGAATACCAGTAGCGACCAAGGTCAGCGTGCATGAACTTTGCTTGATTGGTCAGCCGCCGCAGCGCGTCGCCGAATATCGCAGGACGCTCGCCAGGCTGGACGACGCCCAAATTGATCTGTTTGTCGTCGAGGCCTTTGTTCTGCTGCTGGTGCGTCGGCGCCGTCCCCATGAAGACGGCCCGGGCGACGCGGCGCGTCGCCGAGTACCGATTGAGGTTCGGTGCGGACTGATCGACCTTGTACGGGGTCGCGGCCGTCCCGTCGACGTCGGCAGCAATGATCGACTGCCAACTGACATCGAGATAGTGCAACAGCTCCGGCTCAACGCGAGCAGAGCTTACCGACACACTGCCCGGCATGATCATCACCGATGGATCCGCATTCATCCAGAGCTCGTGGATGACTTGCGCCATCAGCCGTAGCACGCCGCGGGTCCGTTGGAATTTCTCCAGCGATCCCCAGCTCGTATAAAGCTGATCGAAGAGTTCGGGGTGGATCGGATAGGCCTTCTCCAGCTTCCTCCTATAGTCCTCGTCGGCGCAGCCCTGGGGGAAATCATTGGAATTCTCGCGATACAGTTTGGCGAATTGCTTCAGCGTGTTGTCGCGATGATGAAACTTGTCGCCAGGGATTTCCTTGAACAGCCGACGGCGAACGATCTCGTAACTTTCCTCCTGCGACGCCGGCCGCCAAGACGACTCTACACGGCTGAACGTTTGCTTCAGACGCGCGAGCGCCTCTTGGCCTCCGTCGCCACCAACCTCGATCTGTGACGCCGGAAGGGACGCGACCAGCAGTGTGCCAGGGCTCGCTTTGACTGCCTCGGTAAGGGACTGGACAAAGGAGAGGTTCGCGTCGAACGATCCCGACGGCAACCCCTCTACCCTGTAGATCTGCCGCAGATAGGCGACCCACTCGTCGATCAGGATCAGGCAGGGCGAGCATCTCTTGAAGATCGCCTCCAAAAGATTGGACCCTGGCGCGATGCCCTTGGCGTCATTCTCGGCGATCATATCGAACACGTCTTCGCCGCCGAGTTGCCATGCAAGTTCTCCCCACGTCGTGCGAATCTTCCGATCGCCGCCGGCACTAAGTACGTCCTGCGGCCCGCGGGAAGTACCGACGAGGACGGCGCGATTGATCTTGGCCGGGACGCTCAGACTGTGCTTTTCGAGCAACTGATCGAGGCCAGACAGATCTTGCACCCGTGTCTCTCCCGCCATGTGGTAGAGCGCCAGCATCGAGTGTGTTTTTCCGCCACCGAAATTGGTCTGCAGCTCGACCACGGGATCACCGCCGCCGCCGGACAACCGCTTGGCCGCGCCGACAAGAAGCGTGCTGAGGCCCTCAGTCAGATAGGTTCGGCTGAAAAACTGCTGCGGATCACGGTACTCTGGGGGCGCGCTGCCCGCATGGACCTTACCCAGATCGGCTGCGAATTCCGCTTGCTGGAATTCCCCTGTGGCCACGTCTTGGTGTGGCTCGACCACCTCGCGCCACGGCAGCAGGCCGGCCACAGTCTCAACCGAGATCTCCGGACGCTGTGTTCTACGGCGCTCTTCATTGCGCTGAAGTTCGGTAAATTTGGTGCGCAGGATCGTATCGCGCATCTTGCCAAGCTGATCGGCGGTTTCGCCGGCGCTGATCGACTCCATGAGCCGGCGCATGGAATCCAGCGCGCGCTCGGCGTCGTCATAGGTAAAATTCTCGTTGTGGGAGAGCTTGTTACGAACGTCAAGAAGCTCAGACACGTATGACCGCTCCGGGTGCCCCAGCACCGTACCGAAGGCCTCCTTCCAGAAGGCCATCATTGTCTTGAGCAGCCCCTGCTGATCCCAAGAAACTTCGCCATTGGAGTTAGGCTTCAAACCCTGGACCCGCTGAACGACCTCGGTTTGCCAATGCCCCTTCAGCGAGTTTTCCAGCCGTTTTTCGACGAAGGGAATCAAGGCGTCCGGCATCAGCTCCATGCCTTCGAACACATTCTGGCGCGTACTTTTGGCCATCTACTAGTCTCCCTCAAAAATCCATGACGGTCTGGCGTTCACCGCCAGTGTCACGAATCGTTGCCGCTTGACGGGTCAGCTCCGCCCAGACGGCAATCAATGCGTTGTACGATGTCGCTTCTTTGGTATCTGACCGCTTGTCGCAAATGCCATAGAGGCAATAGGCAAGATCCTTCACGGCGTCGCCCCTCTCTGGACCGATCTTCTTGAGCAACAGAGCCGCCCTATATTCGCCGTCCGTTTCCAACGCTCTGATCAGATGCTGACAGCACTCCCAGACCGTCAAATGACCGTCATTCGCTGGTTCCCATGTCGGGTCGAGTTCCTCCCGTCCGAGAATGCGCACCTTTCCGGCGGCGCTTTCCACGATCCCGGCATGCTTCACGCTTTCCACTGAGATGCCTCGCGCTTGGGCGATCGAGTTCGCGGTGCCATAGTCGCCAGCCTTCACGCCGTTCTGTTCGAACCACGTGATGGCAAAGCGAGTGTCAGCATCGAACTCGCCTTGGATTCCACCCAGATATTCGTCGAGCTCCCTGTTGATGAGCTGAAGAGCCGACTTAACGCTCATTGGACTGTCGTCAGACTCCAGCACTGCTTTATAACGCGAAAATACCCCCATTCCCGGACCGATCGCGGACTGCGGCATGTCTGCCGGTGCAATATTGGCTGCCTGTAGTTCGGCAATTGCCGGAGGAAGCTCGCGCTTCAGTGCTCGAACGAACTCTGCGCGACTAATTGTTTCGGCTGATACCTGCCTTTTTCGGCAGACCAAGACCACCGAAGATGCAAGCGCATTCATCCCTTTCTTCAGCGCGTTCGTTGCTTCGGTCCGCAAAGGCCAAGTGCCGACGACAGCGAATCCAGAACTTAGGATCGCAGACAAGAATGATGCCCATCCTGCGGATGAAATCCCCTCTTCGTCCACTTCGGACTGCTTGAAAGCATAAAAAATAGTTGTCGGAAAATCGTCACGGCCCTCTTTTGCCATGTTTGCAATTGCTAACGACATGCCGTCCATGAAGTGCTTTTCGGCCTTCTCCTTTCCACCGTAACGGTTGGTGCTGGCGACCAACTCCTCGGCTTTGGGAACCACTAAAGTCTGAAACAACTCAGAGAATTCATCGGACAGCGTTTTACGAAGCCATACATAGAAGAAGTCGGAAAGTTCCGCGTATTCGATGTTATCGTAGTACGGTGGGTCCGTGGATATCACCGGGCGCACCCCGAGGCCAACCGGCTCAGATGCGTTCCGTTGGAACTCCGTTCCTTCGGCCCGAGGCACAAGCGCGTCCAAGACTTCGGCCACAGATACGGCTGTCCCGGAGATATCTCCCCCTGCGCCCGCGAACGGATTGGTTTCGGCAAACGCCCATTGCATAGGAAGCGCCTGGCGGCCGAGCGCACCCGCGAGGCGACCCATTCCTGGCTCCCAGATAGCTAGTGAGCAGTTTCTGGTTGTTGCTTTGCTTATCGCGAATGCCAAATATACAGTTAATGCTTGTGCATATGCGAGAGCCCCGGTGCCTCCAGACAGTAAGTCTTCGCCCATGTTCCCTTGGAAAGCTGCCTTCGCGTCTTCAGCTATTTCTGTTCGTATTTCCTTCAGCGTACTAATGAATTCATTTATCGCCACGGCCTGTCGGTCGGTGAAAATATCTCCGAATGTCGGCATCCCGTAGAGAGGAGTCTGAAAATTCCGATGCTTTTCCGGTATGCGCGCATCAGGTCGCCAATTAGGCTTTTCTAGAAACGCAACAGCCTCGATTTCCGACGTTGGTGAGATGTACCTTCGACCAGATGACGTATCCACAACGACCGCCATCAGCTTTTGCTTCATCTCACCAGCTTGAGCGCGTTCACGAATATACTTCAGCGGAACGGCGTCACCTGAAAGGATGCAGATCGCACCGTTTCTGCTTATGGTCCCAGAAGGAGCCTCGCCATCACCAGTCTTGACTACGAATTGGTAGGTTCCAGTTGAGCGATCGACAACGGGCTCAATCCATGCCGAGCTCTTTGGTTTGCGCAACAAGTCAAAGGTCCGCACAAGTGGAATCGGGGTGCCGCCGAACGCCGGGTTCGGGCTTGGGACTGTTCTACACCAGAGGTAAGCAATAACCGTTGCCTTCCCGCCACCCAATTCGGGTGGAAGGTCTACTTTGGGATAGAGGTGCTTGATACGCTCAAACGACCGCTGCTTCAACAAATCGCCGTAAAATCGTGTGTCTTCAGCCAAACACTGCGCATCCTCGTAGTGAAGCTTGCCACTACTTCCCGGATGAACGGGTTTCATGCCCGCGAACTTCCTCGGAATCTCAATCAGAGCCTTGCCGATCATAACGGCGACCGGATTTAAGTCTGATCCATATGCAGGCAGGCCTAGTCGTTGTGCTTCGAGCGGGATTGACCCCCCTCCAGAAAACGGGTCGTATATGGGAGGTAACTCACCGCCGCAGCTCTTTCTGATTTCAAGCCGAGCTCGCTCTAGCACTTCCTCATTGGTGCTGTTCTCCCAGATCACGAGCTCTTCGATGATCCCGAACAGACGTTGCCGCTCCGCATCGACCGCCTCTTCAGATGGGAACTCGTCTGGGTGGCTGGAAGGGTCGTCCACGAGCTGTGCAAAAAGTACCGCGCGGCAGGCCGCCAGTGGCCGGCGCGCCCACCAGAGATGCAGCGTCGAGGGATGGCCGTGCCGGATCGACTTCTCGCGGGCCGATGCCGCATTGATCGCCTCGAGTGGGATTGCGATCTCTATGAGCTTCTTTTTATAGGAGGTCGTCATCAACGTGTTCCGTTCATTTCTTCAAGCGCGTACGGTAGCGATACGACCCGGGGCTCTTCACCAGGAGCGAATCGCCGGCGGCGGCGTCGTTCGTTTCAAAGAAGTTCTTTATCCAGCCGCGCGCTCCGAAGAAGCGTTTTATTCCATCTGGAGCGGTTTGGACGGTTGAGGCGCTGCCCCAGTTGATGAGGATGTCCCGCATAGTCTTCTGGTGGCGGTTCGATCCACCGACCGCGCCGTCAGGAGAACGGTCGAATAAATCCCCCAAGTAGATGCGGAGGTGTGCAATATTACCGTGAGTCGGCTCGGCCGATCCCAATGGCACCGCCCCTTGGACCTTCGCAGCATCGGAATATGCCATTAGAGCACTGGGACTGCTGTCAGTGTGTACGCGATCCGGAGTGATTGGCCGGGCTATAGGACGCATCTCCCATGTTTTCTTTTCATCGAGCAGAAATCCTATCCACGGATAAGAGACGATCAAGGTCTTCGTCGTGATCTTCAAAGCGGTATCTCCGACCGCTCCAGCAGACGCATGAGGTTGAACTGGATCGCCGTGTGCTCGAACGGCGGCTCGTGATCGGACAACGGCCCGCACACATAGCGAGGGGTATGCGCCGCTCCGTTTTCGACCTGAACAATGGCGAGAATGTATTTGTCGGGCTCATGCAGCGAGGTGATGACCTCCTGCCGCGTGATCATTACGGTGTCTGCGCCGTGAATTCGCCCCTTCACCTCGATGAAGCGTAGTTGCTTCCTCTTAGGATCATAGGAGGCGATGTCGTAGCCGATCTTTTGCGCCGAGACGTCACTCGGCACATAGCCGAGCGCCCGTTCGGCCGCCAGAACGGCGTCCATTGCGGCCAGCTCGATGACCCGCCGCGCTGCAGCGTCAGCGGCAAAGGCTTGCGACGGCGCGCCCGCGAGGCCTGCCACCTGAGCTCGCGCGTCCAGCAAGGCGCGCGGAAGGACGACCATCCCGCCGCGCACTCTTGGTGGCTGGGACGAAATGAACTTTTCTTGCTCAAGCTGCTCAATGCGCCGTTTCTGGCGTTCCGCTAGATCCTCTGCGCGCCGCTGGGCGTTTTGCCAACTTACCCGAGTCTTCTTGCCGGCCTTCTCCTCCTCCTTCAGTTCGAAGGCCCGAGAATCCCAGTAGTTGATCTCCTTCTTGAGGCGCGCGCGGACCTCCTGCTCCACCTTCTCGATCTCGGGCAGGCGCCGGGCCTTCACCTCGGCGACATGGGCCTGCGCCAGTTCCACCGTCGCGAAGCGGACCGCCATCTTCTCCAACTCGGTCGTCAGCCAGTCCTCATCGAGCAGATCCTGGACGAGGGCAATCTCGTCCGGCGTCGCCGGGCGCAGGTTAAGGTGCGGCGCGATCCCTGCGTTGATGGTGCGCCCTGCCTTATCGACTGCCGCGAACTGAAGTTTCTGGGAAACGACATGCGGCTTACCGGAACTGGTCACCCGGCCGTCCTGGACACGGTGTTCGAGGAGGAAGACCGCTGACAGGGCGCTGCTCGAGTCCAGTTCATCAACCAGTATTGCGCCCTGCCGCATGATCTGCTCGTACTGCTCGCGCACGATACTGATGACCGCATCCAGCAACGGATGGCCGGGATAGACGAAGGTTGCGACCGGCTGCTGATTGATCTGACCCTTTTCAAAGCAGATCCGCTCATACTTCTTCTGGATCGGCGCGCCCGTGCCGATCTGGCGATCGCGTTCGCGGATGCGGACCGGTACGTGGGTGATTTCCCAACGCCCCTCCTCGCGCCGCTTCATCTGGCCGCCGAGATGCTGGAACGCCTCAACAAAGAAGCTCTGAACATGGTGCGGCTGCAGACGCTGCGCTTCGGCGCGCTCCATCTCGAGACGAAGCTCCTGGACCTTCGCCTCGGGCATGGTGTCATTGGTCAGAGCGCGGCGCTGCAACAGTTCCAGCAGATGATCCTGATCTACAGCGCCGTCAACCTGGCGGAACAACCGTGCCTTGACTTCTTCCTGCTCGCCGTACTGGATCGCCTGGAACAGCAGATCCTTCAGGGCCGTGCCTTCGAACAGTTCGCCCAGCACGTCGTAGACGCGCCCGCCGAGAGCTTCACGAGCCGCCTCCAGCTTCTCGAGCAGGCGAGCATAGACCTCGCCCTCGCGGGTGTCGGCAGCGACGAGATTCCACAAATGACAGACCTCAGTCTGGCCGATGCGGTGGATTCGGCCGAAGCGCTGCTCGATCTTGTTGGGATTCCAAGGCAAGTCATAGTTGACCATCAGATGACCACGTTGGAGGTTCACACCCTCACCTGCAGCATCGTTGGCGATCAGGACCAGCATGTCGCGGTCCTGCATGAAACGCTCGATGACCTTGCGGCGCTCGTCGCGTGAGACGCCGCCATGGATCACATCGACCGCGTCCGGGCTGCCCAGACGTGCACGTACCTTGTCGACCAGGTAGTGGAGCGTGTCCTTCGGTTCGGTGAAAACGATCAGCTTACGGCGATTGCCATCGGCGTCGACCATGAGGTCATCATCTAGGATCCGATTGAGCTGCGACCACTTGGCGTCAAGGCCAGAGCGCAGAACGCCGAGCGACATATGCTCCAGGCTCTTGAGGGTCTCGACTTCCAGGGCGAGCTGTTCGACAGTTTCGGCCGTCGTCGCCCCCGTGGCGATCAGGTCTTCGAGGTCGTCGATCTCCTCCTGACCATATTCCTCGAGGTTCTTCAGAATGTCGGCATTGACCTCCAGCGCGGTGAAGCCGGCCTTGCGGCCCCTGGCAGCCAAACGTGCCTCGCCAAGCTCACTTTCAAGCCGCTCCCGACGCCGCTTGAGTGACTGATAAATGGCAGCAGGCGACGATGCGAGCCGGCGCTGGAGGATCTGGAGCGCAAATCCGACATTGTTGCGCTTCTTGCCATTGCCTTCAGCGAAGCGCTGAACGCGGTTCATCTCCATTCGCACATAGTCGGTCACGGCGCCGTAAAGCGCCGCCTCCTGTTCAGAGAGCTGGTATTTGACCGTGTAGGCGCAACGCTCCGGAAACAGCGGCCGACCGTCGAAGCGTAGCAGCTCTTCCTTGGTCAACCGCCGCATCATGTCCGCCGTATCCGCATAGTGGACACCATCGCGGAATCGGCCTTCGAACCGGTCGCTATCGAGCAACGCCATGAAGAGCTGGAAATCCTCTTCCTTTCCGTTGTGCGGAGTTGCCGACATCAGCAATAGATGGCGGCAGACTTGCCCGAGCTTCTGACCAACCTGATAGCGTTTGGTGTATTTGACTTCGCCGCCGAAATAGGTCGCCGACATTCGGTGAGCTTCGTCGCAGATGATCAGATCCCATTCGCGCCCGCTGAGCAGCTTGTTCTGTAGCTCCTCGTTGCGCGCCAGGACGTCCAGCCGGACGATAAGCCGGTTCCGGTCCTCGAACGGATTGCCCGAGCGCGACGTCTCAATCATGTCGCGGGTCAAAATATCGAATTCTAGATTGAACTTCTGCCCCAGTTCGTCCTGCCACTGCTCAACGAGGCTGCCGGGCGCAACCACGAGACAGCGTTCCAGATCGCTTCGCGCGATCAGCTCCTTGATAAGCAGGCCAGCCATGATAGTCTTGCCCGCACCGGGATCGTCGGCCAGCAGGAAGCGCAGCGGCTGGCGCGAAAGCATCTCGCCATATACCGCCGAAATCTGGTGTGGCAGCGGATCGACGAGGCTTGTGTGGATCGCCAGATAGGGATCGAAATGGTGCGCGAGCTTGATCCGGTTCGCCTCGGTCACCAAGCGCAGCAGCGCGCCGTCGCCGTCGAATGACCACGGCCGGCCGTTGACCTCGACCTGAAGGCGATACTCGTCGTCCCGGTAGAGAACAGCCTCGGCCACGGTTCCGACGAGATCGCGATAGACGACGTTGATCGCCTGGTCCCCGATCCACTCGACCGACAAAATCTGGACGGCCTGCGTCGAAGCGATCCCGCACACCGACGCTCCATTTCGGATTTCTTCAAGCCTCGCCATCATCTATCCCTTGCTCATCCCGTTCAACGCGATTGACAACGATGTGCTGGCGCCCCGTTTAGTAGGATCGCCGAGCAACCCTTGTCGTTTAAAGACATAGAACGGCATGGCGCACCGGACGGTGAGGACACCGCAACCTTTTTCCATGCCCCAGTCCTTGGCGACGACGGCCAAATTGATGCGGACCGGCGTTGATCAAAGATGGTTACACAGTGGTTACACTGAATCGAAAATGAAAAAGGGTCACAAGCGAAAACGCTGTAACCCTTTGATTCTACTGGTGCCGGCTGCAGGACTCGAACCCGCCACCTGATGATTACAAATCAACTGCTCTACCTGATGAGCTAAGCCGGCATGTTTGGTGCAGACAGCGATTCTACTGCATGCGGCGCGAAATGACGATGCCTTGATGCAGCCTGCGCCGTACTTACTTCACCACCTTCAGCGAAGGCTTCTTGGCGCCGATGCGCGAGACCGGCGGCGGCGTGGGTTCGTCGTCGCCGTTGTGGCCTTCGGTAGTGTCAGCCGTGACCGGGGATTCGCTTTCCACCGTTGACAGCTTGGGTGGCGGGTTGTTCTCGCGTTCCGTGGCGGCCTGGGTGTCGGGCACGCTGCGCTCCACCGGGAAGGCCATGCCCTGGCCGTTCTCGCGGGCGTAGATGGCGAGCACGTTTTCAATGGGTACGTCGATCTTGCGGGAGACGCCGCCGAAGCGCGCGCTGAAGCCGATCCATTCGTTGCCCATGTCCAGGCCGCTGGTGGCGTCGAAGCTGACGTTGAGCACGATTTCGTTGTTCTTGACGAACTCGCGCGGCACGCTGGTGTTGGCGTCGACGAAGACGGCGATGTATGGCGTGAAGCCGTTGTCCGTGCACCACTCGTAGATGGCGCGGATCAGGTAGGGCTTGGTGGAGGTTTCAGGCATTGGGCTTCCAGTGGCGCGGGGCGCGTTCCGGGCGGCCCGAAGCGGTGCGCCTCGGGCCGGGGGGCCGGTTTAGCGGCGCATCACCTTTTCCGACGGGGTGAGCGCTTCGATGTAGGCCGGGCGGCTGAAAATGCGTTCGGCGTACTTCAGCAGCGGCGCGGCGTTCTTCGACAGCTCGATGCCGTAATGATCCAGGCGCCACAGCAGCGGGGCGATGGCGACGTCGAGCATGGAGAACTCTTCGCCGAGCATGTACTTGTTCTTGACGAAGATCGGCGCGAGCTGGGTCAGGCGGTCGCGGATGGAGGCGCGGGCACGCTCGTGGTTCTTCTCGGCGGCCTTGCCCTTTTCGTTTTCGAGGGCGTAGACGTGCGTGAAGAGTTCCTTTTCGAAGTTGAACAGGAACAGGCGGGCGCGGGCGCGCTGCACCGGGTCGGCCGGCATCAGCTGCGGGTGCGGGAAGCGCTCGTCGATGTACTCGTTGATGATGTTCGACTCGTACAGGATGAGGTCGCGCTCGACCAGGATGGGCACCTGACCGTAGGGGTTCATCACCGAAATGTCTTCCGGCTTGTTGAACAGGTCGACGTCACGGATCTCGAAATCCATGCCCTTTTCGAACAGGACGAGGCGGCAACGTTGGGAGAACGGGCAGGTGGTGCCCGAATACAACACCATCATGGTTGGATTCCTTTGAAGCGGGGTCGATTGGCTGGATCGGTATTCTGGCAGAACCGCTATGCAGAAAGCAAATTAGATGATATTAAATCACTTTTGTGCGTGATTTTGGCGGGTAAATGCGCTTTGTATGGCACTTTTGCCATTATCGGCAAGCGATCCATTCAAGCGAAAAGGGCTGGGGCGAACGTCGGTTTCGCGACGCCCGCGCCAGCCCCCTGCCCCTTCGGGGCTTGCGCCCCTCGGGCTTTACTGCCGATTACTTGATGTCCTTCCAGTACGAGGCGTTCAGGCGCCAGGCAAAGACGGTGAACACGCCGAGGAACATCAGCACCCACACGCCGAGGCGCTTGCGCTGGTTCTGGGCGGGCTCGGCCATCCAGTCGAGGAAGCCGACGAGATCGGTCACGGCCTGGTCGTACTCGATCGTGCTCAGCTTGCCCGGGGTGACCTGCTCGAAGCCGGCGAACTTGTGGACCTTCTCGCCGTGCTCTTCGACTTCGGCGAACTTGGCGGCGCGCTGGCCCTGCAGCTCCCACAGTACGTGCGGCATGCCGACGCTCGGGAACACCAGGTTGTTCCAGCCCGTGGCGCGGTTGTCGTCGCGGTAGAAGGTGCGCAGGTAGGTGTAGAGCCAGTCGTCGCCGCGGGCGCGGGCGATCACCGACAGGTCCGGCGGGGCCGCGCCGAAGAAGGTCTTGGCTTCCTTCGGCTGCATGGCGATGGTCATCATGTCGCCGACCTTGTCACCACTGAACAGCAGGTTCTGGCGGATCTGGTCGTCGGTCAGGCCGATGTCCTTGAGGCGGTTGTAACGCATCATGGACGCGCCGTGGCAGTTCAGGCAGTAGTTCACGAACAGCTTGGCGCCGCGCTGCAGCGAGGAGAGATCGCTGGTCTGCACGGGTGCCGGCTCGAGGGGGTAGCCCCCTTCGCTGGCCATGGCGGGCGCGGCGGCAAAGCAGGCGCCGGCCAGCGCGAGAATCGAAAGCAGCTTTTTCATCGTGTGTCCTTGTGCTTTTGTCGGGGTTCGTCCGGTCTCAGTGCGGGTGGAACGTCACGCGTTCCGGCACGGGCTTGAACTGGCCGACGCGGCTCCACAGCGGCATGGTCAGGAAGAAGGCGAAGTACAGCAGGGTGCCAAGCTGCGACACCTTTTCACCCACCGGCGACGGGGGCATGACACCCAGGTAGCCGAGCACGATGAACACCACCACGAACACGCTCAGGATGGTCTTGTGGAAAGCCGGGCGATAGCGGATCGACTTCACCGGCGAGTGGTCCAGCCACGGCAGGAAGAACAGGATCACCACCGAGCCGCCCATCACCAGCACGCCCCAGAACTTGGCGTCGATGAAGTAGAAGCCCACGGCCAGGATCACGGCGATGGCGAGCGCGCCAACCTTGATGCGGGCATCCTTGCTGCGCAGGAACACCATGCCCAGCAGCACCGCGAAGAACACCCACAGGATCGGCAGGAAGTTCGAGGTGGTGGCACGCAGCATCGAATAGAACGGCGTGAAGTACCAGACCGGCGCGATATGCGGCGGGGTCTTGAGCGGATCGGCCGGGAAGAAGTTGTTCGACTCCAGGAAGTAGCCGCCGACCTCCGGGAAGAAGAAGATCACCGCGGAGAAGATCATCAGGAAGCCGCCCACGCCCAGCAGGTCATGCACCGAGTAGTACGGGTGGAACGGGATGCCGTCCAGCGGGATGCCGTTCTCGTCCTTCTTGGCCTTGATCTCGACGCCGTCCGGGTTGTTCGAGCCCACTTCGTGCAACGCGATGATGTGCGCGACCACCAGGCCCAGCAGCACCAGCGGCACGGCGATGACGTGGAAGGAGAAGAAGCGGTTCAGGGTGGCGTCGCTGACGACGTAGTCGCCACGGATGAACAGCGACAGGTCCTGGCCGATCACGGGAATCGCCGAGAACAGGTTCACGATCACCTGGGCGCCCCAGTACGACATCTGGCCCCACGGCAGCAGGTAGCCCATGAAGGCTTCGGCCATCAGGCACAGGAAGATCAGGCAGCCGAAGATCCAGACCAGTTCGCGCGGCTTGCGGTAGGAGCCGTAGAGCAGGCCGCGGAACATGTGCAGGTACACGACCACGAAGAAGGCCGAGGCGCCGGTGGAGTGCATGTAGCGCACCAGCCAGCCCCAGGGCACTTCACGCATGATGTATTCCACGCTGGCGTAGGCCACGGGAATGCCGGCGGCGTTGAGCGTGCCGTCGGGCTTGTAGTTCATCACCAGGAAGATGCCGGTGACGATCTGGATGACCAGGACAAGCAGCGCCAGCGAGCCGAAGAAGTACCAGAAGTTGAAGTTCTTCGGTGCGTAGTACTTGGAGAGATGGTCTTCCCAGAGCTGCGTAGCGGGGAAGCGTGCGTCGATCCAGCCCAGCAGGCCAGTCGTCTTGACTTGTTTTTCGGCCGCCATGGTCAAGCGTCTCCTTTTTCATCCTTGCCGATCACGATCTTCGTGTCGGACAGGAACTGGTAGGGGGGTACGTCAAGGTTTTGCGGGGCCGGCTTGTTCTTGAACACGCGGCCAGCCAGGTCGAAGGTCGAACCGTGGCAGGGGCATAGGAATCCGGGGTCGGAACCGAGCTGGGGATTGGAGCCGGCGCCGAAGGGGCCGGAGGGCGAGCAGCCCAGGTGGGAGCAGATGCCCACCACGACCAGGAGGTCCTTGTGGTCGGCGCGCGAGCGGGTTTCGTTCTTGCAGTACTCGGGCGTCTTCATGGTGAAGGGCACGTCCGAGTTGGGGTCGGCGACTTCGGCATCGGTCTTCTTGAGCGACGCGAGCATTTCCTCGGTGCGCTTCAGAATCCAGACAGGCTTGCCACGCCATTCCACGGTCATCATTTCGCCCGGCTTCAAGGCGCTGATATCAGCCTCGACTGGTGCTCCGGCTGCCTTGGCTTTCTCTGACGGCGCGAACGTGCTGACGAACGGCACTGCGACCGCCACGCCTCCGATGCCGCCAGCGACTGACGTCGCAATCAACCAATTGCGGCGACCCTTATCCACGTTCTTCACGTTTTGCTGGTCACTCATTCCAAACCCCAGGGGATGTCAAATTAGATTTTGCGTCAACCGTAAATTGTACCTTAGGCACATGAGGCATTGAAAGGCGCAGAGTTACTCACGTTCGCGCGATAATCGGACAGAAATCAGCTATGTGGCCTGCAGGCTTGCGTTACGGGCAGTGATGCGGCAGGCTTTTGTCCTGACGACCGTTCAAACCAAGCAACAGAGGGAGAAAAGCATGGGGATGATCTCGGAGTTCAAGACCTTCGCAATGCGCGGCAATGTGATCGACCTGGCCGTGGGCGTGATTATCGGCGCGGCGTTCGGCAAGATTGTCGATTCGGTGGTGAACGACCTGATCATGCCGGTGGTCGGCCGCATCATCGGCAAGCTCGACTTCTCCAATATGTTCGTCGCGCTATCGGATCCGCCCGCGGGCGTGCCGCACACGCTCGATGCCCTGAAAAAGGCCGGCGTGCCGGTCTTTGCCTACGGCAACTTCCTGACCATCCTGGTCAATTTCCTGATCCTGGCCTTCATCATCTTCATGATGGTGCGCGCCATCAACAAGCTGCGCGCCGAAGAGCCGAAGGTGGAAGCGCCTGCGGCCACGCCGGAAGACGTGGTGCTGCTGCGCGAGATCCGCGACAGCCTGAAGGCGCGCCAGGCCTGAGCGCGCAAGGCCCGGGTGGCGGGCGCATGCCGCGCCCCGCCGCTGTCAGACCGGGTTCGGAATATCGATGAAGGTATGGCGCAGGCCGAACTGCTGCGCCAGGTGCTCGCCGAGCGAGCGGATGCCGTAGCGTTCGGTGGCATGATGCCCGGCCGCCAGGTAGGCCACGCCGCTCTCGCGCGCGAGATGGGTGGTCTGCTCGGAGATCTCGCCGCTCAGGTAGGCATCCACGCCGGCTGCCACGGCACCGTCGAAATAGCCCTGGGCACCGCCGGTGCACCAGCCCACCGTGCGAATCATTTGCTCGGGATCGCCGATGGCGAGCGGTTCACGCTCGAGCACGCCGCCCACGTGGGCGGCCAGCGCGGCGAGCGGCATGGGTTGCGGCAGGGTGCCGGTCCAGCCGAGCTGGTCGTCGCCAAATCGACCGGTGGGTGTAAATCCTAATTGCAAGCCGAGCTGGGCGTTATTGCCGAATTCCGGATGATTATCGAGCGGCAGGTGATAAGCCAGCAGGTTCACATCGGCCCCGAGCAGGCGTTTCAGGCGGGCGTGTTTTTGGCCGATTACGCGGGCGTCTTCGTTTTTCCAGAAATAACCGTGATGAACCAAAATGGCATCGGCACCCGCCTCGATGGCGGCTTCGACCAATGCCAGGCTCGCGGTCACGCCGGTGACGATATTTTCCACTTCAAGGCGGCCTTGCACTTGCCATCCGTTCGGGCAATAGTCTTTGTATCGAGGGACCTGAAGCAGGTCGTTCAAGTACAATTCAAGATCTTTTGTTTTCATTTTCTGCCCAAACTCCAATATGTTGCGCCGATTCTGGCTGTTCTTTGCTCAGGCTGTCACCGTCGTGCTGGCCGTGTGGTTCGTCGTGGCCACGCTAAAACCGGAATGGCTGCAACGCGGCCGGGTGGCCGTGCAATCCGGGTCGCCGATCGTCGCGCTGAAGGAGGTGGTGCCCAACATTGCGGGTTCCTCGGCGCAGGGCTCCTATAGCGACGCGGCGCAGCAGGCGATGCCGGCGGTGGTGAACATCTTCACCAGCAAGAATGGCAGCAAGCGCACACCCAACAACCCGCAGGCGGAAGATCCATGGTTCCGGTTCTTCTTCGGCGACCGCCTCCCGGAACGGCAGGAACCGGTATCCAGCCTCGGCTCGGGCGTGATCGTCAGCGCGGAAGGCTACATTCTAACCAACCACCATGTGGTGGACGGCGCCGATGAGATCGAGGTGGCCCTCACCGACGGCCGCAAGGCGAATGCCAAGGTGGTTGGCTCGGATCCGGAAACCGACCTGGCCGTCCTGAAGATCACGCTGAAGGACCTGCCCGCGATCACGCTGGGCCGGATCGAGAACGTCAAGGTTGGCGACGTGGTGCTGGCCATCGGCAACCCGTTCGGCGTCGGCCAGACCGTGACCATGGGCATCGTGTCGGCGCTGGGCCGCAGCCACCTGGGCATCAACACCTTCGAGAACTTCATCCAGACCGATGCTGCCATCAACCCGGGCAATTCGGGCGGTGCGCTGGTCGATGCGCAAGGCAACCTGCTGGGCGTCAATACCGCCATCTATTCGCGCTCGGGCGGCTCGCTGGGCATCGGCTTCGCCATTCCGGTGTCGACCGCGAAGCAGGTGATGGAATCGATCATCTCCACCGGCACGGTGACGCGGGGCTGGATCGGCGTGGAACCGCAGGACATGACGCCGGAGATCGCCGAGTCGTTCGGGCTCGAAGCCAAGGAAGGGGCCCTGATCGCCGCCGTGGTCCAGGGTGGCCCGGCCGACAAGGCCGGCGTGAAGCCGGGCGATGTGCTGGTCTCCGTCGATGGCCAGACCATCACCGACACTACCGCTCTGCTCAATGCCATCGCCCAGCTCAAGCCGGGCGCGGAAATCAAGATGAAGGTGGTGCGCCGTGGCAAGCCGATCGAGCTGGCAGTCATGATCGGCAAGCGCCCCCCGCCGCCGCGCCGCGCGATGCCGCTCGATGAGGAGGAATAAGCCGCCGCGCAGCCGCGCCCGCCCGGCCTGAGCCTTGCCTGACCCCGCCTTTCGTGGCGGGGTTTTTTGTTTCCGGGGTGGCAGTGCTGGCTGCGCTTGCCGATGCCGGCTTCGGCGCATTGAAGCCGCGAAAGCGTACCCGGTGCTGCGCTCACGGCAGTCCCGGCGGCTACGTGAACGAAATCGCGCAAAAGCTGTGCATCGAAGCCGGGAGCGACGCGCGGGCCCGGGAAGCAGCCGGCTGCGCAAGAGCGATTGAGCGCCACGGCCGGCCCCTCCCGCCTGGCCGGCATGCCATCCAGGCCGCCACGCTGTCCGCCGGCGCTGGCCCATGGGTAGTCAGCTTGCACGATACGGGAATGCGCCCTGCCCCGTCGCGAAGCCGGACAAAGGCGACAGCAGACAGCCGTGCCCCGGGCGCCAAAAACAAAACGCCGGCATCCTTGCGGATGCCGGCGTTTTGAGTTCAAGCCAATCTAGAGCGAGCTTACGCCCGCGCTAAATTAGAACTTGTGGCGAACACCAACGATGCCGCCGAACTGGTTGCCACCAGTTTGGACGGTCGGACCAGACGTAATTTGGTCGTTGAAGCCATTCACGCTCAGAGCCGAATTGCCACCCTTGTTGAGGATGTACGTAGCCGAGGCGTACAAGTCGGTACGCTTCGACAGCGCGTAGTCGGCGGTCGTCACGAACTGCCACGGGTTAGCCTTGGCGTTACGCAGGTTCTGGTAGTAAGCGGAGCCCGACAGCGAGAAAGCCGGGGTCAGCTGATAGCCCAGACCAACCCAACCCAGGTTCGAGGCGGTGTTCAGCACGCCGGAAGCACCCGGCAGGGCCACGTTGTTGTAAGCGTGAGCGTAGCGGTAGCCAGCGTAGACCTTGGCCGGACCGAATGCGTAGGTGCCAGCGATGGTCGCGCGACGGATCAGCTGATTGCCGTTGTTGAGAGTTGCCGTCGAGACGTTCGATTGGTCATAAGCAGCACCAACCGAGAACGGGCCTGCAGCGTAGCTCGCCAGGAAGCCGTACTCGCGGCCGTTGGTGAAGTTACCCGCAACCTCTTGGTTGTTGTTGTTGAAGCTGTAGAAGGCCGAAGTGGTCAGGCCACCGAAAGTGCCGGTGTACTTGACGGTATTGTCGGCGCGGGCAGCGAATTCCGGAGCCGTCGCGGTAATGCTGTAACGGGTCGAAATGGCCATCGGATCATAGATCAGGCCGAAATCATAGAACGTGGTCTGCTGGCGGCCCAGGGTCAACGTGCCGTACTGGCTCTGCAGGCCGACGTAGGCGTTACGGCCGAACAGACGATTGCCTTGAGCCGAAGTACCGTTGTCAACGTTGAAGCCGCTTTCCAGGACGAAAATGCCCTTCAGGCCGCCGCCCAGGTCTTCCACGCCACGCAGGCCCCAACGCGAACCGGACTGGTTGCCCGACTGCAAGGCAAACAGGTTGTGGTTGCCGTTGGTAGTTGCGTTCTTGTTGGTGTATTCAATACCAGCGTCAACAACGCCGTACAGGGTCACGCTCGATTGGGCATACGCACCACCAGCGGCCAGGGCAGCGACAGCGGCTGCAAACAGTTTCATCTTCATATCGACACTTTCCTTGTCAACTGATTGGGAAATCTTGGCTTGCCCAAGTGCTTGGGCGACGCATTTACCTCACGTCTGCTGCGTATTATGGGTCAGCCCCCCCGGCCGCCAGAAGGCTTTTTCGTCGTAAACCGTGGATTGCGGGGGATTTTGTTGTGATGTCGCAACAGCCTGGAAGCGCATTTTCACCGTTTTGGTGCAAAAGTTGCGCCCCCAAGCTTTGCTTCCGAAGCGGTACGCGTTCTCAGTCCGCCTGCGCTTCGCTGGCTGCCGGGTCTGCCGCGACGGGTCGCGAGGTGAAGCGGGCCATGATCAGTCCCAGCTCGTAAAGTGCTACCAGCGGCACGGCCAGCAGCAGTTGGGACAGCACATCGGGCGGTGTCACCACGGCGGCGATCACGAAGGCGCCGACGATCACATAGGGGCGGATCTGCTTGAGCTTTTCCAGCTCGACCACGCCAAAGCGCACCAGCACGATCACCACCACGGGCACCTCGAAGGTAATGCCGAACGCCAGGAACATGGTCATGGCGAAGCTGAGGTATTTATCGATGTCCGTCGACATCTCGGCCCCCAGCGGGGCGTTGTAGTGCGCCATGAAATGGAACACCGTGGGGAACACCAGGAAGTAGGCGAAGGCCACGCCGCAGATAAACAACAAGTAGCTGCTGCTGACCAGCGGGACAATCAGCCGCTTCTCATGCTGGTACAGGCCGGGCGCGACAAACTGCCAGATCTGGTACAGCACCCATGGCAACGCGACCAGGAAGGCCACCAGCAGCGTGACCTTCATCGGCACGAAGAACGAGCCGGTCACGTCGGTGACGATCATCCTGCCGCCCTTGGGCAGCGACTCCATGAGAGGCCGGGCGAACAGGTTGAAGATATTCGGTGCCCAGTAGACCAGGCAGACGAAGACCAGGATCACGCCGGAGGCAGCCTTGACGATGCGCGAGCGCAGCTCCACCAGGTGAGAGATGAAGGTTTCCTGCTGGCCTTCGTCCTGCGGGTCTTGGGGATCTTGGGAACGGGAGTCGCTCATGGCGTGGACCGCTCAGCCCGGCGGGCTGGCATCGAAAAATCGGTGACAAAATCGGCGATGTTACGCCGGCGCGGAGCGCATGTCGGAGCGCAAGTCCGAACGCACGACAGCGACAGCCGGCCGGGTACCGGCGTGTTGGCAGACCCGGTCATGCTCAATCGAAGAAAGAGCGTGCGGGACCGGTGGCGGGACGGTGGCGCTTGACGCGCGCGGCGCCGGATTGCGCCCATACGCGGACATTGTGCTGGCGCTTGAACCACAGCGGCCGCGCGCCTTGCTTGACGCGCCAGCTCTTGCGGCCGTTATGGAGCTTGTGCGCCGTATCCCAGGAAGGCACATAGCCGCTGTCCACGGCCGCCCCGCCCGGCGCGGTGCCGGCATCGGTGCCGGACAGCGCATCGTTGAAGGACTGGGTGTGCTCGTGCACTTCCTTGTGGATGGTGCGCTCGACATCGCGCGCGGCATCCTCGAACTCCGTGCGCATCTTGCGCAGTTCGTCGAGTTCGACCTCGCGGCTGACTTCCGCCTTGACGTCGTTGATATAGCGCTGCGCGCGGCCGACCAGGGCGCCGACCGTGCGCGCCACTTTCGGCAGCCGCTCGGGACCGATCACCACCAGCGCCACCGCGCCGATCAGTGCAAGCTTGGAAATGCCGAGATCGATCATGCGAGCGTCGAAAGGGAGGTGCCGCCGCCAAGTCCCGTGGCGCGCGGGACCTCACGCAGGCTTGGCACTGCTGGCGGGTGGGATGACATCGGATGAGCCGGCAAGGATCGCATCGCGCTTACTGCTGGCGCGACTTTTCCTTGGCTTCCACGTCGATGGTGGTGCTGTCGCGCAGTTCCTTGGCCGGCGCGGCTGCCGCGGCGTCTTCGCCATTGGGGTCCTTCATGCCGTCCTTGAAGCCCTTCACGGCGCCGCCCAGGTCCTGGCCGATATTGCGCAGTTTCTTGGTACCAAAAACCAGCATGACGATCACCAGCACGATGAGCCAGTGCCAAATGCTAAACGAACCCATTTTCTGCTCCTGATGAAGCCGGGGGCGGCGCCTTGCCACCCCGGCTCGTTGTTCCGTCACTGAAGGCCATGCCGGGCGACGGTTGCCGGCATGGCGTCTGACCGTGGACGTCCGGCCCGCGGTCCTGCATGGTTTGGCTGCAAGCCTGGCGCGACGCCGGTCCTCAGGACCTGGGCGTCGGGATCAGGGCAGCGGCACCTTCCACTGGTTGCGCGGGCCGCCAAGTACGTGCAGGTGGAGGTGATAGACCTCCTGCCCGCCATCCGGGCCGGTATTGATCACCGTCCGGAAACCGTTCCCGCAGCCTGCAGCACGCGCCAACTCCGGCACCTTCAACATCATTCTAGCAAGCACAGCGCTCTCGCCGGTTCCGCAATCGGCCAGCGAATCGACATGCGCCTTGGGGATAACGAGGAAGTGTACCGGGGCTTTCGGGTGGATATCGTGGAAAGCCAGCATTTCGTCGTCTTCGTAGACCTTGTTCGACGGAAGCTCGCCGGCCACGATCCGGCAGAAGATGCAATTTTGCTTTGAATTCATGAAAATTTCATTGCGTGCCGCAAATCGAGCCGCGCAGTGCGCCACGAGGCGCCCCCGCCGCGGCCTGCCAGGAACCGATCGGCGAAGCCGCCGGCCACCCATAATATAGCGCACAGTGCACACAGCTTATGCGTGAGCTTGCGCAGGCTGGCGAGCCGGTCGGCATCCGATGCGTGCGCCGCACCGCTCCCGCCGCGTTCCTGCCGCGATATCCTCAGGTTCAGGCGCCGGGCTCGCGGCGCGCCTTTTCCTCGAGCCCGGACAGCCCTTCGCGGCGCGCCAGCTCATTGACCACGTCAGCCGGTTCCAGCCCGAAGCGCGCCAGCAGGACCATGCTGTGGAACCACAGGTCGGCCACTTCGTAGACCACCTTGCCGACGGCTTCCTCGCCCAGCCCGGCGGCGCGCGCGTCCTTGGCCGCCATCACGGTCTCGGTGGCTTCCTCCCCGATCTTCTTCAGGATGGCGTCGTCGCCCTTGTGGAAGAGGCGCGCCACATAGGATTTGTCGGGATCGCCGCCATTCTCGGGCTTGCGCGATTCCAGCACCGCAGCCAGGCGCGCCAGCACGTCGGTGCTGCTTGCTTGCGTGTCGCTCATGGCTTGGCCGCGTAGATGGTGGACGGATCTTTGAGCACCGGTTCCACGGTCTGCCAGTCGCCGTTGTCGGTATCGCCCTCGAACTTCTGGAAGAAGCATGAGTGCCGCCCGGTGTGGCAGGCGATGCCGTCGTTCTGCGTGACCTTGAGCAGCACCACGTCTTCGTCGCAGTCCAGGCGGATCTCGTGGACCTTCTGCACGTGGCCGGACTCTTCGCCCTTGTGCCACAGTCGCTTGCGCGAACGCGACCAGAACACCGCCTCGCCAATCTCCACGGTGCGCTGCAGCGCCTCGCGGTTCATGAACGCAAACATGAGTACATCGTTCGAGCCGATTTCCTGGACGATCACCGGCACCAGGCCGTTATCGTCCCACTTAACCTTGTTGAGCCACTTCTTTGCCATGTCGGTTCGCCGTGTTCCAGATTTCAGATCCGCACCGGAATGCCCTCGCGGGCCATGAATGCCTTTGCCTCGCCAACGGTGTGCTCGCCGTAGTGGAAGATGCTGGCGGCCAGTACCGCGTCGGCACGGCCCAGCTTGATGCCGTCGGCCAGGTCCTGCAGCCCGCCCACGCCGCCGGAGGCGATCACCGGGATCGATACGGCGTCGCTGACCGCGCGCGTGAGTTCCAGGTCGAAGCCGCTCTTGGTGCCGTCCCGGTCCATGCTGGTGAGCAGCAGTTCGCCCGCGCCGCGCGCGGCCATCTCGCGCGCCCATGCCACGGCGTCCAGTCCGGTGGCCTTGCGCCCGCCATGGGTGAAGACTTCCCAGCGCGCCGGCTCGCCTGGCGCCGAGCTGCGCTTGGCGTCGATCGCCACCACGATGCACTGCGAGCCGTAGCGCGCGGTGGCATCCGACACCAGCTGCGGGTTGGCGATGGCCGAGGAGTTGACGCTGATCTTGTCCGCGCCGGCATTGAGCAGGCGCCGCACGTCTTCCACGGCGCGCACGCCGCCGCCCACCGTCAGCGGGATAAAGACCTGGGAAGCAACCGCCTCGATGATGTGCAGGATCAGGTCGCGGCCGTCGCTGGTCGCGGTGATATCGAGAAATGTGATTTCATCGGCGCCTTGCTCGTCATAGCGGCGGGCGATCTCGACCGGGTCGCCCGCGTCGCGCAATTCGACGAAGTTGACACCCTTGACCACCCGCCCGTTGGTCACGTCGAGGCAGGGGATGATACGTTTGGCTAGCATGTGATTCCTTGCCCGCCACGGCGCCTGCACGTGCGGGCGCCGGTGGCTGCAATTGTCGCGCGGGAGGCGCGTTGTCTTACTGCTCGGCGCCGAGCTTGTCGGCAAGTGCCTGGGCTTCGGCGAAATTGAGATCGCCCGAATAGATCGCACGGCCGCAGATCACGCCTTCCACGCCATCCTTCTGGACACGGCACAGGCGTTCGATATCGGCAAGGTCGGACAGCCCGCCGCTGGCGATCACCGGAATCGTCGCCGACTGCGCCAGCTTGACAGTGGCATCGATGTTGATGCCCTGCAGCATGCCGTCGCGGCCGATATCGGTGTAGATGATGGCTTCCACGCCGTAGTCCTCGTACTTGCGCGCGAGGTCGGCGACTTCGTGGCCCGTCAGCTTGCTCCAGCCATCGGTGGCGACCTTGCCCTCGCGGGCGTCCAGGCCCACGATGATATGGCCGCCGAACGCCGTGCAGGCATCCTTGAGGAAGCCGGGATTCTTGACCGCGGCCGTGCCGATGATGACGTAGGACAAGCCGCCGTCGAGCCAGCGCTCGATGGTGTTCAGGTCGCGGATGCCGCCCCCCAGCTGGATCGGGATCTCATCGCCCACCTCGGCGATGATGGCCTTGATGGCAGCTTCATTGCGGGGCTTGCCCACGAACGCCCCATTGAGGTCGACCAGGTGAAGGCGCCGTGCGCCCTGATTCACCCAGTGACGTGCCATGGCGGCGGGATCTTCGGAAAAGACGGTGGCCTGGTCCATGTCGCCTTGTTTGAGGCGTACACATTGACCGTCCTTCAGGTCGATGGCCGGAATGAGCAACATAAGCGTGAAGAGCGTTTGATTGAAAGAGAAGAAAGATGAGCCTAGGCCAGCATGGCCGTTCGGCCCGGTCCCGGTAAAGTCACTATATGAGGATCAGGGATTCCAGTGCACGAAGTTCCGGTAGATCTGCAAGCCCATGGCGGCGCTTTTTTCAGGGTGGAACTGCGTAGCGAAAATATTATCGCGCGCCACCGCGCTCGTAAATACGACTCCGTACTCGGTCTCGCCGGCAATATGCGCCGGATCCTGCGCATGCACGAAATAGCTGTGCACGAAATAGAACCAGCTCTCGTCGGGTATCCCTGCCCACAACGGATGAGAGCGGGCCTGCCGCACGCGGTTCCAGCCCATCTGCGGCACCTTGAAGCGCGAGCCGTCCGGCTGGGTCATCCCCTCCAGTTCGAAGCGGATCACCTCGCCGGGCAACAGGCCCAGGCACGGGGTGCTGCCGCCGGCCGTCCTACTTTCCTTGCTCAGGTCGAACAGCATCTGTTCGCCAACGCACACTCCCAGCAGCGGCTTGCTGGCGGCGGCCTCGATCACGGCCTCCTGCAAACCCGATGCGCCGAGCGCGGCCATGCAGTCCGGCATGGCTCCCTGGCCCGGCAGCACCACGCGGTCCGCCGCGCGGATCGCCGCGGGGCGGTCCACCACCTGCACATCCGCCTCCGGCGCCGCGGCACGCAAGGCCTGCGCCACCGAGCGCAGGTTGCCCATGCCGTAATCCACAATTGCTATGGTAGTCATGATTTCAAAACAGGCAACAATGTCTTCAGCCCGTCCACAATGAATTCTACGGCCAGCGCCGACAGGATCAGGCCCATCAGCCGCGTGCCGATATTGATGCCGGTGCGCCCGATCACGCGGGCAATCGGGTCAGCGGCGCGGAACGTCATATATACCACTGCGCCGAGCGCCAGTCCGATCCCGACCAGGATCAGCAACTGGTACCAGTGCTGCGTCTTGCCAGCGTAGACGATTACCGTGCTGATCGAACCGGGTCCGGTCAGCAGCGGCAGCGCCAGCGGCACCACCGCGACGCTGGCCTTGGCTTCGGCTTCATCTTCCTCCTCCGGCGTCGCCTTGGTGCGGCCGGTCTGGGCATTGAGCATGTTCATGGCCATCATGATCATGATCAGGCCGCCGCCCACCTGCAGCGAAGCCACCGAGATATTGAAGAACTCGATGATCTGCTGGCCCAGCAAGGCGGAGATACCCACCACGATCGCCACCGAAATGGACGCGATCTTGATGGTGTGCAGCTTTTCCTGCTCGGTCTGCTGGTTGGTCAGGCTGATAAAGAACGGAATCGCCCCGATCGGGTTGATCAGCGCCAGCAGCGAGATGAACGACTTGAGCGTATCCATCGGGTTGGGCCTGGGCCGTTGGTCTGGCGTGAATGGCGCACGGATATCGTACGCGTCTCGCGCCAAGGTCTGCATCGGGTACCGCGTTGACCGGAGGTTATCGCAGGCAACGCTTAGCTTGCCGGCGCGCGCGGGTGGCGGCGCCGGCCGGATTCAGCCTACCAGGGTGCCCTTGGTCGACGGGATTGTATTGCCCGCGCGCGGGTCCATCTCCACCGCCATGCGCAGTGCGCGGCCGAACGCCTTGAACACGGTCTCGCACTGGTGGTGGGCATTGATGCCGCGCAGATTGTCGATATGCAACGTGACCGCGGCATGGTTGACGAAGCCGCGGAAGAACTCGATGGTGAGGTCCACGTCGAAGCTGCCCACGCGCGCGCGGGTGAACGGCACGTGGAACTCCAGGCCGGGGCGGCCGGAGAAATCGATCACCACGCGCGACAGGCATTCGTCCAGCGGCACGTAGCTGTGGCCGTAGCGGGTGATGCCCTTCTTGTCGCCGATGGCCTTGGCGACGGCCTGGCCAAGCGCGATGCCGACGTCTTCCACCGTGTGGTGGTCGTCGATATGGGTATCGCCGGTGGCTTCGACTTCGAGGTCGAACATGCCATGGCGGGCAATCTGGTCCAGCATGTGGTCGAGGAACGGCACGCCGGACGCCAGCTTCTGGCGGCCGGTGCCGTCGAGATTCAGGGAAACGCGGATCTGCGTTTCCGAAGTATTGCGGGTGACCTCTGCAACACGCATGGTGTTAATCCTGCAACGCCGCGGCAAAGGCGGCGAGAAATTGCGCGTTCTCTTCGGGAGTGCTGACCGTGACGCGCAGACAATTGGCCAGCAACGGGTGCATTTTACCCACGTTCTTGATCAAAACCTTGCGTGCGAGCACGCCTTCGAACACCCGCGCGGCGTCGGGCACGCGCACCAGCAGGAAATTGGCGTCGCTGGGGAACACCGTCACCCCGGGCATGGCGGCCAGCGCGGCGGCCACGGTGGTGCGTTCGGCGCGCAGCTGCGCGGCCTGCTGGTCGAGCACGTCCACGTGCTCCAGCACGAACAGCGCCGTGGCCTCGGTCAGCACGTTGACGTTGTACGGCGGGCGCACCTTGTCGAACTGCGACAGCCATGCCGGTGCGCCTGCCAGGTAGCCCAGGCGGATGCCGGCCAGGCCCAGCTTGGATACCGTGCGCATCACCAGCAGGTTGCCGAACTCGGCCAGGCGCGGCATCCAGGTGTCCTGCGCGAACGGCTGGTAGGCCTCGTCCACCACCACCAGGCTGTGGCTGACCTCCCCCTGCGCGGCACGCACGATGGCTTCCATGTCGGATGCATCGAACAGGTTGCCGGTCGGATTGTTCGGGTAAGCCAGGTAGACAATGGCGGGCTGGTGCTCGGCCATGGCCGCCAGCATGGCGGCGCGGTCCAGCGTGAAGTCCGCGTTGAGCGGCACCCCGACGAACTCGAGCCCGGCGAACTGCGCCGACATGGCATACATGACGAAGCCCGGCACCGGCGCCAGCACCTTGGCGCCGGGCCTGGCCACGGCCAGCGCGAGGATGCTGATGAGCTCGTCCGAGCCGTTGCCCAGCAGCACGTCCATGCCGGCCGGCACCTGCATCACCGTCTTCAGGCGCGCGCGCAGCGCTTCGCTGCTGGGCACCGGATAGCGGTTCAGCGCCACCTCGGCCAGGCGCGCGGCCAGCTGCCCGCGCAATGCGTCGGGCAGGGTGTAGGGGTTCTCCATGGCGTCCAGCTTCACCAGACCGTGCGAATCCGCCACATGGTAGGCGCCCATGGCGCGTACGTCGTCACGGATGATGCGTTCGATCAGGGAAGGCTGCACGGCTGACATTGGATTTACCTCTGAGTGAGTGTCGGTGAAACGGTTGGTGGCTGCGGGTGGCCGGCGGCGGGCATCCCGCCCGCCGGCCACCCGGCCTCAGTTACCTCAGTTGCGCCTGAGGCGGTACTCCGCGCTGCGCGCGTGGGCCTGCAGCCCTTCGCCGTAGGCCAGTTCGGCGGCGATCTGGCCGAGCATCTGCGCGCCGTGCTCGCTCACCTCGATCAGGCTCGAGCGCTTCTGGAAGTCGTATACGCCCAGCGGCGACGAGAAACGCGCGGTGCGCGAGGTGGGCAGCACATGGTTGGGGCCGGCGCAGTAGTCGCCCAGCGATTCGCTGGTGTAGCGCCCCAGGAAGATGGCGCCGGCGTGGCGGATCCGCTCGGCCCAGTGGCGCGGGTTCTCGGCGGAAATCTCGAGGTGCTCGGGCGCGATCGCGTTGGCGATCTCGCAGGCCTCGTCCATGTCGCGCACGCGGATCAGCGCGCCACGCCCGGTCAGCGATGCCCGGATGACATCGCGGCGCGGCATGCTGTCGAGCTGGCGGCGGATGCTCAGCTCCACTTCGGCCAGGTAGTTGGCGTCCGGGCACAGCAGGATGGACTGCGCCAGTTCGTCGTGCTCGGCCTGCGAGAACAGGTCCATCGCCACCCAGTCCGGGTCGGTGGTGCCGTCGCAGATCACGAGGATTTCGGACGGGCCGGCAATCATGTCGATGCCGACGGTGCCGAACACGCGGCGCTTGGCGGCGGCCACGTAGGCGTTGCCCGGCCCGACGATCTTGTCTACCTGCGGCAGCGCGGCGGTGCCGTAGGCCAGCGCCCCCACCGCCTGCGCGCCACCGATGGTGAACACACGGTCCACCCCGGCGATCTGCGCCGCGGCCAGCACCAGTTCGTTGCGCACGCCGCCCGGCGTGGGCACCACCATGATCACTTCCTTGACGCCGGCCACGCGCGCCGGAATCGCGTTCATCAGCACGGACGAGGGGTAGGCAGCCTTGCCGCCCGGCACATAGATGCCGACGCGGTCCAGCGGCGTCACCTTCTGTCCCAGCACGGTGCCATCCGACTCGGTGTACTCCCAGCTATGGCTGCCGCACTCGATCTTCTGCTTCTCGTGGTAGCCGCGCACGCGTGCCGCCGCGGCCTCCAGCGCCGCGCGGCGCTTGGGCTCGAGCTCTTCGAGTGCGGCTTCCAGCTCGGCCTGCGAGATTTCCAGCGCGGCCATCGAAGCGGCTTCGACGCGGTCGAAGCGCTGCGTGTATTCCAGCACCGCGGGGTCGCCGCGGTCCTTCACGTCGGCCAGGATCTGCGCGACGGCGCGCTCGATGGCTTCGTCCTCGCCCGCCTCGAAGGCCAGCACCTGGCGCAGTTCGGTGGCGAAGCCCGGCTCGGTCGAATCCAGCCGGCGGATTACCAGGTTTTCCATAGCGTTCTCGTTCATGACTCCATTCCCCGGGTCCATGCCCTAGTCCTTTCCATGCCGCTCACAGCCTCAGGCCAGCGCGGCGGAGGCCCGCTCAAACGCGTCGAGGATCGGGGCCAGCCGCTCGCGCTTGAGCTTCAGGGCAGCCTGGTTGACCACCAGGCGCGACGAGATCTGCGCGATCTCCTCCACTTCGACCAGGTTGTTGGCACGCAAGGTCCCGCCGGTGCTGACCAGGTCGACGATGGCGTCGGCCAGCCCCACCAGCGGCCCGAGTTCCATCGAGCCATACAGCTTGATCAGGTCCACGTGCACGCCCTTCTTGGCGAAGTGCTCGCGCGCGGTCTGCACATACTTGGTCGCCACGGCCAGCCGCGCGCCCTGGCGCACCGCACTGGCGTAGTCGAAGCCGGCCGAGGTCGCCACCGACATGCGGCACTTGGCGATATTCAGGTCGATCGGCGCGTAGAGCCCGGCCATGCCGTGCTCCATCAGCACATCCTTGCCCGCCACGCCAAAATCGGCCGCGCCGTACTGCACGTAGGTCGGCACGTCGGAGGCGCGCACGATGATGACGCGCACGTCCGGATCGGACGTGGGCAGGATCAGCTTGCGGGAAGTTTCCGGATCCTCGGTCACGTGGATGCCGGCCGCCTCGAGCAAGGGCATGGTTTCGGTGAAGATCCGGCCCTTGGAAAGGGCCAGCGTCAACTGGGTCGGGGAGGGGCTCATCTGTGTCCTTGTTCTGGCTCTCTTGTCGGGCGCGTGGCGTGCGCTTGCGCTCAGGCGATGCGGCGGATCTTGGCGCCCACCGCCGACAGCTTGTCTTCCATGCGGTCGTAGCCGCGGTCGAGGTGATAGATGCGGTCGATCACGGTCTCGCCCTCGGCCACCAGGCCGGCGATCACCAGGCTGGCGGAAGCGCGCAGATCGGTGGCCATCACCTTGGCGCCCGACAGCCTGGGCACGCCGGTGACCACCGCGGTATTGCCTTCGACCGCGATGTCGGCGCCGAGCCGGCCCAGCTCCTGCACGTGCATGAAGCGGTTTTCGAAAATGGTCTCGGTGATGCGCGCGACGCCGCCAGCGATGCTGTTGAGCGCCATGAACTGCGCCTGCATGTCGGTGGGGAACGCCGGATACTCGGCGGTGCGGAAGCTCACCGACTGCGGGCGCTGACCCATCCGCAGGCGAATCCAGTCCTCGCCGGTCTCGATGGCGGCGCCCGTTTCGCGCAGCTTGTCCAGCACGGTGTCGAGGATGCCCGGCGAGACGCCGCGCAGCACCACGTCGCCCAGCGTGGCCGCGGCCGCGCACAGGAAGGTGCCGGCCTCGATGCGGTCGGCGATCACCGAATGGCTGGCGCCGTGCAGGCGCTCCACGCCCTGCACCACCAGGCGGTCGGTGCCGATGCCTTCGATGCGGGCGCCCATCTTGACCAGCAGGCGCGCCAGGTCGGTCACTTCCGGTTCGCGCGCGGCATTCTCCAGCACGGTCTCGCCTTCGGCCAGGGTGGCGGCCATCAGCAGGTTCTCGGTGCCGGTCACGGTAATCATGTCGGTCACCACGCGTGCGCCCTTCAGGCGCCTGGCGCGGGCGTGGATGAAGCCATGCTCGATGGTGATCTCGGCGCCCATGGCCTGCAGGCCCTTGATGTGCTGGTCGACCGGGCGCGCGCCGATGGCGCAGCCGCCGGGGAGCGAGACGCGCGCCTCGCCGAAGCGCGCCACCAGCGGACCGAGCACCAGGATCGAGGCGCGCATGGTCTTCACCAGTTCGTACGGCGCTTCGGGCGAATTGACGTCAGCGCCGTTCAGGGTGACGCGCGCGCCGTCCTGCTCGGCCTTCACGCCCATCTGGCGCAGCAGCTTGAGCGTGGTGCGTACGTCCTGCAGGTTAGGCACGTTGTCGAGCGATACGGTGTCGGCCGCCAGCAAGCCCGCGCACAGGATCGGCAGCGCGGCATTCTTGGCGCCCGAGACGCGGATCTCGCCTCGCAGCGGGCCATTGCCCTGAATCTCGAGTTTGTCCATCTTTTCTCGTTTCTGGCCGGTGCACAACACAAGCTGGCGTCCGGCGTCGTTCGTCACGTTCCGTTGCAGCGCGCCAAGGCGCACGGCCACGGGATCTGGTACCCGCGGGCCGCCCGCGCCGGGCGGCCCTGTTTGTCACGTCCGGCCTGTCGGGCGGCCAGCTTGTCTGTGCGGTGGACGCGGCCTTACTTGGCCTCGCCCGCCTGCGCCTGCCATTCGGCCGGCGTCAGCGTCTTCATCGAGAGCGCGTGGATCTCTGCGCGCATGCGGTCGCCCAGCGCGGCGTAGACCTGCTGGTGCCGCTGGATCAGGCGCTTGCCGTCGAACTGGGCGCTGACGATGGTGGCGAAGAAGTGCTGGCCGTCGCCCTCCACTTCGAGGTGTTCGCAGGACAGCCCCTGGGCGATGTAGTCCCTGACTTGTTGCGGTGTAGGCAGCATGATGTGTATTGGCGTTGGTTCGCGTGCGGGTCCGTGGCGGGTCGGCGTCAGGCGGCGTTCAGTGGCGTTCAGTGGCGCAGCTTGTAGCCGCTCTTGAGCATCCGCAGCGCAATGGCCGCGAGCACCACGAAGGCGGTGCCCACCACCGCCAGGCTGAAGGTCGGCGCAATGTCGGAGACGCCGAAGAAGCCGTAGCGGAAACCGTCGATCATGTAGAAGAACGGGTTGGCGTGCGACACCGCCTGCCAGAACGGAGGCAGCGAGTGAATGGAATAGAACACGCCGGACAGGAAGGTGGCCGGCATGATCAGGAAATTCTGGAAGGCCGCGAGCTGGTCGAACTTCTCGGCCCAGATGCCCGCGATCAGCCCCAGCGTGCCGAGGATCGCCGCACCCAGCAGCGCGAACACCACGATCCAGCCGATATTGGCGAAATGCAGGTTGGCGAACCACGCCGTCACCAGCAGCACGCCCAGGCCCACGGCCAGGCCGCGCACGATCGACGCCACCACGTAGGCGCCGAACATCTCCCAGTGCGACAGCGGCGGCAGCATGATGAACACCAGGTTGCCGGTGATCTTGGACTGGATCAGCGAGGACGAACTGTTGGCGAACGCGTTCTGCAGCACGCTCATCATCACCAGGCCCGGCACCAGGAAGGCGGTGTAGCTGATCTGGTCGTACACCTTCACGCGGTTCTCCAGCACATGGCCGAAGATCAGCAGGTACAGGATCGCCGTGAGCACCGGCGCGGCCACGGTCTGGAAGCTGACCTTCCAGAAACGCAGCACTTCCTTGTAGAGCAGCGTGCGGAAGCCCACCAGGCCACCCACCGCCATCGGCGTCAGGTGCGCGTTGATGGCGTCCCGCCCGCCGTCGAATTCGGTCGGCATCTTCATGCTGCGGCCTCCACTGCCGTATCCGGCAGCGCACCCGGCATATGGCCTTCGCGTCGCATGATCTGCACGAACACGTCTTCCAGGTCTGCCTTGTTGATTTCCATGTCTTCGATCTCGCAGCCAGCTTCGCGGCAGGCGGCCAGGATGGGCTCGACCGCCGGATAACCCGACAGCCGCAGCCGCACCGCGCGCTCGCCCGGATTGGCGGGCATGCGCAGCGGCTCGAGCGCGGCCGGCAGCGTGCCCCTGGACAGCGTCAGCGCCAGTTGCAGCCCGGCGAACTGGTTCAGCAGGTTGCTGGTGCGGTCCAGCGCCACCACCTCGCCGAACTTCAGCATGGCGATGCGGTCGCACAGCGCCTCGGCCTCTTCCAGGTAGTGCGTGGTGAGGATGATGGTGTGGCCTTCGCGGTTCAGCCGCGAAATGAACTTCCACAGCGTCTGGCGCAGCTCCACGTCCACCCCGGCGGTCGGCTCGTCGAGCACGATCACGGGCGGGCGGTGCACCAGCGCCTGCGCCACCAGCACGCGGCGCTTCATGCCGCCGGAGAGCTGGCGCATATTGCTGTCGGCCTTGTTGGTGAGATCCAGGTTGGCCATGATCTCGTCGATCCAGTCGTCGTTGCGGGTCAGGCCGAAATAGCCCGACTGCAGGCGCAGCGTCTCGCGCACCGTGAAGAATGGATCGAAGACCAGCTCCTGTGGCACCACGCCCAGCATGCGGCGCGCCAGGCGGTAGTCGGATACCACGTCGTGGCCAAGCACGCTGACGCTGCCCGAATCGGCGCGATTCAGCCCGGCGAGAATGGAAATCAGCGTGGTCTTGCCCGCGCCATTGGGGCCGAGCAGGCCGAAGAATTCTCCGCGCTCGACAGTGAAGCTGACGCCCTTGAGCGCCTGCAGGTTGCGGTAGCGCTTGCGAACGTCGGTGAGTTCGATGGCTTTCATGGCCGGATACTGTTTGGCAGGCGCTGCGGGCTGTCGGCTCGCGCGCCGGCCTCCTTGAAATGGCGGGGACCGCCTGGGTGCTTCGACCGGTTCTTGCGTCTGCTCCGGGCCTTTTGCGCCGGAACGGTCGAACAACCCGGAATTATAGGGGATGCGGGGGCAGTCCCGCTCTGAGCACGAGGCGTGGCGGCTGCCATCGCCCGGGCATCGCAGTGGCAGGTGCCGCCTCGGCGGCCTGCCATGGATGCCGGTTCAATGTCGGTGGGAAGCGGTGTGCGGCGCGCCGGCGCCGGCCTGGGGCGCCAGTTCCAGCAAGGAATCGACGCCGTACAGCGCGGCCAGCTGGGCCAGCTGCGGCGGTACGCCGACAAAGGACAGCGCCTGGCCGCGGCCGGCGGCGTCGCGCTGCCACGCCAGCAACACGGCCACTGCGGCGGAATCGACCTGCGTCAGCGCGCTGCAATCCACCCTGGCCTCGCCCTGGGCCAGGCGAGCCAGTCCGTCACGCAGCACGGTGGCGGCGTTCCGGTTGGTCAGCGAGGTGTCGAGCGAGAGCATCTGGCAGGATTCGGGATGTCGGCGGTCGAAGCGGTATGCGCGCTTCCGGCGTGGAAAAACGCGCCCGCCGGTCGGACGGGAGCGTTCATTGTAAAACACTTCGCCCACTCATGCTGCGCCGCAACCTGCCATTTGCGCAGGCTGCAAGGCGCGCATCTCAGTTCTTCGCGTTGGCCAGCTGGCGATTGCGGTCCTGCAGCGTCTTGATCACGCCGTCCACGCCCTGCTGGCCGACGATGGTGTTGAAGCTGCCCTTGTAGGCCTCGGTCAGCCAGGCACCCAGCACATTGATGTCATAGACCTTCCAGCCCTGCGGCGTCTTCTCGAGGCGGTAGTCCAGCTGGATCGGCTCGCCCTTGTTGATGACCTGGGTGCGGATGGTGGCGTCGGTGTCGTCCGCCGTGCCGCGGTACGGGCGGAACTGCACCTGTTGGTCCCGGATCTGCGCGATCGCGCCCGAGTAGGTACGGATCAGCAGGGTCTTGAATTCGTCAGTGATCTGCTTTTGCTGCTCCGGCGAGGCCTTGGACCAGTTGCGGCCCATGGCGATCTGCGTCGTCCTCTGGAAATCCGCGTTGGGCAGGATCTTTTGTTCAACCAGCGCGGAGATCTTGCCGATATTGCCGGCCTGCATGTCCTTGTCCGTCTTGACAGTCGCCATCACGTCGTTGACCACGGCCTTGACGAGGCCATCGGGTGTGCTGGCATCCTGCGTCTGGGCATGGGCAGCCCCGGCAAAGGCAGCTACGGCGAGAAAAGGCAGCAACAGTCGCTTGATCATCATCTTCGTCCTTCCTTATCAAATCAAACGCAAGAATCGCCGCGGCGCGGCAACCTGCGCAATCCGGCTTCAAGTGCCGGTAGTGGCCCTGCCCCGGTTGGAGCGAGGCGGGCCGGGGGAGTTCGTGACACCAGAGCTTCCGGCGCCACATTCAAACAATTTGTTGCAGCGCTCACAGCCGCGTCACGTCGTCACGCGCCGGCGAGCGGGTAGCGGCTCAGCGGCCGAAGCGGATGCCCCCCGGCATCTGCACGGGCGGCGTAGGCAACGACTGATTTTCCTGCTGGGAGTCGGCCGGTGGCGCCGAAGGCTCGCCCTCCTCTTCGCTTTGCGGAGGATTGCCGTCGTAGATCTGGTACTCGCGGCGCTGCAGGTAAGCGTCGCGCAGGAAAGTGTACTTGTCGAGCGCGGCCTCTTCGATCAGGTTGGATGCGCCCAGCAGCGAAGCGCGCGTGCTGACGATGCGCACCCCGGTCAGCGTATTGCGCGCCCACACCGGATCCAGATAGGCCAGCGGGTCCATCTGGCGGTCCACCAGCATGCCGACGGTATCGCGCACCGTGCTCGGCCCGAACAGCGGCAGCACCAGGTATGGGCCGGAAGGCACGCCCCACACGCCGAGGGTCTGGCCGAAATCTTCCTTGTATTTCGGCAGGCCGGCCGGCGTGGCGATGTCGATCAGGCCGCCGAGGCCCAGCACGCTGTTGATCGCCACGCGCATGGTGTCTTCCGCGGCGCGCGCGGGCTTGCCCTGCAGCAGGTTGTTGACGGCGGAGTAGACGTCGCTGACGTTGGAGAACGCGTTGTCGATGGCGGTGCGCACCGGCGACGGGATGAAGTCGGCGTAGAGCTGGCCGACCGGCTTGAGCACGCCCTTGTCAAAGTCTTCGTTGATGCGCGAGACCTCGCGGTTGAAGGGCTCGATAGGGTCCTTCGGGTTCGCTGTCGGGCCCGTCGCGCACCCCGCCATCAACAAGGCGGCCGCAGCCGCCGTCAACCACTTCTGTCCCCCGCGCCACCACGCAGGGACACCTTTGCCACTCATTTCAACCCCCCTGCGGGGGCGCTGGCCGCACTCCCGCCCGCGTTGTTGCCACCGGCACCTGCGTCCGCGGCCTTGTTATACAGGAACTGCCCGATCAGGTTTTCCAGCACCACGGCAGACTGCGTCATGGTGATGCGCGCGCCCTCGGCCAGCATGGCCGTGTCGCCGCCCGCCTCGAGGCCGATGTACTGCTCGCCCAGCAAGCCCGAGGTGAGGATCTTGGCCGAGGTGTCCTTGGGAAACTGGTAGCGCTTTTCCAGGTTCATCAACACGGTGGCCTGGTAGGTCTTGTCGTCGAAGCGGATGTCCACCACACGGCCCACCACCACCCCGGCGCTCTTGACCGGCGCGCGCGGCTTGAGGCCGCCGATGTTGTCGAAGCGCGCCTGCACGGCGTAAGTGTCCTGGAACGACAGCGAGCTCATATTGCCGGCCTTCAGCGCCAGGAACAGCAGCGCGACAAAGCCCGCCACCACAAACAGACCAACCCAGAAATCGAGGGTATTTCTTTTCATCTCTCGTCTCTTCTTCAAGTACAGCGCCCTCGGCAATGGCCGTGGCGGCTCAGCTGAACATCAGCGCGGTCAGCAGGAAATCCAGTGCCAGCACGGCCAGCGAGGCAATCACCACGGTACGCGTGGTGGCGCGCGACACGCCTTCCGGCGTGGGCTTGGCCTCGTAGCCCTGGTACAACGCTATAAACGTCACCGCGATGCCAAAAATGAAGCTCTTGATCACACCATTGAGCACATCGGCACGCACATCCACGCCGCCCTGCATCTGCGACCAGAACGCGCCGGCATCCACGCCGATCATCTGCACGCCGACCACATAGCCGCCCAGGATGCCCACCGCGCTGAAAATCGCGGCCAGTACCGGCATGGCCACCACGCCGGCCCAGAAGCGCGGCGCGATGACGCGCTGGAGCGGATTCACCGCCATCATCTCCATCGCGGTGAGTTGTTCGCCGGCCTTCATCAAGCCGATTTCGGCAGTCAGCGAAGTGCCGGCGCGCCCGGCGAACAGCAACGCGGTCACCACCGGCCCCAGTTCGCGCACCAGCGACAACGCCACCAGCAGCCCGAGCGCCTGCTCGGAGCCGTAGCGGTTGAGCGTGTAGTAGCCCTGCAAACCCAGTACGAAACCGACAAACAGCCCCGATACGGCAATGATCACCAGCGACAGGTTGCCGACGAAAAAGATCTGGTCGCTCACCAGGCGAAAGCGCCGCAGCAGCGCCGGCGACATGGCCAGCACCGTGAAGAACATGCGCGTGGCGTGGCCCAGCCCGCCCACGGACTTCCGCACGGCGGCGCCGATATTCGTGAAGAATCCCATCATCGGGCGGCCCCGCTGGTGAAGTCATCGGCCAGCGAAGGCCCGGGATAGTGGAACGGCACCGGGCCGTCGGCCTCGGCATGGACGAACTGGTGCACGAAGGGATCGGTCGAGGCGCGCAGCGCGTCCGGCTCGCCTTCGGCGGCGATGCGGCCGTTGGCGATGAAATAGACGTAGTCCGCGATCTGGAAGGTCTCGTTGACGTCGTGCGAGACGATGATGCTGGTGGCGCCGAGCGCGTCGTTCAGGCTGCGGATCAGGCGTGCCGTCAGGCCCAGCGAGATCGGGTCGAGCCCGGCGAAGGGCTCGTCGTACATCAACAGGGCGGGATCGAGCGCGATCGCTCGCGCCAGCGCCACCCGGCGCGCCATGCCGCCGGAGATCTCGGAGGGCATCAGGTCGCGCGCGCCGCGCAGGCCGACCGCGTTGAGCTTCATGAGCACAAGGTCGCGGATCATCGACTCGGGCAGGTCGGTATGTTCGCGCAAAGGGAAGGCAACGTTGTCGAATACCGTCAGATCGGTGAACAACGCGCCGAACTGAAACAGCATGCCCATCTGGCGGCGCACCGCGTACAGGCCGTTGCGGTCAAGCGCGGGGATATTGGCACCGTTGAAGAGGATTTCACCCTTCTGGGGCCGCACCTGGCCGCCGATCAGGCGCATCACGGTGGTCTTGCCGCAGCCGGAGCCGCCCATCACGGCCACTACCTTGCCGCGCGGGAAGCGCATGCTGAGGCCCGACAGAATAGGCGTGCCGCCCGCCGCATAGGCGAAGTCGACAGCGTTGATCTCGACGAGGTTTGAGGCGGATTCGGTCACGTTTGCACCGTTTTGGCAGTCCGCCATTATAAGGGCTACTACCTAGCACTGCCCGGGCCGGTGTGGCGCAATCCACATCCATTGACCGCAAATAATTGTTTCATCACTTTTTGCGGTTAAAGCAATGTTCGAGACACTTTCGACGGGACGATCTAGGGCTCCGTCGGTCCGCCCGCCTGCCGCAGGATCACCTGCCACTGGATCGACTCCGAACGGATGGCGGTGGCAAACGCTTCCGGCGAATCCCGCAACGGGGTCAGCCCCGCCGCCAGCAGGCGGTCCCGGACCTCGCGCTCGGCCATCACGGCGTCCAGTTCGTCGGCGAGTCGCGCGACGATGGCGTGCGGCGTCTTGGCCGGCGCCATCACGCCGAACCAGGCCCCGGCGCCATAGCCATCGAGGCCGGACTCCTGCAACGTGGGCACGGCCGGCGCCAGTTGCGAGCGCGCCATGCCCGTCACGCCCAGCAGGCGCAGGTTGCCATTCCGGATATGGGCTTGCACGGCGGCAAAAGAGCAGAAACAGGCACTGACGCGGCCAGCCAGCATTTCCTGCACC
Organism: Cupriavidus sp. 05T41; assembly: GCF_056396525.1. Lineage (NCBI taxonomy): Bacteria > Pseudomonadati > Pseudomonadota > Betaproteobacteria > Burkholderiales > Burkholderiaceae > Cupriavidus > Cupriavidus sp. 05T41. The sequence continues at coordinate 275,960 of NZ_JBFTLQ010000004.1, forward strand.
ACCGCGCCCTCCCCCTTGGCCGTCACCAGCGGCACGCCGTTCGGCACGCCGTGCACGGCGTATTCCGCGTACAGGTGGGAAGGGCTGCCGGCCTGCCCGGAGCCGTAGCTATAGGACGCGGGGCTGGCCTTGACCGCGCTCAGCCACTGCTGCGCCGTGCGCATCGGCAGGCGCGCGTCGATCACCAGGAACAACGGCATGGTGGCCACCCGCGCGACCGGGGTGAAATCGCGCACCACATCGTAGGGCACCGGCTCCAGGCCCGGCTGGATCAGCATGGTGGCCTGGTGGAACAACAATGTATGGCCATCGGAACTGGCCTTGGCGACCAGGTCGCCGGCCGTGGTGCCGCCAGCGCCGGGCCGGTTGTCGACATCGACCGGCACGCCCAGGCGCACCGACAGCCGCTCGGCCAGCATGCGCGCCACGGCGTCCGGCACGCCGCCCGCCGGGAACGGCACGACCAGGCGCACCGGGCGCACGGGAAAGGAGATCGGTCGGGTGAAGGCAGCGGGCGTGGCGGACGGCGGCGGGACTGCCGGCCGCGCCAGGCAGAGGCCGGCGGCGCCGGACAACAGCCCGCCCAGGCAAAGCGCCAGGACGCGCGCGGCGAAGCGCTGCAGGGCCGGCACGCGCCGCGCCGGCAAAGAGGGCACAGCGGCCCCGGCGCGCAAGCTGTGCCGGAGGTGCTGCAGACAGGCCGGCCATGCGGCGGGGTGAAGCAACTTCGCCTTACCTCGCCAAAGCCGCGGAAAAATGCGCACTTCGGACATCAATTCCTCCGAGCCACGGGCGTTGCCGGTGACATATGGGTCGGCTGAAAAGGGGATGAGCGAGGCAGTCTTTGTTCTAATTGTTCGGTTCATTCTACGAACAATGCCCTGGGCCGCACAGACCACGTTAACCATAGCCGGGACAACCCTGTGCGCGTCCCGCGGACCCGCGCCGTCAGCGGGAATCCGGGCAGGGACGCCGTCTATAATCGCCCGCCATGAACGAAATGATCCTGCGGCCGATGAGGGCCGCCGACCTGCCCGCGGTGCTGGAAATCCAGGCGCTGTGCTATCGCGGCGCGTTGCACGAATCCCGCGCGGCACTGGCCAGCCGGCTGGCACTGTCGCCGGCCACGTGCTGGGTGGCGGCGTCAGCGGACCGGCAGGAAGCGCCGGCCGCCTACCTGTTGACGCATGCGTGGCCGCAGGACAGCCTGCCGCCGCTGGACGGCATGCTGGCAAGGCACTGGGAAGACGGCGGACTGACCTGGTTCGTGCACGACATGGCGGTGGCGCCGGCGGGCCAGGGACACGGCCTGGCGCAGCGGCTCTACCAGGCGGCACGCGCTGCGGCGCTCGATGCCGGACTGCGCTCTTCGCGGCTGGTGGCCGTGCAATCGGCCGCTGCCTGGTGGGCGCGACTCGGCTACCGGCAACTGGCACCGGCGAGCGCCGCGCTGTCCGCCAAACTGGCCGCCTATGGCGACGACGCGGTATTGATGGGCTGCACGCTGCCGCCCCGCTGACCGCCGGGCCGGCCCAGCACATAAAAAACCCGCCCGGCTTGCGCGGGGCGGGTTGTTGCCGGCTGCCAGCCGGCGCGTCAGAGCCTTCGCGGACTCAGCGCGGCAGTTCGGAGTGTCCCATCAGGAACGCATCCACCGAGCGCGCAGCCTGGCGGCCTTCGCGGATGGCCCACACCACCAGCGACTGGCCACGGCGCACGTCGCCGGCGGCGAACACCTTCGCCACGTTGGTGTGGTAGGCGCGCTCGCCTTCGGTCGAAGCGCGGGCGTTCTTGCGTGCGTCGGTGTCCACGCCGAAGGCGGAGAGCAGCGAACCCACCGGGTTGGTGAAGCCCATCGCCAGCAGGACGAGGTCGGCCTTGAGGATGAACTCGCTGCCGGGCACTTCCTGCATCTTGCCGTCCTTCCACTCGACGCGGCAGGCCTTCAGCGCGGTGATCTTGCCATTCTCGCCGACGAATTCCTTGGTCGCCACCGACCAGTCACGCTCGCACCCTTCGTCGTGCGACGACGAGGTGCGCAGCTTGATCGGCCAGTACGGCCACACCAGCGGCTTGTTCTCTTCTTCCGGCGGCTGCGGCAGCAGCTCGAACTGGATGATCGATTCGGCGCCGTGGCGGTTCGAGGTGCCGACGCAGTCCGAACCCGTATCGCCGCCGCCGATCACGATCACGTGCTTGCCGTCGGCGCGCATCGGGTTGGGCGCGTCACCGGCGACTTCCTTGTTCTGCGGGATCAGGAATTCGAGCGCGTAGTGGATGCCGTCCAGGTCGCGGCCCGGCACCGGCAGGTCGCGCGGCACTTCCGAGCCGCCGGCCAGCACGACAGCGTCGAACTGGTCCTGCAGCGCCTGCGCCGAAATGGTTTCACGCGCGTAGTTCAGGATGCCGGCCGGCAGTTCGCCGTCGGTCACCATCACGCCGGCGCGGAAGGTCACGCCTTCGGCCTGCATCTGCTCGATGCGGCGGTCGATCAGCGTCTTCTCCATCTTGAAGTCGGGGATGCCGTAGCGCAGCAGGCCGCCGATGCGGTCGTTCTTCTCGAACACGGTCACGTCGTGGCCGGCGCGCGCCAGTTGCTGGGCGGCAGCCATGCCGGCGGGGCCGGAGCCGACCACGGCCACGGTCTTGCCGGTCTTGTGCCTGGGCGCCTGCGGCGCGACCCAGCCTTCTTCCCAGGCCTTGTCGATGATCGCGTGCTCGATCGACTTGATGCCGACCGGCAGTTCGTTGATGCCCAGCGTGCAGGCCGCTTCGCACGGTGCCGGGCAGATGCGGCCGGTGAACTCGGGGAAGTTGTTGGTCTGGTGCAGCACTTCGATCGCCGACTTCCAGTCCTGGCGGTACACCAGGTCGTTGAAGTCAGGAATGATGTTGTTGACCGGGCAGCCGTTATTGCAGAACGGGATGCCGCAGTCCATGCAGCGCGCGCCCTGGATCTTCGCTTCGCTGTCGGACAGCGCGAAGACGAATTCCTTGTAGTGCTTCACGCGCTTGGTTACGGGCTCGTAACCTTCGTTCTGGCGCGGAAATTCGAGAAAGCCAGTCGCCTTACCCATGTTGCGTCCTTGGTCTTGCTGCGCGGCACCGGCGCATGCGCCGGCCCCGCTGTGAGGTCAGTATCTTGTGAGCCGGCGGCGCAGAGAGCGCCGCCGCCCATGCTTGGTCGGGCCCGCGGGCCCCGCCTGTCTAGCTCAGGCCGCGATGGCTTCGCGGTCGCTGTCGCGGGCTTCCTGTTCCTTCGCGTACATCTCGCCCAGGGCGCGCTTGTACTCGGTCGGGAAGACCTTCACGAACTTGCGGCGCGTCGTGGTCCAGTCGGCCAGCAGTTCCTTGGCGCGTTCCGAGCCGGTGAAGCGGAAGTGCTGCTCGATCAGGCCCTTGAGGATGGCCTCGTCGAGCTGGCGCTTGCCGCCGACCTTGTGCCAGGAAGCGGGCGACTGGCCCTTCTCCTGGTCCGCGGAGGCCAGCACGGCTTCGAGCGCGACCATCGAGGTGTTGCAGCGCTTGTCGAACAGGCCGTCCTCGTCGTAGACGTAGGCCACGCCGCCCGACATGCCGGCCGCGAAGTTGCGCCCGGTGCCGCCCAGTACCACCACGGTGCCGCCGGTCATGTATTCGCAGCCATGGTCGCCGGTGCCTTCCACCACGGCGGCGGCACCCGAGTTGCGCACCGCGAAGCGCTCGCCGGCCACGCCGTTGAAGAACGCTTCGCCGGCGATGGCGCCGTACAGCACCGTATTGCCCACGATGATGTTGCGGGTGGGGTCGCCGCGGAACTCGTGCGGAGCGCGCACGATCACGCGGCCGCCCGACAGGCCCTTGCCCACGTAGTCGTTGCCGTCGCCCACCAGGTCCAGCGTCACGCCGTGCGCGAGGAAGGCGCCGAAGGACTGGCCGGCGGTGCCTTGCAGCTGGATGTGGATGGTGTCGTCGGGCAGGCCTTCATGGCCGTACTGCTTGGCCACCACGCCCGACAGCATCGCGCCGACGGTACGGTTGACGTTCTTCACCGGCTGGATGAACGACACGCGCTCACCCTTGTCGATGGCCGGGCGCGCCTTGGCGATCAGCACGTGGTCCAGCGCCTTGCCGGCCTCGAGCGACAGGCCGTGGTCCTGGCTGTCGGTGTGGAAGCGCGGCAGCTCGGCGGGGAACGGCGCCTGGTAGAACACGCGGGCGAAGTCGAGGCCGCGTGCCTTCCAGTGTTCGATGCCGGGCTTGGTGTCGAGCAGGTCGGCGCGGCCGATCAGCTCGTCGAAGGTGCGGATGCCCAGTTGCGCCATGATCTCGCGGGCTTCTTCGGCGATGAAGAAGAAGAAGTTCACCACGTGCTCGGGCTTGCCCTGGAATTTCTTGCGCAGCGCCGGATCCTGCGTGGCCACGCCCACCGGGCAGGTGTTCAGGTGGCACTTGCGCATCATGATGCAGCCTTCGGCCACCAGCGGCGCGGTGGCGAAGCCGAACTCGTCGGCGCCCAGCAGCGCGCCGATCACCACGTCGCGGCCGGTCTTCATCTGGCCGTCGGCCTGCACGCGGATGCGGTTGCGCAGGCCATTGAGCATCAGGGTCTGCTGGGTTTCGGCCAGGCCGAGTTCCCACGGCGTGCCGGCATGCTTGATCGACGACAGCGGCGAGGCGCCGGTGCCGCCGTCATGACCGGCGATCACCACGTGGTCGGCCTTGGCCTTGGCCACGCCGGCAGCGACGGTGCCCACGCCCACTTCGGACACGAGCTTGACCGAGATGTCGGACGCCGGGTTGACGTTCTTCAGGTCGTGGATCAGCTGTGCCAGATCCTCGATCGAGTAGATGTCATGGTGCGGCGGCGGCGAGATCAGGCCGACGCCCGGCACCGAGTAACGCAGCTTGCCGATGTAGTCCGAGACCTTGTGGCCAGGCAGCTGGCCGCCTTCGCCGGGCTTGGCGCCCTGCGCCATCTTGATCTGGATCTGGTCGGCCGAAGCCAGGTATTCGGCGGTCACGCCGAAACGGCCCGAGGCGACCTGCTTGATCTTCGAGCGCAGCGAATCGCCCGCCTGCAGTTCCAGGTCGCGCACCACGGCTTCCGGTCCCAGCAGCGACTGCATCGTATCGCCCTGCTTGATGGGGATGCCGCGCAGTTCGTTGCGGTAGCGCTTCTCGTCCTCGCCGCCTTCGCCGGTGTTGGACTTGCCGCCGATGCGGTTCATCGCGACGGCCAGCGTGGCGTGGGCTTCGGTGGAGATCGAGCCCAGCGACATGGCGCCGGTGGCGAAGCGCTTGACGATTTCCTTGGCGGGTTCCACTTCCTCGAGCGGAATCGCGCGGGTCGGATCGACCTTGAACTCGAACAGGCCGCGCAGCGTCATGTGGCGACGGCTCTGGTCGTTGATGATGTTGGCGTATTCCTTGTACGTCTGGTACGCGCCGCGGCCGTCGTCGGCACGCACCGCGTGCTGCAGCTTGGCCACCGAATCCGGGGTCCACATATGCTCTTCGCCGCGGATGCGGTAGGCGTACTCGCCGCCGGTCTCGAGCATGGTGTCCAGCACCGGGTTGTCGCCGAAGGCGTCCTGGTGCAGGCGCAGCGCTTCCTCGGCCACTTCGAAGATGCCGATGCCTTCGACGTTCGACGCGGTGCCGTGGAAGTACTTCTGCACGAGTTCGCGCGACAGGCCGATGGCTTCGAAGATCTGCGCGCCGGTGTACGACATGTAGGTGGAGATGCCCATCTTGGACATCACCTTCTGCAGGCCCTTGCCGATCGCCTTGACGAAGTTCTTGACCGCCTTCTCGGGCGAGAGGTCGCCGGACAGGCCTTGCGCCATGTCGGCCAGCGTCTCCATCGCCAGGTACGGGTGCACGGCTTCGGCGCCGTAGCCGGCCAGCAGGGCGAAGTGATGCACTTCGCGCGCGGTGCCGGTTTCCACCACCAGGCCGGCCGAGGTGCGCAGGCCCTTCTCCACCAGGTGGTGGTGGATGGCCGAGGTCGCCAGCAGCGCGGGGATGGCCACGTGCTCCGCATCGACGCGGCGGTCCGACACGATCAGGATGTTGTAGCCCGAACGCACGGCATCCACGGCTTCCGCGCACAGCGAGGCCAGGCGGGCTTCGATGCCTTCCTTGCCCCATGCCTGCGGATAGCAGATGTTCAGTTCATACGTACGGAACTTGCCGCCGGTGTAGTGCTCGATGTTGCGGATCTTGGCGATGTCCTTGAAGTCCAGCACGGGCTGGGACACTTCGAGGCGCATCGGCGGGTTGATGTTGTTGAGTTCGAGCAGGTTCGGCTTCGGGCCGATGAACGACACCAGCGACATCACCATGTTCTCGCGGATCGGGTCGATCGGCGGGTTGGTGACCTGGGCGAACAGCTGCTTGAAGTAGTGGTACAGCGTCTTGTTCTTGGACGAGAGCACGGCCAGCGGGCTGTCGTTGCCCATCGAGCCGGTGGCTTCCTCGCCGGACAGCGCCATCGGCGCCATCAGGAACTTGACGTCTTCCTGCGTGTAGCCGAAGGCTTGCTGGCGGTCCAGCAGGCGCGCGTCGGGCTTCTTCTCGGCGGCCACGTCCTCGGGCTTGGCGTCGAGCTCGTCGAGCTTGATGCGCACGGCGTCGATCCAGCTCTTGTAGGGCTTGGCGTTGGCCAGGTTGTCCTTGAGCTCCTTGTCGTCGATGATGCGGCCCTGCTCCATGTCGATCAGGAACATCTTGCCCGGCTGCAGGCGCCATTTCTGCACGATGCGCGACTCGGGGAACGGCAGCACGCCGGCTTCCGAAGCCAGCACCACGACGTCGTCCTCGGTCACGTAGAAACGTGCCGGGCGCAGGCCGTTGCGGTCCAGCGTGGCGCCGATCTGGCGGCCGTCGGTGAAGCAGATCGCGGCGGGGCCGTCCCACGGCTCCATCATGGCGGCGTGGTATTCGTAGAACGCGCGGCGGTTGTCGTCCATCAGCGTGTGCTGTTCCCAGGCTTCCGGGATCATCATCATCATCGCGTGGACGAGCGGGTAGCCCGCCATCGTCAGCAGTTCGAGGCAGTTGTCGAACGAAGCGGTGTCCGACTGGCCGGGATAGATCAGCGGCCACAGCTTGGGCAGGTCGTCGCCCAGCACCGGCGACGAGATCGCGCCGGTTCGCGCGTTGACCCAGTTGACGTTGCCCTTGACCGTGTTGATTTCGCCGTTGTGGGCGACCATGCGGTAGGGGTGGGCCAGTTCCCAGGCCGGGAAGGTGTTGGTGGAGAAGCGCTGGTGCACCAGGGCCAGGGCCGAGACGGCGCGCGGGTCCTGCAGGTCGAGGTAGTACTCGCCGACCTGGTTGGCCAGCAGCAGGCCCTTGTACACCACCGTGCGCGCCGACATCGACGGCACGAAGTATTCCTTGCCGTGCTTGAGCTTGAGCGCCTGGATGGCGTGGCTGGCGGTCTTGCGGATCACGTAGAGCTTACGTTCCAGCGCGTCCGTGGTCATGATGTCGCGGCCGCGCCCGATGAAGATCTGGCGGATCACCGGTTCCGTGGTGCGCACGGTCGGCGACATCGGCATATTGCAATCCACCGGCACATCGCGCCAGCCGAGCACGACCTGGCCTTCCAGGCGCACGGTGCGCTCGAGCTCCTGCTCGCAGGCCAGGCGCGAAGCGTGTTCCTTCGGCAGGAAGATCATGCCCACGCCGTACTCGCCCGACGGCGGCAGGGTCACGCCCTGCTTGGCCATCTCTTCGCGGTAGAACTGGTCGGGGACCTGGATCAGGATGCCGGCACCGTCGCCCATCAGCGCATCGGCGCCGACCGCGCCGCGGTGGTCCAGGTTTTCCAGGATCTTCAGGCCTTGCTGGACAATCTCGTGGCTCTTCTTGCCCTTGATATGGGCGACCATGCCGACGCCGCATGCGTCTTTTTCATTGGCGGGGTCGTACATGCCCTGGGCTTGCGGAAGCGAGGTGGGCGCGTGCGCGGCGACGGCAGACTCTGCGGCCTGCGCCATCGTTTGCTTCGGTTGGGATTGCGATTGGTCCACTGGCTTGATTCCGGTGAGGGCTGCGCAGCCAGCAAGGCAGGCCGGAACGGGGACCGCACTCTGCCACCTGGGCCGGCCGGAACCGGGAGCGGGATGACGAGAGGACAAGCGGGGCCGCAGCGGCGTACGCAAGCGTGACGCGCCGCACAATGAATGTGGGTGGAGCAACTATAAAAGAATCGTCCCAGTCCCGCAAAAAAAATAAACGGGGTCAGATCATAATTAATCCCGCACCACAACGGGGATGGTGATTATTTGGGGACAGGTTATTTTTTGGTGCACCGCAAGGCGTTTTGTGAGGCGATCGCCCCTTGCCCTGCGCAGCGGGTGTCCGCGCTTACGCAGACCCGGGTTCGGCCTCCCCACCCCCGGCGCCACGACCGGCGGGCCGGCCCTTCGGCAGCGGTTGCACGCGCCGGCTGCCCTGGCGCTCCAGTTGTGCCAGGAAAGCCGCGTCACCAAGCGGCCAGCCGCTGTGGGCGTGGCTGCGCAGCGTCGCCAGCGTCATCGAAGACAAGCCCTCGGCTGCCACCGTGCGATAGTTCGACTGGCGCTCGAACGGTGTATTGCCGAGAGCCCAGTATGCGGAGTGATCGCTTACCAAAGGACTGGCCTCGATGCCGGCGTGATGGCGGTAGCTGCTCCAGCGATCGCCATCCGGCGCGACCACGTCGCCCGCGCGTACCGCATTGCCTTCCACGTACAGCATCGCCTGCAGCATCCAGGCGGCGGGATCGAACACCGCCGAGCGGAAGCGGCCATCCCAGAGGGTGCCGGTGCGGCCGGCGGCGCGGTTGAAATAGCGGGCATAGCGGCGCCCGACCGCCTGCATGGTCAGGCTCAGCGAGTCGGCATGACGCGGGGTGGCCACCAGGTGCACGTGGTTGGGCCGCAGGGCATAGGCATGGATGGCGAGATCGTGTTCGCGCGCCGCCATGCGCAGGCAATCCAGGTAGTGCAGGTAATCGTCGGGACAGAGAAAAACCGGCTGGCGGTTGTTGCCGCGTTGCAACACGAGGGCCGGCAGGCCTGCGGGCGAAAAACGAGGGAGTCGGGCCATGATCGGGGGCGGGATTCGAAGCGGACGCCCTGCCGGACCAGTCGCCGGGGGGGGCGCAAAAACCCGATGATAGCCCAGACGCAGCTTGATCCGTCCCCATTTCATTGGTGGGGCTGCCGCCCCGACGGCGCGCCCTGGCCAGGCTGGCTCAGCCGGCGCCCTCGTGGACCGCGAAGATGCGGCGATGCTCGCGGATCGCGTAGCGGTCGGTCATGCCGGCGATGTAATGCGATATCAGGCGAGACTGGTCGCGGCCTTGCCCGGCCTGGTATTGCGGCGGCAGCAGGCGCGCATCCGCCATGAACACGTCGAACAGGTCGGTGATGATGCGCTGCGCCTTGGCCGACATGCGCATCACCAGGTAGTGCCGGTACAGATGGCGGAACAGGAAACGCTTGAGTGTCGCGGCCTCCTCGCGTACCGCGGCGCTGAAGGCGACCAGCGGGCCGGCAGCGCGCACCGCGTCGATATTGCGCGGGTTGGCCGCGGCGATATTGTGGCTGGTGGTCTCGATCAGGTCGACGATCAGGGTATTGATCATGCGCCGGACGGTCTCGTTGATGGCGCGCCGGCCATTGATGCCGGGGAACGCGGCCATCGCCTCGGCGCGGTGGCGGGCCCACATCGGCACCTCGTCCATCTGTTCGAGCGTGAGCAGGCCGGAGCGCAGGCCGTCGTCGATATCGTGGTTGTTGTAGGCGATCTCGTCGGCCAGGTTGGCCAGCTGGGCTTCCAGCGACGGCTGCGTGCCCTCCATGAAGCGCCGGCCCAGCTCGCCCAGCGCCGACGCATTGACGCGCGAGCAATGCTTGAGCACACCTTCGCGCGTCTCGAAGGTCAGGTTGAGACCGTCGAAGCCGCCATAGCGCTCTTCCAGCTCGTCCACCACCAGCAGGCTCTGCAGGTTGTGCTCGAAGCCGCCGTGATTCTTCATGCAAGTGTTCAGCGCATCCTGCCCGGCGTGGCCGAAGGGCGTGTGGCCGAGGTCGTGGGCCAGCGAAATGGCCTCGACCAGATCCTCGTTGAGCCGCAGGTTGCGGGCGATCGAGCGGGCAATCTGCGCCACTTCGAGGCTATGCGTGAGCCGGGTGCGGAACAGATCACCCTCGTGATTGACGAATACCTGGGTCTTGTACTCCAGCCGGCGAAAGGCCGTGCTGTGAATGACCCGGTCGCGGTCGCGCTGGAATTCGCTGCGCGAGGACGACGGCGGTTCGGCGTGCACGCGTCCGCGCGACTGGGCGGAGCGGGCAGCGTAAGGGGCGAGATGGCTTTCGAGGTCGGTCATGCGGCATCCGGTCGGCATCCGGCCAGAGCGTGCGCGCCGGCCGGGGTTGCGAGGCACAACCGATCGCGTCAGGCGACCGGCGCCTCGGTAGGAGGCCTGAGCACCGCGTGCTGCAGCGTGGCGCGCAGGTCGGAATCCGGAACGGTGGTGATGAAGGCTTCGCCCAGCTTCCTGAGCAGGATGAACTTGACGCTGCCGGCTTCCGCCTTCTTGTCCACTTTCATCAGTTCGATGTAGCGGTCCGTGCCGAGCTCCGGGGCCACCACCGGCAGCATGGCCGCACGCGTGAGCTGCACCAGGCGCGCACGCGTCTCGATATCGATGAAGCCGAGCCGGTGCGACAGGTCTGCCGCCATCACCATGCCGCAGCCCACGGCTTCGCCGTGCAGCCACTCGCCGTAGCCCATGCCCGCCTCGATGGCATGGCCGAAGGTGTGGCCGAAATTGAGGATGGCGCGCAGGCCGCCCTCGCGCTCGTCCTGGGCCACCACGGCGGCCTTGATCTCGCACGAGCGCTGCACGGCCAATGCCATCGTGTCCGGGTCGCAGGCATTGAGCGCGCGGATATTGCGCTCGATCCAGCCGAAATACTCCGCATCCGCGATGGCGCCGTGCTTGATCACCTCGGCCAGGCCGGCGGCCAGTTCGCGCTCCGGCAGCGTGCGCAAGGTGTCGATATCGGCAATCACCGCGTTGGGCTGGTGAAAGGCGCCGATCATGTTCTTGCCCAGCGGGTGGTTGATGCCGGTCTTGCCGCCCACGGAGGAATCCACCTGCGCCAGCAAGGTGGTCGGCATCTGCACGAAGGGCACGCCGCGCATATAACAGGCAGCGGCAAACCCGGTCATGTCGCCCACCACCCCGCCGCCGAGGGCGACCAGCGTGGTCTTGCGGTCGGCGCCCGCGGTCAGCAGCGCGTCGAAGATCAGGTTGAGCGTTTCCCAGTGCTTGAAGGCCTCGCCGTCAGGCAGGGTCACCGTGCGCACGGTCTTGCCGAGCGCGGCCAGCGTGGCCTCGACCCGCGCCGCGTAGAGCGGACCGACGGTCTCGTTGGTGACGATGACGGCATGCTGCCCACGCACGTGGGGACGCAGCAACTCGGCCTGGTCGAGCAGGCCGGTACCGATATGGATGGGGTAGCTGCGCTCCCCCAGGTCGACTTCAAGGGTGATCATCGTGATCCTGGTCCTGCACCGGTAGTGTGTCGGCGTCCGTGCCGTCGTCCCGTCCGGGTTCGCCGGGTTCGCCCGGCTCCCCGGGCTCCTCGGGCTCTTCCGCGGACACGCTGAAACCGGCCATTTCAAGTTGCATCAACACCATATTAGCAAGCTGGGCCACCGAGGGCTTGCCGGTTTCGATGATGAAATCCGCCACCTCGCGGTAAAGCGGGTCGCGCTCCCCATAGAGCGCTTCGAGCCTGCCCTTGGGGTCCGCGGTCTGCAGCAGCGGGCGGTTGCGGTCGTGGCGCGTGCGCAGCCACAGGTCGTGCGGACTGGCGCGCAGGTAGACCACGGTGCCGCGCGCCTTCAGGTGGGCGCGGTTCTCCGGGCGCAGCACCGCGCCGCCGCCGGTGGCCAGCACGATGCCGCTGCGCTGGCTCAGCTCGTCGATCATGTGTGCCTCGCGGTCGCGGAAGCCGGCTTCGCCCTCATGCTCGAAGATGATCGGAATCCGCACGCCGCAACGCGCCTCGAGTTCGTGGTCCGAATCGAAGAAGGGATAGTTCAGGCGCCGGGCCACGGTTCGGCCGACGGTGGTCTTGCCGGCACCCATCAGGCCAACAAAGAAAAGGTTCGGGCGGGTGACTGTCACTGGCGTATCGGGCGGAAGCCGGGTCTCTGGCCGGCCACCGCAGTGGAAAACAGCGTCATCTTCTTATGTCGGAGCATTCCGGGCAAGTGGCAGGAAACGCGCTTGCGGCGGCCCACCCCTCGACCTGCCCCGCTCCCGCGCCCGCCAGCCCGGGCAATAAAAAGGCCGCATCGCGAGCGATGCGGCCTGCCAGTCTACTGCATCCGGCGTATCCGGCGTAGTTCGGGCCTATTTCAGCGAGACGCTCTCGTTGAGCACGCGCGGCGTCAGGAACACCAGCAGCTCGGTGCGGTTGTTGACCTTGGCGCTGTCCTTGAACAGATTGCCCAGGATCGGGATGTCGCCCAGGAAGGGCACCTTGTTGACGTTGGTGGTCTCGGTCTGGCTGTAGATGCCGCCGATCACCACCGTGCCGCCGTTCTCCACCAGCACCTGCGTCTGCACGTGCTTGGTGTCGATGGCGAAGCCCGCAGTGGTCTGGATGCCCACGCTGTCCTTGTTGACGTCCACGTCCAGCAGCACATTGCCTTCGGGCGTGATCTGCGGCGTCACTTCCAGCTTCAGGTTGGCCTTGCGGAACTGCACGGAGGTGGCGCCGCTGGAGGTGGCCGCCTGGTAGGGCAGCTCGGTGCCCTGCTCGATCAGCGCCTTGATATTGTTGGCGGTGACCACGCGCGGGCTGGAGATGATCTTGCCCCGTCCGTCCGCCTCCAGCGCCGAGAGCTCGAGCGCAAGGAAGCGGCCGGCGGTGTTGCTGAACAGGCTCACCGCCACCGAGCTGGGATTCACGCCATTGATCGCCGCCGCCGGCAGGCTCAGCGCCGGGGAGTTGTCCCAGGTGCCGGCCTGCGAGATCGGGTTCGTGACGGGGCTCAGCACGTTGGTAATCGAGTTACCCACGGCCGAACCACTCGTCTTGGACGCAAATCCGAGACGGACCCCCAGGTTGCGGCTGAAGGTGTCGTTGGCCTCGACGATGCGCGCCTCGATGATGACCTGGCGCACCGGGATGTCGATCTTGCCAAGGAAGTTCTGCACTTCTTCGAGCTTGATGGCGATATCCGACACGAACAGCTGGTTGGTGCGGGGATCGGCCGTCAGCGAACCGCGCTTGGACAGCATGCGCGTCGTGCCGGTCGTCAAGCCACCCACGCCACCAAGCGGGGTAATGCTGGACATGGCTCCGGCACCTGCACCGGCACCCACACCGCCAGCAGCGGCCAGTCCGAGCAGCATGCGGCGCACATCCTCCGCGCGCTGGTAGTTGAGCTGGAACACCTGGCTGCGAATCGGTTCGAGATCATTGATCTGCTGCTGCGACTCGAGCTCGAGCTTTTCCTTGGTGGCCAGCTCGGCCTTGGGTGCCACCCACAGCACATTGCCGTTGCGGCGCGAGGCCAGGCCCTTGGCGTCCAGCACGATCTGCAGCGCCTGGTCCCAGGGCACATCCTTCAGGCGCAGCGTCAGGTTGCCCTGCACGCTTTCGCTGGTGATGATGTTGAGGTTGGTGAAGTCGGCGAACACCTGCAGCAGCGAGCGGATATCGATGTTCTGGAAGTTCAGCGAGAGCCGTTCGCCGCGGAAGCCCGCGCCGCTGATCAGCTTGGCCGGATCCTCCTTGACCGGGCGTACCTCGACCACGAACTGCGTATCGGTCTGGTAGGAGCTGTATTCCCAGTTGCCGCGCGGCTCGATCGTCAGGCGCGTGTTGCCGCTGTTGTCGCCGGCGCGCATGCCCTGCACCGGCGTGCCGAAATCGCTGACATCGTAGCGCCGGCGCAGGCCGTCGGGCATGCCGGTGTTGAGGAAGTCGACCACCACGTTCTGGCCCTGCTGCGCGATATTGATGCCGGAATCGCGCGAGGACAGGTCCACCACGATGCGGCCCGCGCCGTCCGGGCCACGGCGGAAATCGATATTGCGCACGGTGGGCCGGTTGGCGGCCATCTGCGACGCCTGCGCCGAGCTCGGCGCGAAGGTCGGCGCCGCCGGGCGCGAGCTCTGCGCCACGTTGTCGAGCAGCACCACGAACTGGTTGCCGCGGACTTCGGTGCGGTAGCTGGCCACGCGCGCGAGATCGAGGACCACGCGCGTGCGGTCGCCGATCTGCACCACGTTGGCGCTCTTGAGCAGCTTGCCGCCGAAGTCGTACTGCGCGCGGCCCGGCGCAAAGCCGGTATCGAGGAAGTCGATGGCAAGCTTGGGCGGGTTCTGCGTGGTGAAATCCGCCGGCTTCTGCGCGAGCGGCCCCGCCATCTCGACCGTGAAGACGGTCTGCTCGCCCAACGCGGTGGCGTCCACGCGCTTGACCGCGTTGCCTGTCGTCGATTGCGCCATCGCTGCCGGCGCGGCCAAGGCAAGCATCATCACCGCGGCGCCCGCAAGCGCCCGGTACCAGCGACCCATGATCATGCCGACCCCTCCAGCTTCAGGCTGGTGATTTTCTCTTTCCACTCGGCTACCCCTTCCCGGACCAATTCGCGCAACACGATCTCCTGATCGTTGATGCGGACCACCCGGCCGTAGTTCTGGCCGAGATACTGCCCCACCTTGACGTGGTGGATCTTGTTGTCTACCTGCACGACGCCATATGTGTCGCCACTCTTCTTCATGGCGCCCAGCATCTTGAAGTTTTCCAGCGGGTAGTCCTCCAGCGGCTCTCGCCGCCGGCCGGACTCCGGCGATTCGGACAAGACCCGGTTGAGGTCGCCGATCTTGTTCTGGGCAAACGGCTCGGGCGCGCTGCGGCCGGCGTAATCGCGCGGCACATAGGGCTTGGGCTCGGGCAGCGGCGCGGGCGGCGGCGCCTTGGCGGCGCGCGCCTGTGCCATCCACTGGCGCAGGCCGTCCTCGTCGCTGGCCCCGCACGCCGCCAGCAGCGCGGCACCCAGCAGCGCACAGGCGCAGGCGCGCACGCATGAAGCCTGGATCGCTGGCATCATTTCTTGGCTCCCGCGGCATTCTTGGCCGCTGCCGCGGTCGCTTCCGCCTTGCGCTGCGCCGCCTGTTCGTCGGCATCGAGCGCGCGGTAGGCCATGGCAACGGCCTCCATCGCCAGCCCGCCGTCCTTGCCCGTGGTGAACTGCAGCCCCTGCATCGACACGATGCGAGACAGCGCGGCCACGTCGGCGTTGAACTGCGCCACGTCGTGATAGCGGCCGGTGACCTTCAGGTTGACCGGGATCTCGGCGAAATAGGGCTTCATCACGGCAGCCTGCGGCTTGAACAGCTCGAACTGCAGGCCGCGCGCCACGCCGGCATGGTTGACGTCCGCCAGCAGCGCGTCCATCTCGGTCTTGTTCGGCAGCTGGCGCTCGACCAGCGCTACGCGCTGCTCCACTTCCGCCTTCTGCTTGCGCAGCGCATCCAGGTTGGCGACCTGCCCCACCTTGCTCTGGTAGGACGCTTTCAGGCTTTCCTGCTCGGCGTGCTTGCGATCGAGCTCGTCGAGCTTGCCGCTCAGGTAGAACTGCCAGCCCAGCACCAGCACCAGCACCGCCGCCAGGACCGCGAACAGCACACGCGGCGCGGCCGGCCAGGTTTCGGGCTCGTTGAGATTGAGGCCGCGGAACTGCGCGGTGAGGTCGTTCAGCGTGGCCAGCGAGATTTCGGAATTGAGTGCCATGGTCAGCCCTTCCCGCCCTGGGCGCCTTGCGCCGCAACACCGCTGGCGGCGCCGGCCTTGCCGTTCTTGCCGCCCTTCGCGTCATCCGGCGTCTCTGGCGCGCGGTAGGCAAAGCGCATGGAGAAGTCGAACAGGCGCCGTTGCTCGCGCAGGTTGTTGGTCATCATCACGGCCTTGGATTCGACCAGCTCGGCCTTGTCCAGCCAGTCCACCAGGCTGAAGTTGCGCAACAGCTCCGACACGCGCTCGTTGGACTGGGCGATGCCGGTCACGGTAAAGGCATCGCCGGTCTGCTTGAGGGTGGTCAGGTAGACGCCCTCGGGCACCTGGCGCACCAGTTCCTCGAGCAGCTGCACGGGCCGGTTGCGTTCGTTCTGCAGGCCTTCGATGGCCTTCTGGCGCTGCAGCAGTCCTTCGATGTCCTTGCGCAGCGAATTGACTTCGCGGATCTGCAGGTCCAGGCGGCTGTTCTCGACGGTGAGCACCTGGTTCAGCCCGGCCACCGCTTCGACGCGGCTGTCGATGTACAGGCCGCCAAGCAGCACCACCAGCGCGCCGGCCCCGGCCGCGCAGCCGAGCAGCGTGTAGACCTTCTTGCGGCGCGAGGCCTTGCGGGCCTCGTGGTACGGCAGCAGGTTGACTGTCGGGATCGTGTTGGTAGGCATGCGGCTTTCCTCGCTGGCTTACTGCAGGCCGCGCAGCGCAAGCCCGGCGCTCACGATGTAGGCCGGCAGGTCGCGCTGGAGATAGCGCTCGTTGACCTTGCCGGCAGTCATCATGTTGGCGAACGGGTTGGCCAGCGTGGTGGTGATCTCGGTCTGCTGCTCGATCGCGGCCTGCACGCCGACCAGCGAGGCATGCCCGCCGGAGAGCAGGATCTCGTCGACCCGGCCGATGCTCGACGCAGACAGGAAGTTGCGCACGGCGCCCTGCACCTCGACCGCCAGCGCTTCCAGCGAAGGCCTGAGCAACTGGGTGCGCCACGATTCGGGCAGCGTGTTCTTGCGCTTCTTGATCTCGGCCTTGAGCGCGTCCAGCGTGAACATGCGCGCCGCGCTCTGGGTGAGCGGCGGCGGTCACGCGTTCCTGCACGCGGTCGCTGTTGGCAGCGGTCACGCGCACGCCGATGCCGCCCTCGGTCTCGCTGGGACCGATCACGGCGAAGTCGAAATTGACGGCCTGGGAGGGGGGATAGAGACGGTGCGCCTCCGATTCCACCTGTACGTAGAGTTCATCCTCGGACAGGTTGTCCGGGAGGCTGACGGTTTGCGATTCCGTCAGCATCGAAGGCACGCCGAGCACAACCTCCTTGCCGCGAATCCCGGCCTTGCCGAGCGCTCGCTTCAGGGCGATGCCCACCGCTTCGATATTGACCACGTTGCCATCGGCAACGGCATTGCGATCCAGCAACTCGCTGGCGCATTTTTCCAGCCGATAGTCGGTCTTGCCACTGCCCACGGACAGCTCGACTACCTTCACGCTGGACGACCCGATGTCCACGCCGACCGTCGTACGGCGCAACAACCCCGACAAGATACCTCGCCGCAAGGTGACCCCCTGACCGTTGAACTCGCCTTGGCTTGCTAGCTCTAATTTGGCGAGTCTGTTTTGTTTCTTGGATGAAACGTTTTGCTCTTTTAGTTGATGGATTCTCACAAAAACGTGGGGCGCTTGCAATGTGCCGGTTTGACCACGATTGCTTTTCGTGAGCACCCCACATAAAGCGTTGTCAAAATCCCACGGAACCCCGCCGCCCCTGCGCTCCGCCCCTCGCCGCGTTTCATGCAGATCTAAATCGCATTACATCTTGTAACAGCCCGATAGCGACGCTCGCGCCACAGCACGTCCGGAGCACCCAATCCCCGGAGATATAATCCCCGGCACCTCTAACTAGGTATTTCCCTTATGGCCACAGCACAACAGAAGCCGTCCCTGCCCGCCCGCCGTCCGATCTGGATGCGGGCAACCTTTTGGGTACTGGGCCTGCTGGTGGCCGGCATCGTGGCGGTGGCGCTGCTGCTCGGATACGCATTGCTGGTGGCGGCACCGAACCTGCCCTCGCTCGACACCATCACGGATTACCGCCCCAAGATCCCGCTGCGCATCTACACGGCCGACAACGTGCTGATCGGCGAGTTCGGCGAGGAACGCCGCAATTTCGTGCCGATCGCCGAGATCCCGGACGTCATGAAGAAAGCGGTGCTGGCCATCGAGGACGACCGCTTCTACGAACACGGCGGCGTGGACTTCGTCGGCGTGCTGCGCGCCGGCCTGGCCAACCTGCGCGGCGGGCTGTCGCAAGGTGCGTCCACCATCACCATGCAGGTGGCGCGCAACTTCTTCCTCTCCAGCGAGAAGACCTATACCCGCAAGCTGTATGAAATGCTGCTGGCCTACAAGATCGAGGCCAACCTGTCGAAGGACCAGATCCTCGAGCTGTACATGAACCAGATCTACCTCGGGCAACGCGCCTATGGCTTCGCCAGCGCGGCCCGGGTGTACTTCGGCAAGTCGATCAAGGACGTGACGCCGGCCGAGGCCGCCATGCTGGCGGGCCTGCCCAAGGCGCCCTCGGCCTACAACCCTGTGGTCAATCCCAAGCGCGCCAAGGTGCGCCAGGAATACATCCTGCAGCGCATGCGCGACCTGCGCTACATCACGCCCGAGCAATATGACAAGGCCATCCACGAAGAGCTGAAAGTGCGCGGCGAGGGCAACGAATTCTCCACCCACGCCGAATACGTGGCCGAGATCGTGCGCCAGCTGATGTACGCGCAATACCGCGAGGAAACCTACACGCGCGGCCTGACGGTCTACACCACGCTCAACAAGCAGGACCAGGACGCAGCCTACGAGGCGGTGCGCTCCGGCATCATGAACTACGAGCGCCGCCACGGCTACCGCGGCCCCGAGGCCTTCATCGACCTGCCCTCCGGCGCCGACGAGCGCGAGCAGGCCATCGACGACGCGCTGCTGGAACACCCGGGCAGCGACGACCTGCGCTCCGCCGTGGTCACCAGCGTGTCCGCCAGGCAGGTCACCGCCACGCTGCTGTCGGGCGAAGTCGCCACCATCGAAGGCCAGGCGCTGCGCTTCATCGCGCCGTCTCTGGCGGCCAACGCGCAGCCCAAGGCCAAGATCCGGCCCGGCGCCATCATCCGCGTGACGCAGGACGAAAAGGGCGCGTGGTCGGTGACGCAGCTGCCCGAGGTCTCGGCGGCCTTTATCTCGCTCAACCCGGAAGACGGCGAGATCCGCTCGATGGTGGGCGGCTTCGACTTCAACCGCAACAAGTTCAACCACGTGACGCAGGCCTGGCGCCAGCCCGGTTCGAGCTTCAAGCCGTTCATCTACTCGGCCGCGCTGGAGAAGGGATTCTCGCCCGCCACCGTGATCAACGACGCCCCGATCTCGATCGCCGACAACGGCGGCCAGGTGTGGGAGCCGAAGAACTACGACGGCAAGTTCGAGGGCCCGATGACCATGCGCCGCGCGCTGGCCAAGTCCAAGAACCTGGTGTCGGTGCGGATCCTGCGCGCCATCGGCACCCAGTACGCCCAGGACTACATCACGCGCTTCGGCTTCGACGCCGACAAGCACCCGGCCTACCTGCCGATGGCGCTGGGCGCGGGCAGCGTCACCCCGCTGCAGATGGCGGGCGCCTACTCGGTGTTCGCCAACGGCGGCTACCGCGTCAATCCCTATCTGATCCACAAGGTGGTCGACGCGCGCGGCAACGTGATCTCCGAGACCAAGCCGCAGCGCGCCGGCGCGGACGCGGTTCGCGTGCTCGATGCACGCACGGCGTTTATCGCCGATTCGATGCTGCGCGAAGTGGTGCGCTCCGGTACGGCCAACAGTGCCAAGCAACGCCTGGGCCGCAACGACCTGGCCGGCAAGACCGGCACCACCAACGACGCCGTTGACGCCTGGTTCGCCGGCTACACGCCCAAGCTGGTGGCGATCGCATGGATGGGCTACGACCAGCCCAAGAGCCTGGGCGTGCGCGAAACCGGCGGCGGCCTCGCGCTGCCGATCTGGGTGGGCTATATGGGCAAGATGCTCAAGGGCGTGCCCGAGATCCCCGAGCGGCAGGCGCCCGAGGGCGTGGTCATGGTGGCCGGCGACTGGACCTTCGAAGAAAATGCCGGCGGCGCCGGCGTGGCTTCGGTGGGGCTGGGCGATCCGTGGCCCGGCAAGCCGGACGAGAGCTCGCAGTCCCCGGCTGACGTGGAAGGCGAGAAGAAACGGATCCTGGAGATGTTCGGCGGCGGCGGCTGAGCCGCGCCCGACGGGATCGTTCCGTATCAGTGCTATCAGTGCCGGCGTTCGCCAGGACGCCGGCACACAGCACTCAGACCAGCTTCAGCTTCACCCCGGCCTGCTGGCTCACGTAGTCCGACAGCGCCGCATACAACTCCCCTCCCCCGCGCGTATCCAGCCATTGCCGGCCATCATGGCGGAAATGGAAGCCGCCCGAACGCGCCGCCACCCACAGCTCCTGCATCGGCGCCTGGCTGTTGACGATGATCTTGGAACCGTCTTCGAATTCCAGCTCGATCAGGTTGCCGGCGCGGTTGATTTCGATGTCGGCATCGGCCGCGTCGGCGGCCGATTCCACCGCGCTCTCCAGCCTGTCCAGCTCTTGCTGGGCCAGGGCCAGGAACTCGCTTTCACTCATGGGGGGCATGCTAAACTCCAAGACCGCCCGGCCAGCGCCACTCGCGTGTCGCCCGGCCGGTAGCGTGTTGAATCAAGTTTCGTATTTTCGTTGGTCCCGCCAGCCCGGGCCCCGCTGCGGGGACGGGTCGGGACGACTCTTCTAGGACGACCCGATGTTGCGTCGTGTTGCGATTGTATCGGCGATTGCCGCCAGCCTTGCGATGCCCCTGCTCTCGGGATGCGGCATCCGCGGCCCGCTGACGATGCCCCGGCCACCGGCCGCGCCGGCCAAGCCGGCCGTGCCGGACCCCGGCCTGGGCAATCCGAGCTTGCCGAACGTGCCCAGTCCCGCCCCCGCGGCGCCCGCCCCGGCCACCGATACCGCGCCGGCCCCGGCCGCCACCCCCACCGCCAAGTAACCATGACCGCCTTCTTCCATCGCCACGACGGCGCGCTTGCCGTCGAGCACGTACCGCTCGCGCGTATCGCTGCCGAATACGGCACCCCCACCTATGTGTACTCGCGCGCCGCGCTGAGCGCCGCCTACCAGGCTTACGCCGCGGCGTGCCAGGGCCGCCGCGCGCGCGTGCAGTACGCCATGAAGGCCAACTCCAACCTGGCCGTGCTGCAGGTCTTCGCCAAGCTCGGCGCAGGCTTCGACATCGTGTCCGGGGGCGAGCTGCAGCGCGTGCTGGCGGTGGGCGGAGATCCGCGCAAGGTGGTGTTCTCGGGCGTGGGCAAGACCGCCGCCGAGATGGAACTCGCGCTGTCGCACGACGTGCTGTCGTTCAACGTGGAATCGATCCCCGAGCTGGACCGCCTGAACGCCGTGGCCGGCCGCATGGGCAAGCGCGCGCGCGTGTCGCTGCGCATCAACCCGGACGTGGACGCCAAGACCCACCCGTATATCTCCACCGGCCTGAAGGGCAACAAGTTCGGCGTGGCCTTCGAGGACGTGCTGCCGACCTACCGTGCCGCGGCCGCGCTGCCGCACCTGGAAGTGGCCGGCATCGACTGCCACATCGGCTCGCAGATCACCGAGGTCTCGCCCTACCTGGAAGCACTGGACAAGGTGCTGGACGTGGTCGAGGCGCTCGAGCGCGAAGGCATCAAGCTCGAGCACATCGACGTCGGCGGCGGTCTCGGCATCACCTATGACGACGAGACTCCGCCGGACATCACCGGCTTCGCCCGCACCCTGCTCGACCGCGTGGCCGAGCGCGGCCATGGCCATCGCGAAGTGCTGTTCGAGCCGGGCCGCTCGCTGGTGGGCAATGCCGGCGTGCTGCTGACGCAGGTGGAATTCCTCAAGCCGGGCGCGGCCAAGAACTTCTGCATCGTCGACGCGGCCATGAACGACCTGGCGCGCCCCGCCATGTACGAGGCCTACCACCGCATCGAACCCGTGCAGTTGCGCGAAGCGGCACAGGTCGCGCCCGTGACCTACGACATCGTCGGCCCCGTGTGCGAATCCGGCGACTGGCTCGGCCGCGACCGCGCGCTGTCGGTGCAGCCGGGCGACCTGCTGGCAGTGATGTCGGCCGGTGCCTACGGCTTCGTCATGAGCTCCAACTACAACACCCGCCCGCGCGCGGCCGAGGTGATGGTCGACGGCGACGACGTGCACCTGGTGCGTGGCCGCGAACGCGTGGAAGACCTGTTCCGCGACGAGCGCCTGCTGCAGGGCTGACCCACTCGCCCGCCGGCCCGCGCCGCTTGGCGCACCAGGGCTGGCGCGTGGTGGTGGCCGACAGCGCTATCTCTGACGCCCGCCGTCTGGCTGGGTGCGTGCGTGCCTCAGCGGCGTGCCGGCTGCGGCGCCGGCCTGCGCCACCACCACCAGACCCGCATGGCGAGCAGGACGAACACCACCGCGGCGTAGATCGATACCGTGCCGAAATCGTGCTTGCCCGCCTTGTGCCACCAGAAGTGCAGGATGCCCAGCACCACAATGGCGTAGATGGAGCGATGCAGCCATTGCCAGCGCTTGCCGCCCAGGCGCCTGACCATGGCGTTGGTCGAGGTGGCCGCCAACGGCACCAACAGCACGAAGGCGGCAAACCCCACCGTGATGAACGGACGCTTGGCGATGTCCTTGATCATGTAGGCCACGTCGAAGCCCCGGTCCACGGCAAGCCACAGCAGGAAATGCTGCAGCCCGTAGAAGAAGGCGAACAGGCCTAGCATGCGCCGCAGGCGGACCAGCCAGTTCCAGCCGCTCAGCCGCCGCAGCGGCGTCACCGCCAGCGTGGCGCACAGCATCACCAGGGTCCACGTGCCGGTCGAGCGCGTGACGAACTCAAGCGGGTTGGCGCCGAACTGACCGGTGAAGCCGAGCAGCAGCAGGCGCAGGAAGGGCAGCAGCGCCAGCAGCCACACGGCCGCCTTGACGGCGCGCACGCGGCCGGGAGCCAGGCCCGCCTGACCCGCTTGCCCGGCCCGGCGCGCGGGACGCGCCCCAGGCGCCGCGACGCGCGGCGGGGACAAGTCCGGCGTCGCCATCAGAAGAACTTCCTCAGGTCCATGCCCTGGTACAGCGACGCCACCTGCGGCGCGTAGCCGTTGAACGGCAGCGTCTTGCGCTTGGGTGCGAACAGGGCGCTGAAGCCGCCACCGCCCTTGTCCTCGCCGATGCGGCGCTCGGTGGCCTGGCTCCAGCGCGGATGGTCCACTTCCGGGTTGACGTTGGAATAGAAGCCGTATTCCTGTGCCGCGGCCAGGTTCCAGCTGGTGCTGGGCTGCTTGTCGACAAAGCGGATCTTGACGATGGATTTGGCGCTCTTGAAGCCGTATTTCCACGGCACCACCACGCGCACCGGCGCGCCGTTCTGGTTGGGCAGCACCTCGCCATAGAGGCCGAATGCGAGCAGCGTCAGGGGATGCATGGCCTCGTCCATGCGCAGGCCCTCGGTGTACGGCCAGTCAAGCACGCGGCTGCTGACGCCGGGCATCTGCTTCTTGTCGTCGAGGGTGACGAATTCCACGTACCTGGCCCCGGCCTGCGGCTCCACGCGGCGGATCAGCTCGGCCAGCGAATAGCCGCTCCACGGGATCACCATCGACCAGCCTTCGACGCAGCGCAGGCGATAGACGCGCTCCTCCAGCGGCATCAGGCGCAGCAGTTCGTCGATATCGTAGACCTTGGGCTTCTTCACCAGGCCTTCGACGGCGACCTGCCACGGCCGCGTGCGCAGGGTGCCGGCATTGCGCGACGGATCGGACTTGTCGGTGCCGAATTCGTAGAAATTGTTGTACGTGGTGATGTCCTCGTACGACGTGCGCTTTTCCGGCACCACGTAGGCGTTGTTGGGCGTCGCCGGCAGCTTCTGCCCGTGTGGCGTCTGGGCCAGCGCCCGGCGCGAGAACCAGGGCGTGAGCGTGCCCCCGACGGCACCTGCCGCCGCCATTGCCATCAGGCGCCGACGGGCATCGAAGACGCCGCGCGGCGTGATCTCGCTGGCGGCGATATCGTCGCCGCGCAGCCATTTTGGAGAGGGAATCAGCATCGTTATGGTTCCTCGTTGCATGCTTGTTCGCGCACACCTGCCCACGGGAGGCCGCCTGCGCGATCGGATCTCATGCTCAGTCGCTTGGTGCGGACGAATCCTGACAGCTTTTTCGCGTCCGCGTCGGCGGGCTCAGCCGCCCTGGTACTGGTGGTACACGGCTTGCGCGAGCGCCAGCAACGCGGCACGCCCGAGCGGGCCGGCCAGGGCGAAGCCGAGGTCGCGGTCCACCCAGTAGAACGCCGTGGTGCCGGGGGTGCCGGGCAGGCTCTCCAGCCGGAAGGCGGTGTCGGGGGTGCCGGACGCCATGTGCCGCAGCTGCAACGAGACCCGGTTGCCGTCATCGGCCTCGTACATGAGGATGGCGGACGGGCCGCCTTCGGCCACGCCCAGGCGCCCGCCGATCAGGCGAAAGCCCTGGGCACGCAGGTCGGGCACGCGCAGCGGCGCGCCAAGCCGCTTGGACAGCCAGGCGACCAGGTGCGTCTCGTCCACCGCGGCAACCTCGACCGGATGTCGCACCTCGGGCGCGTAGACTACGTGGCTGGCCAGCGCATCGCGCGCGAAGCGCTCGACCGAAGGCGTCCTGGCGGCGAGGACATCGGCACGCCCATGGGCCAGCCAGCCGGCCGCGCCGCCGATCGCCAGCGACGCCAGGCTCGCGGCCAGCGCCATGCCCCAGCCCGCCATGCGCCGTGCCGGCCCGGCGGCGCGGCCTTGCAGCCTCGGGGGCAGCGCGCGCAGGGGCACGGCTTCATTGAGCACGCCATCCAGCGCGGCGTGCAGCTCTCCGGTCTGGCGGCGCCATGCGCTGACCCGCGCGGCGGCCTCGGGATGGGCCGCCAGGAACGCTTCCACCTCGGCGCGGCGGGCCGGGTCGAGCTGGCCGTCCGCATAGGCGTGGAGATCGGTTTCGCTGATCGGGGACATCACTTGACTCGCTGCAGACCATGCACGCCACCGGCGGCGCCGGCGTGTGGCGCGGCCGGGCTGCCATCGAGCAGCTCGCGCATCTGCTCGCGCGCGCGCGCCAGGCGCGACATCACCGTGCCGACCGGCACGCCCAGCAATTGCGCCGTCTCGGCATAGGTGAACTGCTCCAGGCCAACCAGCAGCATCACCGCGCGCTGGGCTTCGGGCAGGCGGGCGAGCGCCCTCTCCAGGTCCAGCCCGAGGGCGGGTCCGGGCGCAGCACTGGGTACGTCGGGAAGGGTGTCGGCAAAGGTCACGAGATCGGCACGCCGGTAAGCATTGATGCGCAGCCTGTGCATCATCGTCAGCAGCCAGGACAGCAACCCGTCGGCGCCGTCGCCCCACCAGGCGCCGGTGCGCAGGCGAAAGCGCCAGCGGTAGCGCAGGGCGCGCTCCAGCGTGTCCTGCACCAGGTCGTCGGCGCTCGCCGCGTCCCCGGTCAGGCCGCGCGCGTGGCGCCGCAGGCGCGGCGCCAGCGCGACCAGCTGGCGGTCGAAGCCGTCCATGCCCTCAGGCTGCACGCGCCGCGTTCAGGGCGTGGCGACGTGCCAGACGTTGTTGAAGTTGTCGCCAGTGCGGTCGCCCGGCTTGGCATCCTTGGCGAAGCGGTACAGCGGCTTGCCGCGGTAGGCCCACTGCTTGGAACCATCGTCGCGCGTGATGATGGTGTAGCTGCCCATGGCGCTGGTGCCCGGCGAGGCCATCAGCGGCGGCCAGTTGGTGGAGCAGGCGCCGTTGCACACGCTCTTGTCGCCGCCGTCGCGATCGAAGGTATAGAGCGTCAGGCCTTGCGGATCGGTCAGCGCACCGTTGGCGACCTTCACCGTGGGCGGCATATTGCCGCCGCCACCGCCCATGCCACCCATGCCCGAACAGGCGGACAGCAGTACGGCGGAGCAGGCCAGGGCGAGCGCGGCAGGACGTGACAGCGAAGTCAGGGACGGGAAAGCGGAAAGACGGGAACGGGCCATGATGGGTGTCTCCATGCGATTGCGATGCGGCGCCGCCAGCCGGCGCCGTCCCTTCAGTAAACACCGGATGTGACGACTTTATTCCATATGGGCGAAAAAAAACCCGCCGGGTTCTCGGCGGGCTTTCTTCTTGCAGCGCAGCATCCGGATCAGAGTTCGCCGTAGCTATGCAGGCCGGAGAGGAACATGTTGACACCAAGGAAGGCGAAGGTCGTCACCAGCAAGCCCACCAGCGCCCACCACGCCGCCATCGTGCCGCGCAGGCCCTTCATCAGGCGCATGTGCAGCCAGGCCGCGTAGTTGAGCCAGACGATGAGCGCCCAGGTCTCCTTCGGATCCCAGCTCCAGTAGCCGCCCCAGGCCTCGGCCGCCCACAGCGCGCCGAGGATGGTGGCGATGGTGAAAAAGGCAAAGCCCACGGCGATGGCCTTGTACATCACATCGTCCAGCACTTCGAGCGCGGGCAGGCGCTCGGCGAGGATGCCGTGCTGCTTGAGCAGGTACGCCACCGAGACCATCGCAGCCAGGGCGAAGGTGCCATAGCCGATGAAATTGGCGGGCACGTGGATCTTCATCCACCAGCTCTGCAGCGCGGGCACCAGCGGCTGGATCTCGCTGGCGTCGCGGCTGACCGTGTACCAGAGCAGGAAGCCGACCGCGGCCGACACCACCAGCATCACGAACGGCCCGAGCGCGCGGGTGGCGTAGTGGCCTTCGTAGTACAGGTAGAACAGCGAAGTGATCAGCGTGAACAGCACGAACACTTCGTAGAGGTTGGAGATGGGAATGTGGCCGATGTCGGCGCCGATCAGGTACGACTCGTACCAGCGCACCAGCATGCCGGTGAAGCCCAGCACCACCGCCGCCCACGCCATCTTGCTGCCGATCTGCAGGCCGGTCTCGGCGCGCGCCAGCAGGCCGCCCCAGTAGAACAGCGTGGACAGGAACACCAGCGCGCTCATCCACAGGATGGCCGACTGGCTCGACAGGAAGTACTTGAGGAAGAAAGCCTGCTCGGCACGCGCGAGCTGGCCGTGATAGAGCTGGATGGCGAACAGCGACAACACCGCCAGTGCCACCATCAGCAGCCGCAGCGGCTTCCAGTGCCAGCCCAGCAGCGCAAAGGTGGGCACCGCGGCGATCAGCACGCCCTTGTCGTAGACGTTCATCCACTCGCCGTAGCGCGTGAGCGCGAAGCCCGCCCCCACTGCCAGCAACAGCGCGAACAGCCAGTCGGCCCATCCCAGCCGGCGCAGGAAGGACGGTTCCAGGTAAGCCTGGTCGGCACCGTCTGCGGCACGTGCGGGCGCGCTCGCCGGCATCGCCGTCCTGGCCTGATTCACATTCGAAGACATAGTGGTTCCTGCTTGATTGCGGGGGCTGGCCTCGTTCAATGCGTGGCCGGCTTGCCCTTGCCGGCGTCGCCGGCGTCAACTGCATCACCTGCGCTGCCGGCTGCCCTGCCGACGTCATCGCGCAGGGCGGCAAATTCCTTCTCGAAATCCAGCGTTCGGCGCTGGGTGGACATGGCCATCAGCACGTGGCTGGCTGCGCCCTGCCCGTCTTTGCCGTCCCCGGCGGCCTCGGTATCCGCCGCCGCGGCGCCCCGATCCTTGACCCAGACCCAGACCCGGCGCTCGCGGATGTAGAACATCGAGAACACGCCCAGCACCAGCAGCAGACAGCCAAGATACACGATGTTCTTTCCTGGTGCACGGGTCATCTGGAACACGCTGGCCTTGACCTCGGTGAAGTCGTCGAGCTGCAGGAAAACCGGTGCCGTGTAGAAGAAGCCGTCGGACAGGGCGTTGATCGCCTGCTGCAGGAAAGCGCCGCTCTGGGCACTGTTGGGCACGACCGGCAGCTTGTCCTGGGCGCGCGCCAGCTGCCACAGCTCCCACATCGCGCCATTGAGGATCTTGAGCAGGACGTCGGCCGCCTTCTGCTGCTCGGCCGGCGGCACCGACTTCTCCAGGAACCCGGCGATGGCGGTGAAGCCGCCCGGCGGCGCCTGCGGATTGCTGCGCGCGGCGCCGGCAAACAGGTCGAGCGCGCGCAGCGCGCTTTCGGCCAGCTGGCCGCGCAGGGTCTCGCGATCGGCGCCCGGCATCGAGGCGAGCGCGAAGCGGCGCGCCGCCTCGCCGCGCAGCGCGCGGTCCTGCAAGGCGGCGCGCAGGCGCATCCAGTCCGCCACGCTGTTCTGCTCGTCGGCGGGAATGCGCAGGTAGCGGAACGGCTCGCTGGGCGAGTCGCGCATGCCGGCCAGGAAGACCGTCTGGCCGTCCAGCTGCACCGGCACCATGTAGTTGTTGAACTCGCGCGCCTGGCCGTTGCGGTCGCGCAGCTTGTACTGCACCGACGGGCCCACGTTGCGCAACTCCTTCGCGCGCTCGGGATTGACGGCCGAGCCGAGGTGGGATTCGAGCTTCTCATTGAACGACTTGCGCGCCACGCCGCGTGCGTCGGGCTTGCCGGAGGCGTCGGTGACGTTCTCGATATTCATCAGGCGGAAGTCGCTGAACTCCACCGTGAGGCCCTCGGCATCCGCGGCGCTGCCGGTACCGGCGAGCGGCGTGTTGGCACCCACGGTGCCGGCGAAGGCGAAGGTCTTGTCGCTGCCGCCCTGCATCGGGTAGCCGACGAATTTCAGCCTGGAGCCGCCGTCCTCGAAGCTCGACTGGTAGATGGCCACGCCATCCACCACCAGCGGCTCGTTGACCTTGACCGTGGCCTCGGTGCGGCGGCCGGTGGCGCGGTCGGTGATGATCACGTCGGAGGCGAACAGCTTGGGCATGCCGGTCGAGTAATGCTCGACCGTGAATTTCTTCAGCGTGATATTGAACGGCAGGTCCTGCACCAGCGCGCCGTCCGCGATATTGAGGATGGCGGTGGACACCGTCGAGCCTTCCGGCACGAAGGCATTGCCGCGGAAGCCCGGATTGTTGACCGACAGGCGGTGCTGCGGCGGGATGTCGTTGATCACGGCATTGCCGCTGATCGGCGTCTTGCCGCCGAACCACATCTGCGCGCGGATCAGCATGTCGCCGTCGAGCAGGCCGCCGATGCAGATCACCACGATGGCCGTATGCGCGAGGATATAGCCGAGCTTGTTGGCCGCGCCCGCCTTGGCGGCCAGCAGGGTGGCGCCCTCATGCGGCACGGTCTTGATGCGGTAGCCCCGGTTGGCCAGCAGCGCGGACAGGCGCGCCACCGCGTCGGCGCGCGGCCGGCCGGCATCGAACTCGGCGCGGTGATGGAAGGCACGCAGGCTGCGCTCTCGCACATGGTCCTTCCACGAGCGCATGTCGTTGACCATCTTGGGCGCGTTGCGGGTCAGGCACAGCGAGGTGGAGATCACCAGGAAGGCCAGGATCAGAAGGAACCACCAGGAGCCGTAGACCTTCTGCAGCGACAGCGTGTGGAACAGGTCGGCCCAGAACGGCCCGAACTGGTTGACGTAGTTGGGATACGGCTCGTTTTGCTTGAGGACCGTGCCCACCACGCTGGCGATGGCGATCACCGTCAGCAGCGCAATGGCGAAACGCATCGACGACAGCAGCTCCACCGCGTCGCGCAGCAGGCGGTGGGAGGTCTTCAGGTGCAGTCCTGAGGTGGAAGCGCTCGACATATGCAGTGTGGCCCTGGGCCATCAAATAAAAAGAGGGTGGACTTGCTCGCGCAGGCCACCCTCTTCGATTGCTGCCGGCCGCTTGCTTGCGCCGGCGCGGAACGACTTGGTGAGGTTGTTTTCAGGGAGAAGCCTGGCGACAGTACCGCAGGCGCGGCCAGCAGCGCAATGACGCCAGGGTTTCGTCTGAACTGACCTCTCAACGCACGCCGGCGACGTAGTCGGCGACAGCCTTGATCTCGGCGTCCGACATCTTGGCGGCGATCGTGGTCATCACGGAATTGTTCTTGCGCGTGCCCTGGCGGAACGCGACGAGCTGGGCCTCGGTGTACTCGGACCACTGGCCGCCGATGCGCGGGTACTGGGCCGGGATGCCGGAGCCGTTGGGGCCGTGGCAGGCCGCGCAGGCCGGCACGCCCTTGGCGGCGATGCCGCCACGGTAGATCTTCTGGCCGGCTTCGATGGTGTCCTTGTTCTTGGCGGTGGCGGGCTTCAGGGCCTGCTTGGCCAGGTAGGCGCCGACGTCCTTCATTTCCTGATCGGACAGGGCGGCCGCGTACGGCGACATGATGGCGTTGCTGCGGCTCTTGGCCTTGAAGTCGTCGAGCTGCTTGTGGACGTATTCGGGATGCTGGGCGGCCAGCTTCGGATTGGCGGCGCCGCCGCTGTTGCCGTTGGCGCCGTGGCAACTCAGGCAGGCGGGCACATTGCGATCGGGGGCACCTTGCGTGTACAGCGTTTCGCCCTTGGCCGGGTCGGCCTTCGCGGCGGGCTGCTCGGCTGCAGATGCCAGACCCGTCATGGCGGTTGCAGGCAGAGCCAGCGCCACGACAGCCAGAAGTTTCGCAATGCGGTTCATTCGCACACCTTGTCTGAATTGTTTTGAATTCCACGGAGCACGCCGTTCAGCCCCCTGCCCGCGGTGAGGACGCGCAGGACTGGGACTTTGACATCGGAAATTCATCACGACGGCCGCCCGGCCGCCTGAACAGACAACGCCCAGACGCGACCCGGATGGCGCCACGCCCGTGCGAACGAATCGATCGGATGTGGCGGACCGTGCGAATATCCAGGTAGCAGACCCCCGGCCCTTGCTTGCCTCGCTGTGCCGGCGCCGGTTCTTGGCGCCGCCGCAACGAGACCGGAACTGAGAGGCCGCGCTACCACGATGGAACGGACACGCAAGGCTTCCCTCCTGAAATGACGCGGGCCAAGGATGCCACGCGTCACCCAATCGGGAGGCCGTTAACCGCGTTATTGTACAATAAATCGTGTGCCGGATAGAGGATGTGCGCGCCGCGACGCGGCCCGACGTCACCCCCGGCCAATCAGGCGGCATATGTGCCGCCCGCCTCACTCACATCGGCGCGATCACGCCGGCAGCTCCAACGTCTCGCGCCCAGCTGCCGCCGACCCGCCTCATTGCCCACGCGCATGTCCCTCCTACATCAGGCCCGCTTCTTCGTCACCGTCAACCACCTGCGCGACCTGCCTGCCACGGCGGTGCCGGAAGTGGCCTTTGCCGGCCGCTCCAATGCCGGCAAGTCGACCGCCATCAATATCCTGTGCAACCAGAAGCGGCTGGCCTTCTCTTCGCGCACGCCGGGCCGCACGCAGCACATCAATTATTTCTCGGTGGCGCCCGTCAAGGCGCCGGATCCGCTGGCCTTCCTGGTCGACCTGCCCGGCTACGGCTACGCACAGGTATCGGGCTCGGCCAAGTTCCACTGGCAGGGGCTGCTCAGCGACTACGTCCAGACCCGCACGCAACTGGCCGGGCTGGTGCTGATGATGGACGCGCGCCGGCCGTTTACCGACCTGGATTGCCAGATGGTGGAGTGGTTCCTGCCCACCGGCCGCCCGATCCACGTGCTGCTGACCAAGGCGGACAAGCTGACCAACAGCGAGAATGCCCAGGCCTTGCGCGAAACGCGCAAGGTGCTGGCCGGCTACGCCGAACAGCTCGACACGCCGGTGCCGCTGACCGCGCAGCTGTTCTCCAGCCTCAAGCGCCGCGGCATCGAGGAAGCCCAGCGCGTGGTGGCCGGGTGGATGGCGTTGCCCGAGGCGCAACCGCCGGTGGCGCCCGGCACGGAGCCCGCGCCTGCCGAAGGCGCGCCCGGCCCCGCCACGGAATAGGCTCCGGCGCGTACCCGCCGCTGCGCAAACCGCGCCCGCGCGCGGCGGCGAGGCGACAAAAACGCAAGGCAAAAAAAACCCCGTTGCAAGCAACGGGGGCGAACTTTCCCGCCGGTTGAAGGCGGGTACCCGCTCAGGGAGGAGTAGCGGGGGACGCTGCATCACGCAAGCGCAACACAGAGTGTCCGCGAGTATGATAGCGGGCACGATCAAAAGTTTAGTTTTTCTTTCGGAGCGGCCTGCTCGAGCACTCGCCAGCCAATCGCGGCCGGCGGCGCGGCCACTCCCGCCATTCCTTCCGATCCCTCATCCTCAAGCCATGTCCACTTTCCCCGAGTACCGTCCACGCCGCATGCGCCGCGATGACTTCTCGCGCAGGCTGATGCGCGAAAACCGCCTGTCGCCGGACAACCTGATCTACCCGGTTTTCATCCTCGACGGCCAGAACCAGCGCGAAAGCGTGGCGTCCATGCCGGGCGTGGAGCGCGTCTCGGTGGACCTGCTGCTGCCGGTGGCAGAGGACTGCGTCAAGCTGGGCATCCCGGTGATCGCGCTGTTCCCGGTGATCGACCCGGCGCTGAAGACGCCGGACGGCATCGAGGCCACCAACGCCGAAGGCCTGATCCCGCGCGCCGTGCGCGCGCTGAAGGACCGCTTCCCCGAACTCGGCGTGCTGACCGACGTCGCGCTGGATCCGTACACCAGCCACGGCCAGGACGGCGTGCTCGACGACAACGGCTATGTGATCAACGATGTCACGGTCGAGATCCTGGTCAGGCAGGCGCTCACGCAGGCACAGGCCGGCGTGGACATCGTGGCGCCGTCGGACATGATGGACGGGCGCATCGGCGCGGTGCGCGCCGCGCTGGAGGACAACGGCCACATCCATACCCGCATCATGGCCTATTCGGCCAAGTATGCCTCGGCGTTCTACGGCCCCTTCCGCGACGCGGTGGGCTCGGCGGCGAACCTGGGCAAGGGCAACAAGATGACCTACCAGATGGATCCGGCTAATACCGACGAGGCTCTGCGCGAAGTGGCGCAGGACATCATGGAAGGCGCCGACATGGTGATGGTCAAGCCGGGCATGCCGTACCTGGACATCGTGCGCCGCGTGAAGGACGAGTTCCGCTTCCCCACCTACGTCTACCAGGTCAGCGGCGAGTACGCGATGCTCAAGGCCGCCGCGCAGAATGGCTGGCTGGATCACGACAAGGTCATGATGGAATCGCTGCTGGCCTTCCGCCGCGCCGGCGCCGACGGCATCCTGACCTATTTCGCGCGCGACGCCGCCCGCCTGCTCACGCGCTGAACCGGCCCGGATGCAGCTGCTAGGTTTTTCCGCCAGCCAGGTCCACCAGCTCGCCTCGCTCGACGAGGCGCGCGACTTTCTCGCCGGCAACGCAGCGGCCCGCTTCGTGTGGGTCGACACGCCGATCGAGGAGGTCAGCGCGGCGCCGGCGGCCTGGCGCGACAGCGTGCAGGCGCTCACCGGCGCGCCGGTGCTGGACCTGCACCTGATCGACGCCACCAATCCTGCGCATCCGTCGTATTTCGATACGACCCATGCGTACGACATGGTGATCTTCCGCAAGCTCACCTTCGAGACCAGCCGGCTGATCGCCGAGGCGGGCGGCGAGTCCGCGGCGAGCGCGGCGGCACCGGTCGCGGCGAATCCGCAGACGCTGCCGGACC